>CAZWEY010000054.1:0-13257 GCA_964632055.1 uncultured Sphingomonadaceae bacterium
AATGCTGGCAGGGGTCGACCCCCATGCGCTGCATGAATGGTATCTTGCTGTCTATGCTGATGCCTATGAATGGGTGGAGATGCCCAATACTCTCGGCATGAGCCAATTTGCCGATGGCGGCCTGCTGGCTTCCAAGCCCTATGCCGCCAGTGGAGCCTATATCAACCGCATGTCCAATTATTGCCGCTCGTGTCGCTATGACGTGAAGCAGCGCACCGGCGCTCAGGCTTGCCCGTTCAACGCACTCTATTGGGATTTCATCGCCCGCCACCGCGAAAAGATCGAGACTAATCCGCGCATGGCGCAGATGGTGCGCAATTATGACCGCTTCACGGCCGATGAACAGCGCAACATCGCAACCCGTGCTGCGACATTTCTGGCCAGCCTGTGACTGTCAGGCGCTATACCAAATCGAACCTCCCCGAGAAGCCTTGCGCGGCATGCGGGAGACCATTTGGCTGGCGCAAAAAAAGGCGCGCGACTGGGAAAATGTCAAAACCTGTTCGGAACGCTGCAAGGGCGATTTGCGTCGCCTGCGCCGCTGATGCGGCCTGAGCCGCCTTGAATACGCGATTAAAAGGTCCTGACACTAAGAGTCTGGTTCGAAATTCGCGAAAGGGCGAATTTCGAGGCGGCACCGGCCCTCTCCCCCGCCCAGCCACCCATATATTACAATACCTTGGGTGGCCGGGCGGGGGAGAGGGCCGGTGCCGGACGATCCGAAACCAGAGTTTCGGATCAGACACTAAGACACCCGAATGTCGTTCAGTCCCATCCTCGCGGCGAGGTTGCGCAGGTCTTTCTCGACCGCTTCATTGTAAAGCGCCCGGGAAATGTCCTCCAGTTCGAGCACAAGGGTTTCCTGCTCGACCCGCAATTCGCTGTTTGAAAGGGCCAGCGGGGAAAACGCGCTGAGGCGCCGGCACAAGCGGATCGCCAGCCCCCATATCTCCGCTTCGGCAATGCGTTCACTCGGGGCCAGTTGCTCAATACCCGGAACCAGCCTGCGATCCCCGCCCAGGCTGGCGACAAGGCAGGCAGCCATGATGGTGCGGCTTTCGACCGTTGCGCCGATCCAGCGCTTGCGCAGCGCCCATGCCACTGCCTGATCCGCCCGCAGATTGGGTTCGGTCCGCTGCAGGGCAAGGGCGAGCATGGTGCTTGCGAGGCGCAGGTTTTCGCTGTGGCTGCTGTCGGCGGGGATTGCCGCCGAAGTCCAGCCTGCCACCATTGCGGCGCTGAGCGGGGAAGCCCCCATGGACTCGGAGAACGACGAGGCAAGCGCTAGCAAGGGGTCCTGCCCGCGGGTGGGGCTGTCCATCCTGCTGCAAAGCAGCCCCTCGCGCAGGCCCCAGGCGCTGAACACAAGCCGGTCCGGGTTCAATTCCCCGACAAGTTCCATCAACAATGCGGCGCTGTCGGGCAGACTGGCCAGCCGGGAGGAGGAAACCCCTTTGACGGCCAGTTCGGACCTGGTGCGGGCAAGCTTGCGCAAAACCGGCATGGCCCGGGCGCTGGCGATTTCGAAACCATGCGGGTCGTCCAGCGGCCATGCCATTTGCTGCATCGCATACCGGGCAAGCGCCCGAAACGAACCACCGACCAGATAGAGCGTGTTGCAGGATTTGCCGGGCAGCTGTGCGCTGGATAATGTCTTGCGGACCTGGCGGTGAAAGCCTGCGGCTCCCTTCTGCCTGAGCTGCGGCAGTCTCAGCGATCCCAGTGGCAGGCTGACACCATGATCGCAGCGATCATCGGCAAGGTTTACCAGTTCGATGCTGCCACCTCCCAGATCGGCGACAATGCCATCGGCGCCGGGAAATGCGCCTGCCACGCCCATGGCGCTCAGTTCGGCTTCCTCCTTTCCCGAAAGGAGGCGCGGCTTGAGGCCCAGCTGGCCGATGCAATCCAGAAAATCGCGGCCATTGGTCGCATCGCGAACGGCTGCGGTCGCAACCGTTTCGATCGAGCTGACATTGCGCAGGCGCATCAGGGAAGCAAAACGTTGCAGGGCGGCAAGGGCGGTCTGCATCGACTTTTTCGACAGGGCGCCATTTTCGATTACCCCGCGCCCCAGTCTGGCAACGACTTTTTCGTTGAACAGCGGGGCAGGCGCGCGCGCCGGACCGCCAAAGATGACCAGACGGACAGAGTTGGAGCCGATATCGATGATGGCGTGCTCCGTTGCACGGGATCTGGAAGGCACGTCAAAGGCTCCTGGTCAGGCCGCGCCGCGACGCAGCGCCAGCTTGGGCACTTTGCGCCCCTTTTCCAGCGAAGCGCCGCGCCCGGAAAGCGAGGGGTTGGTCATGAAATAGCGATGCAGGTTGAAGGATTCATCGGTCGGGGTGATCCGGCTGTATTGTCCTTCATGGTCCAGCATCCAGCTTTGCTCGGTGTCCAGCAGATTGGCCAGCATGACCTGATAAAGCACCTGATCATAGACTGTGCGGTTCCTGATCGGAACCAGCAGCTCGACACGCCGGTCGAGGTTCCGGCTCATGCCGTCAGCGGATGAAATGAAGACGCTGGCCCTGCGATTGGGTAGCCCCTTTCCGTTGGAAAAGACCCAGATCCGGCTGTGTTCGAGAAATCTTCCGACGATGGACTTGACTACGATATTTTCCGACAGGCCCGGAACGCCGGGGATAAGGCAGCATATGCCGCGGATCACGAGGCTGATCTGGACGCCTGACTGGCTGGCTTCATAGAGTTTGTCGATCAACCCAGAATCGGTGAGAGAGTTCAGCTTGACCCATATGGCCGCAGGTTTCCCCGCACGCGCATGGGCGCTTTCCCGCTCGATCAGTTCATAGAGCCTGGAGCGCATGTCGATCGGTGAAATGGCCAGCAGGTCTGTCCTGCCCGGCTCGACATACCCCGTGATGAAATTGAACAGCCGTCGGGCATCGCGGCCTGCTTTCGGGTCTGCGGTGAAGAAGCTGAGATCGGTATAAATCCGGGCGGTCACCGGGTGATAATTGCCCGTGCCGAAATGGCAGTAAGTGCGATAGTGATGGCCTTCGCGGCGGACGACCATCGACACCTTGGCGTGGGTTTTCCAGTCGACGAAACCATAGATGACCTGCACGCCCGCGCGTTCCAGCTGGCTAGCCCACAAGAGGTTCTGCTCCTCGTCGAAGCGCGCCTTCAGTTCGACGACGGCGGTCACCGACTTGCCCCCCTCTGCAGCGGCAATCAATGCGCCGATGACGGCGGACTGCTTGCCTGCCCTGTAGAGGGTTTGCTTGATCGCCACCACATCGGGATCAGCGGCTGCCTGCCTCAGGAAGTCGACCACCACTTCGAAACTCTCATAAGGGTGGTGAACGATCAGATCCTTCTCCCTGATGGCGGCAAAACAGTCTCCATCATGTTCGAGAATGCGCTCGGGATAGCGCGGCGAGAAGGGCTCGAATTTCAGATCTGGGCGATCCTCCTCGACGATATTAGCCAGTCCGCTTATCCCGATAATGCCATCGCTCTTGATGATCATGGCATGGTCAAGCCGCAACTGATCGCGCAGCAATTGTTCTGCCACCGGATCGAAATCGCCATTCAGTTGCAGCAGGATGACCTCGCCCCGGCGTCTGCGCTGAATGGCGGTGCGGAAATATCGCACCAGATCTTCGGCATCTTCCTCGATCTCGATATCGCTGTCGCGCAACACCCGGAAAACGCCGTTGCCAAGAACCCGGAAGCCCGGAAAAACCAGCGAGGCATTGCGTCGGACCATGTCCTCGATGCTGATATAGACCGAGCCACCACCGGGAAGCTTGATAAAGCGGGGCAGGGATGGGGGGATGAGGATCATTTCCACGACCGGCTCGGCATCGCCTGAGCGGACCAGGGGAAAGAGGATGCCCATGCCCTGGGTGCCAATGAAGGGGAAGGGGTGTGCCGGGTCAATTGCCTGCGGGGTGATCACCGGCAAAATATGCTCGAGGAAATGTTCTTTGAGCCATTTGGCCTGTGTGCGGTCCAGCCGCTCATCGCCAATGATGGATATGCCCTGCGTTGCAAGCTGCGGACGCAGGGTCCGCCATGCATGTTGCTGGGTCGCCTCGATCTGTTCCACAACCTCGCGGATGGCTGAAAACTGCTGTGTCGGGGTCAGGCCATCTATGGATCTTTCGTCGATCCTGCGGCGGATCTGCCCGGCCAGCCCGGCTGCCCGCACGGACATGAATTCATCCAGATTGCTGCCCGAAATCGATAGAAACCTCAGCCGTTCGAGCAGCGGGTAATTGTTATTGAACGCTTCAGCCAGCACTCGCTGATTGAAGGCGAGCCAGCTCAGCTCGCGGTTGAAATAGCGGTTGGCTGGACCCTTGATAACAGCCTGCGCGTTGGGCGCGCCATCGTTCATGCATAACTCGGTTCTGGTGGCATCGGCATCTGCCATGCGCAGTCAGTGTTACATTGCAGTGACATTTCCTTTGCCCTGTTGCTCAGAGCGGGTTTGGAGCTGCAAAAATACCGATTTCTCTCCGGCTCGCCTGTCATGAAACAGACCCGCAACCGTCATGCTCAGGCAACATTGTCACCCTAGTCACACCTTCGAAATTGCTTCGGAGGTGTCTCCCATGTGGTTGGATGGAAATGATGCACGCAATGCCATACGCGCCGGTCTGGCTGGCCCGATGGATGATGTGGCCAGCCTCGACAGTCTGTGGGCTGCGGGCTCAGCCTCACCTCAACACCTCCGGTTGTCGGCCTGGCTGAGGTCGCTGTTGCAGGGCGGAGCCAGACAGCTTTGGGGTAAGCACCGGGCCTCTGGATATGGCCATTCGGAGCCTCTCTCGCTTACCTCCTGAACCATGCAGGCGAGTTCCATGCTGGATACAAAGACAGACGCGTTGCAATCGCCTCTGGAAAGCCCCTCTCCGGGCATTCCTGAATGGCTCAAGATCCCCGAGCCAAGGGGATACCGGCCCAAATCCCGTTACAAGACAGTATGGATTTCGGATATCCATCTGGGAACAAGGGGATGCAACGCCACGATGCTGGTGGAGTTTCTGCGTTCGGTGGAATGCGAGACGCTCTATCTGGTCGGAGACATCGTGGATGGCTGGCGGCTGCGCAAGGGTTGGTATTGGCCGGACTCGCACAATGAGGTGCTACGACGCATCCTGAAAATGTCGCATCGCGGGGTCAGGGTTGTCTTCATTGTCGGCAATCACGACGAAATGCTGCGCGACTATGCCGGGCTTTCATGTGGCGGTGTCGAGCTGCTTGCCGAGGCTAGCCATCTCTGCGTCGATGGACGCCGCCTGCTGGTGACGCATGGCGACAGTTTCGATGGCGTGGTGCTCTATGCGCGCTGGTTAGCCTTTCTTGGCGACAAGGCCTACGATCTGCTGCTGCGCGCCAATTCGGTCTTCAACGCCGTGCGCCGCCGTTTGCACATGCCTTATTGGTCCTTGTCCGCCTATCTCAAGAAGCGGGTCAAGAATGCCGTCCAGTTCGTCAGCAATTTCGAGGAGGCCGTGGCGCGCGAGGCGCTTGAGCGTGGCTATGACGGCATAGTCTGTGGCCATATCCACTGCGCCGAAATCCGCATGATTGGCGACATCACCTATTACAATGACGGCGACTGGGTGGAGAGCTGCACGGCGCTTGTCGAGGATGCCTCCGGAGAAATGCGTATTGTCGATTGGGCCAGAGAGCGCGTCAATTCGCCAGTTGCCCAGGCCGAGCTTGCTGCCGGGTGATGCGTCTGGCGATCGCCACCGATGCCTGGCATCCTCAAGTCAACGGTGTCGTGCGCACCCTTGACGCCACCATATCCGAACTTTCCCGGCAGGATTGGGAGGTCAGCCTCGTAACGCCGGCCGATTTCCTGACCCTCCCCCTGCCGGGCTATGCGTCCATCAGGCTGGCGGTTGCACCGTGGAGGAAGACAAGGGCGCTGCTGGAGAAGGCTTCTCCCCAGGTGGTCCATATTGCGACCGAGGGGCCGATCGGCTGGAGCGCGCGCAGGTGGTGCCTCAGAAACGGCGTACCTTTCACGACTGCGTTCCATACCATGTTTCCCGACTATCTGTCCGTGCGCACCGGGATCAGTGCCGAACGGTTCTGGCCTTTCATGAGGCACTTTCACCAGCCCGGCCGCGCCATCATGGTGGCTACCCCAAGCCTGCGCAGCGAATTGGCCAGCCGTGGCCTTGGCCACACCGTGGAATGGACCCGCGGTATCGACCGGTCGCTGTTTGAGCCATACGGGCCCACTCACCCGGTCCTCGACAATTTGCCGCGACCGCTGTTGCTCAATGTGGGCCGGGTATCGCACGAAAAGAACCTGCAAGCCTTCCTCGACCTGCCCTTTGCCGGCAGCAAGGTTGTGATAGGCGATGGGCCGGCGCTCGCAGAACTCAGGCGTAAATACCCTGCGGTTCATTTCACCGGGACTCTCGCCGGAAAGGAGCTGGCTTCGGCCTATCGCTCTGCCGACTGTTTCGTCTTCCCCAGCCTGACAGACACCTTCGGCCTGGTGATCATCGAGGCGCTGGCCTGCGGGGTTCCCGTCGCCGCCTTTCCCGTCACCGGGCCTCTCGACATAGTGGGTCTTGATGGTCGTGGTCCGGGCTCTGGGCTGGAAAGGCCGGTCGGCGCGCTCGATCGCACCCTTGGCGCGGCGATCGAGGCTGCTCTGAAAGTTAACCGGGCCGATGCGGCGGATTTTGGCGCCCGCTATAGCTGGGCCAATGCCACACAGCAGTTCATCGAGGCCATTCAGGTAGCCTCGCAACCCTGCTTCAGTCAGCAGGCTTGCCGACAGGCTGAAGATTTTGACAATGCCGGCTCTGGCCTGCATCCTGCATAAACAGGCCTGAGAGGCCGTTTTGAAGGGCAGGCGCAGTGGAGATATCGGTAATCCTGATGGTTGTCGGCGATGATCGCCCCGGCCTGACGCGCGGCCTTGCCGATGCGGTGATGGCATCGGGCGGCAACTGGCTGGAAAGCCATCTCGCCCATCTGGGCGACAAATATGTCGGATCGGTGCTGGTCCGCCTGCCAGAAGATCGCCTCGAAGAGCTGCGCGCAGCAGCTGCCGGTGTCGGTGCAGACGGATTCGACGTGCGCATTCTGCCCGCCAGTGATGGTGCGCGGTCTGTCGGCGAGGCCATGTCATTCGAACTGGTGGGGCGCGACAGGCCCGGCATCGTCCAGGAAGTGACCACCGCGCTGGAGGGGCTGGGCGTCAATATAGAGGAGCTGGAGACGGCCACAGAAAATGGCGCGATGGACGGGGGCATCCTGTTTCGCGCCCTGGGCCGGGTTCAGGTGCCGCAAGGTGCCAGTCTGGCGGCAGTGCGTCAGGCGCTGGAGAATATTTCCGGAGAAATCATGGTCGATTTCACCTGATCTTGTGCAGGCTTGTCAGGCCGGGATGGAGCTTTCCTCATAGGTGGGGACCAGCTCGATCCGGTCGGCAAGCGTGATCCGGTCGAGCACGGCGGCCATGTCGTCACGCACTTTCAGCATCACGGCGCGCAGGCGGCAATCTTCCTCGGCGACGCAATTCTTGCATTTTTCATGGGCATAGCGGCTGGCGCAGGGCACCAGTGCGATCGATCCGCGCATCAGCCGGATAATGTCGCCATAGCGGATATCGACCGGCGGCACGGCCAGCCAATAGCCTCCGTCGCGGCCCCGCTGGCTGGCGACAATGCCTTCCCGGCTCATTTCCGACATGATCACGGTGAGGAATTTTGCAGGGATATTCTGCGCCTCTGCAATCTCGCTGAGCTGCACCGGTCCCTGTCCTTCGCGATCGGCAAGATGCTGGAGGGCGCGAATGGTATATCGGATCTTTTGCGAGAGCATTTTCGGACTATCGGGTGGTCAGCCCACAATTTCAACCAATTTGATCGGTAAAGCTGCGCGATGCTATGCTCAGTGGCAGAGACGCGTTGTTGTCGGCCATGCTGGCTTGATCCAGATCATGGCGCCTGCGGGGCCAGGCCCTATGCTGTTGCTTGATAATACGCATGCAACGAGTGAAGCTGTCAAATCGGGAGAGAGCTGATGAAGTCGATCCTCGTTCACATCAATCGCGACGAAGGGCAGGAAGCCCGGCTGCAGGCTTCGCTCGATCTGGTGCGAGCCTTTGGCGGGCATCTCACCTGCCTGCAGGCCAGCCCTCTCGACGCCTTTCTGGCGGCCGACCCCTATGGCATCGCCTTCAGCCTCGAGCGGACCTTGCGGGAAGTGCGCAGCCAGGATGAGGCCGAGCGTGAGGCGGTGGAAGCCCGGCTGAAGGCAGAGGACATAAGCTGGGACTGGCAGGTGCATACCGGATCGCCCGCAGGCAGGCTGGCCGATGCCGGCGGGCTGGCCGACCTGATCGTGGCCAGCTCGCCTGGCGGGCCTGCAGGCGGAAGGCTGGACATTGTGAGCGCGGCCGATGTGGTGATGGCCGCCAGCACGCCGGTTCTGGCCGTGCCTGCCAATCTGAGGGGGGTCGATTGCTGCGGGCTGGCCGTGGTGGCGTGGAACGGATCGCCTGAATCCTGCCAGGCGATCCGGGCTGCGGTGCCGATGCTGGCGATGGCATCCTCGGTGGTGCTGGTGACGGCGCAAGAGGGCGAAGGGCCGGACCTGCCACCAACCGATGCCGGGGCCTATCTCTCCCGTCATGGCGTGAAGGCGGAACTATTGCAGCTGAAAGCCGGCAGTCACAGCGCAGCGCAGATCATCCTGGGCGAGGCGGCGGTGCGCAAGGCGTCCTATGTGGTGATGGGCGCTTATGGCCATTCCCGCCTGCGCGAACGCCTGCTGGGCGGGGTGACCCGCGACATGCTGGAGCAGACGACGCTGCCCCTGTTGCTCGTGCATTGAGGGCGTTCAGGCGTCCCACTGCAGCCACAGCGACTCAGCGCCGTTGAGCGACATCGCTTTCATCACCGGCGGCCGGGCCGGGTCGAGCCGGACGGGCGGCATGCGGGTCAGCCATTCTTCGAGGAAAACGTTGATTTCCTCGCGCGCAAGCAGCGCGCCTGCACAGGCATGGGTGCCTGAGCCGAAGGTGATGTGGCGCTTGTTCTTGCGTTCGAAATCGACCCGGATCGGATCGGGCCGGTCATCGCCCATGTTGAAGAAGGCCGATGGCATCAGCACCATCTCGCCCTTCTTCAAGGTCACGCCCTGCCACTCGTAATCTTCCACCACCATCCGGCTTGAGCTGACGATGTTGTAGCGGCGCAGGAATTCCTGCACGATTTCCATCATCGCCTTGTCGTCGCCCAGCTTGCTGCGGATGAAATCAGCATCTGCTGGATAAAGCGCGAAATGGCGCACGATGAAGCACAACATGCCCGCCACCGTATCGAGACCGCCGGCCATCAGCAGGCGGATGGTGCCGCGCATTTCGGCCAGCGTATAGGGCCTCCCGTCGATCTGCATTTGCGTGACGCGGGTGGTGGCATCGTTGCGCGGGTTGGCGATGCGGTCATCGATGATGCCATCGATATAGGCGCCCAGTTCGCTGGCGGCGGCGGATTTTTCGGCCGGGTCGGGGCTGTCGGAGAATTTCTCCACCAGTCCGCGCAGATACATGCGATCGGAATCGGGCAGACCCATCAGCCGCATGAAGATGCCCAGCGGAAAGCGCATGGCGAAATCCATCACGAATTCGCATTCACCGCGCGGGCGCGCCTCCTCGATCAGCTCCACGCACAGCTCGCGCACATCCTTTGCGAGCACCTCGATCGCATCCGGGGTGAACAGCGGCATGATGTTGCGGCGATATCCGGCATGCATCGGCGGATCGACCTGGTTGGGGACCATCAGATATTCCTGCCCCATCTTGGGGATCGACAGTTCGCTGGCCGAGAAATGCTCGAAATCGCGATAGAAGCGGAAGACGGCTTCGGGCGTTGCGGCGATCCAGTGGCCGCCATTGCGCGGCGACCATGCCAGCGGTCCCTTGGGGCGCGCCGCGCGCCAGGCCGCCTGCGGATCAACATCGCCGCCGGGGATGTTGTAGAGGTCGAAATCCACCACAAGGTCTTCCGGGACATGATCGGGCCTGGGGGTCAGTGCGGCCGGAGCGGTTGCCATGATCTGTCATCCTTCCTGTCGGGCGGGCTCCTGGTCGATGGGGCCTCGCTATTGTCACATGCAGGCTAGTGGATTTGGCGCGGCGAAGGAACAGGCTTTCGGTGCGCTGGCGAGGGCTGACGCCCCAGGTTCAAGGTGAGACAATCCCTTGGCGCCCTCATGCATTGAGGTGCAGCGTTATGAGCGTAGAAATTGACTGGGCGTTCATCGCGCTCTTTGTGCAGGTGGCACGAACGATAACGACATGACAAAGGAGGGGTAGATGAGTATTTCCATGCTCGACAAGACCCGCTTGCTCAGCGTTTCGACGCTGTTGCTGAGTGGTTCCTTCCTCGCCACGGCGGCATTGCCTGGCGCGGCGTTTGCGCAATCATCGGAAGGGGCCAGTTCCGGCGCCGCCGAGATCATCGTTACCGCCCGCAAGCGCAACGAGACCGCTATCGATGTGCCAGCCGCGATCACCGCGCTCGATGCCGGCTCGCTCGAAAAATATGGCACCAAGGATTTCTGGGGCCTGCAAAATCAGGTTCCCGGCCTGTTCATTCAAGACATCCCTTCTTCTGGCGGCGGCGCGGTGGCGCTGCGCGGGCTGAGCAGCAGCCCGAACAATCCGACGCAGGACCAGACCGTGGCCATCAACATCGATGGTGTGCAGGTCGGCTCGGGAACGATCATCCGCCTCGGCCAGATCGACCTTCAGCAGATCGAGGTTCTGAAAGGCCCGCAGGCCCTGTTCTTCGGCAAGAATTCGCCTGCTGGCGTGATGTCGATCCGCACGCGCGACCCAGGAGACCGGCTGGAAGTCAACGGCTCGATTGATTACGAGTTCAACGCCCGCGAAGTGAGCGGCCTCGTTGGCATCGGCGGACCGCTCTCCGACACTCTGGGCGCGCGCGCAGTGGTGTCCGGCAACAAGATGAAAGGCTGGATCAAGAACCGGGTGGAGACCATTCCGGGCTTCGGTTTCGGTCCTTCCAGCTCGCGCAGTCCCGACAAGGAAGAAATCTTCTTCCGCGGCACGGTGGTGTACAAGCCTGACAGCGATTTCACCGCCCGGCTCAAATATAATTATTCCAGGCTGAAGAGCAGTTCGGATATCTTCGACCGGCAGCAGCGCATTTTCTGCCCGCTCGGCGCGCCCCAGGACAAAGGCTATGGCGGAACCATTGACTGCAAGGCCGATGACATCACCACCAATAGCATCCAGGACCCGAGGCTGACCCCGTTCATCGAGGCGATCCTCAGCCGGCCCGAAGCAGCCTATCTGGACGATTTCCATTCCGACCCCGGCCAGAAAACGACACAGCACCTCGCTTCGCTGGAAATGAACTACGAGCTGGGACAGGATATCACGCTGACTTCGATCACCGGCTATTTCAAGATCGACGATCAGTTCAACGGTGCTGCGATGTATGGCACGGGCGGCGGGCTTTCGACCGACAACACCCTGACCCGCAAGGAGTTCTCGCAGGAAATTCGCCTTGTCACCGCACGCGAAGACTGGCCGGTCAATTTTGCGGTTGGCGCATATTACGGCGATACGGACATCAAGAACGCCAACTATCTGGCGGTTGACCTCTTCGCAGTCGGTTTTGCCGCCGCGCCGGGTCTTGCCTGTTCCTGTGCCATTGCCGATTTCTCGGTCAGCGGCAAGGCGAAGTCGGTATTCGGACAGCTGATCTACAAGCCGGTCGAATCCATCGAAATTGCCGCCGGTGTGCGCTATTCCGAAGAAAAGAAGAATCTGGGCGGTGCGTTGAACGGGATCGCCAAGACAAACTATGCGATCGATCGCGTGAAGTTCACCGACACCTCTCCCGAAGTCACCGTCCGCTGGCGCCCCAACCGCAACTGGACTGTATTCGGGGCCTGGCGCAATGGCTTCAAGTCGGGCGGCTTCAACACCGGCAGCGGCTCGGCAGCCGCCGCCATCACCGATATCAGCTACGCTCCGGAAACGATCGAGGGTTTCGAGGCCGGGGTGAAATATGGCAGCGGTCCGTTCCAGGCCAACCTCACGGCCTATACCTATAAATACAAGGACCTGCAGGTCGCGACCTTCGACCCCAACACCTTGTCGCAACGCCTGATCAACGCGGCATCGGCCAAGATCGAGGGTATCGAGCTGGACTTCAACTACCGCACTCCGCTTGACGGGCTGAGCCTGCGGGGTTCGTTGAACTACAACAAGGCCAAGTTCACCCGGTTCCTCGCCGGATGCTATGCCGGTCAGGGGGCGGCCGATGGCTGCAACATCTTCCAGAACGCGGCAAACGTCGACTTTCTGGCGCAAGACATGAAAGGGCGGCCCCTGTTGCTGGCTCCGAAATGGACCAGCAGCGTCGGCTTCAGCTATGATACGCCGGTCGGCTCGAACCTGATGGCGGGCTTTGGCGGTGACATGCTCTATTCCAGCAGCTTCTTCGGCCAGCTGGAACAGGCGCCGCAGGGCAAGCAGAAGGAATATGCCAATCTCGATGCCTCGGTCTATGTCGGGGCAGAGGACGGGACCTGGAAGCTGGCGCTGATCGGTCGCAATCTGACCGATGTCTATCGCTCGCGTTTCGTCAGCCAGACCCCGCTGACCGGCCGTGCGCCGTCGATCAATGCGGCCTCTCCGGGCGGTGTGAACCCCGGCTTGCTGCCCGACTTCTCCGGCAATGTGAACCGCGGCCGCGAAGTAAGGGTGCAGGCTTCCTTCAAGTTCTAGAGGGCAAGCTCTAAGTTGAGAGCAAGCGCGGCCCCTGAAGCCCGCGCGCCGCTTGCAGGATAGGCCCGCTGCATCGCCTTGATGCAGCGGGCCTTTTCCTGTTGCAGTCGATCGCCAGAGGTGATGGAATGCCCTTCATGCCACGCGCCGATCTCACGCCGCCGCGCCACGTCCGCTTCTTGACGGCGGTGGGTGTGCTTGCCTTCCATATCCTTGCCGCCATCGCCATTGTCCGGGCTTTCACACCCGATATCGGCGCGATCATCATGGAGAAGGCGCGCGATGTGTTGACCGTGGTCATCACCACGCCGCCGCCGGAGCCGGAGCCTGAACCAGAGCCTGACAGCGGCACCGCAGCACCCGAAGCGGCAAAGGCCCGCCCCCGCGAGATTTCCGCCCCGAAAAAGCCACTGCCCAAAAAACCCGAACCCAGGCCGCCGGTTTCCGCGAAGGGCGATGAAAACGCATCGGGTGCTGCCGCG
>CAZWEY010000055.1:0-13055 GCA_964632055.1 uncultured Sphingomonadaceae bacterium
AGATCGCCGCCGTTGCAATCGAGGATATCGAGCGTGCGGATGGTCTTCAGCTTGTGCTTCTTCAGCCACATCGCAAAGACGCTGGTGACGCCCGGATCGAAGCCGGAGCCGAGCAGCGCCATCAGCCCCTTTTCACGGAAGCGCTCGTGATAGGCCCATTGCCAGTGATATTCGAACTTTGCGACGTCCTTTGGCTCGTAATTGGCGGTGTCCATATAGTCGACGCCGGCGGCAAGGCAGGCATCCATGATGGTGAGATCCTGATAGGGCAACGCGAGGTTGACGACGAGCTTCGGCCCGATCTGCTTCAAGAGCGCGGTGAGCGCGGGCACGTCTTCGGCATCGATTGCGTAAGTCGCGACATCAACGCCGGTGCGCGCCTTTACCGATGCGGCAATGGCATCGCATTTCGAGCGAGTACGGCTTGCAAGGTGAATATCGCTGAAAATATCGCGGTTCATTGCCATTTTGTGGACCGCAACAGAGCCAACCCCGCCCGCACCGATCACCAGAATCCTGCTCACATGCAACTCCATCATGCAGTCCGATGCTGCGCATATACCGGGCTTATGCGGCAGCACAATGACGCGCTGCGACTGGCGCTTTGCACAGGAATTGAATCCGTGTTCACAAGCTGACTGGACAAGTCGCAAATGGCGGCGCAGAAATCGTTCCGGACAACAAAGGGGAGAGGAACCCATGACCAATCAGATCGTCGCGCCGGCACTCGTGCTGGTATTATGGACATTGTTTCTGCTGTTCTGGATGACCGGCAAGCGGATGAACGCGCCGGGCGAAAAGGTGGATATGGCCAAGGTACCTCCGGGGCTTCGTGGTTCCGACATGGAAGGCTCTCTGCCCAAGACCACCGTATGGATGGCGCATAACCACACCCACCTGCACGAACAGCCGACCCTGTTTTATGCAACCGTTGCCTTTGCGGCGGTGGCCGGTGCGGTGTCGGCGGTCGATGTCTGGCTGGCCTGGGGCTATGTGGGCCTGAGGATCGCGCATTCTTTGTGGCAGTCGATGGTCAACACCATCCAGCTGCGCTTCATGCTATTCCTTGGCGCAACCCTGTGCCTTGTTGCGCTCGCGGTGCGTGTTCTGCTTGCCGTGACTGCATGAGGAGCTGCTTATGATCGGCATGACGATATTGCAGCCAGTGGCCGTTCTGGCCGCATGGACCATGGTGATGTGGTGGTGGATGTATGCCACTCGGCTTCCCGCAGGAGCAGGCGGGAGGCTCGATCCGGAAAAGGTCCGCAATGCCGGGCCTGCCATACTGGACGAGTTGCTGCCGCCACAAGCCCAGCGCAAGGCCCACAATTACAACCACCTGCATGAAGCGCCGACCGTGTTTTATGCCGTGGCGATCGTTCTGGCGATCGTGGGTGCGGGCGATGGCATCGCCGCCAGGCTGGCCTGGGGCTATGTCGGCTTGCGGGTGCTGCACTCGATCATCCAATCCACCGCCAATGTGGTGATGGCACGCTTCGTGGTCTTCGCCCTGTCCAGCTTTGTGCTGATGGGCCTTGTCGGTCTCGCCTTGCGAGCCGTATTCTGAACGGGTCGAACGGCCGGGGTCAGGCCCCGGCCGTTTCGGCCTGTCTCGAAAATTCCAGAGACGCAAGGAACCGCTCTGCATCGAGAGCGGCCATGCATCCCGTGCCCGCAGCGGTAACAGCCTGCCGATAGGTGTGATCCATGACATCGCCGCAAGCGAACACGCCAGGAACCGCGGTCTTGGGTGTTCCGGGCTGGACGATCAGATAGCCAGACCCATCAAGCGGCAGCTTGTCCTTGAACAGCTCTGTAGAGGGCGCATGACCAATCGCAACAAAGGCCCCCTCGCAGCCGAACACGCTGTTTTCGCCCGTAACGGTATCTCTGAGCGCAAGTCCGTTCAGTCCGCCTGCCGACGGATCGCCGACGAAGTGATCGACTGCCTTGTTCCACAGCACCGAAATGCGCGGATTGGCTAACAACCGGTCCTGCAGGATCTTTTCCGCACGGAAACTGTCGCGGCGATGAATGATGGTCACATCCTCGCTGTGATTGGTGAGGTAGAGTGCTTCTTCGACCGCCGTGTTGCCACCGCCGATCACCGCGACCTTCTTGCCACGATAGAAGAAGCCGTCGCAGGTGGCGCAGGCGGAAACGCCCTTGCCTGACAATTCCTGTTCGCCCGGAACGCCTAGCCATTTTGCCTGAGCACCAGTGGCGATCACCAGCGTATCACCCTCGTAAATATCGCCACTATCGCCTGTTGCCCGGAAGGGCGGTCCTGCAACGTCCACCTCGGTGATGGTATCCCACATCATGCGGGTGCCGACATGTTCGGCCTGGGCCTGCATCTCCTGCATCAGCCATGGCCCCTGGATCACATCGCGGAAGCCTGGGTAATTTTCGACATCGGTGGTGATGGTCAGCTGACCGCCGGGCTGAAGCCCTTGCACCACGATCGGCTCCATTCCTGCGCGAGCGCCGTATATGGCCGCTGAAAGGCCTGCAGGGCCTGAACCGATAATGAGCATGCGGGTCTTGTGAATCGCCATGTAGTCCTCCGATCAGGCAGTCAGATAGGCAGACGCCGCCGGCAAGGCCAGCCCCCAGCAGCTGCCTTCCGCAGGAAAGCGGATTGACGCAACAGATATGCCTCCGCAAAGCAGAAATCATGAAAATTCTTGGCCCCACTTCCAACAGCTTCATCTCCCAGCGGCTCAAGCTCCATTATGTCGACTGGGGAAATCCTGACGCGCCGCCGCTTATCCTCCAGCATGGCGGAGCGGACCACTGCCGCAGCTTCGACTGGGTGGCGGAAGAACTGCGCCGCGACTGGCATGTCATCTGCCCCGATCTGCGCGGCCATGGTGACAGTGCCTGGGCGCCGGACGGCAATTATGCGCTGAATGCCATGGTCTATGATTTTGCCCAGCTGGTCCATACTCTTGGCTATGAGCAAGTCAGCATCGTGGCTCATTCCATGGGCAGCCTTGTCACCTCCCGCTATGCCGGGCTCTATCCTGAAAAGGTCAGGCGTTTTGTCGATATCGAGGGGCTTGGCCCCGACCTCGACTATATGGGCCGCAGAGAGCCAAGACCGGTTGGCGATGCCTTGCGAGGCTGGATCGATGACAAGCGCAAGGCAGCTGGTCGACTGCCCAGGAAATATGCCAGCCTGCGCGATGCCTATGAACGCATGAGGGAGGTCAACGGGCACCTCTCCGAAGAACGCGCCCGCCACCTCACCATCCATGGCGCGAGCCGCAATGAAGATGGCACCTGGACCTGGAAGTTCGACCCCCACATCCATGTCACCTGGTTCAACGATCTGCCACGCGCGATGGTGCAAGAACTATGGTCGCAGATCAGCTGTCCGGTGCTGATGATGCATGGCACCGACAGCTTTGCCCGCAACCCTCAGGAAGATGGCCGGATAAAGCATTTTCGTGACGCGCGGGTGGTCAGTTTCGACAATGCCGGACACTGGCTGCATCATGATCAATTCGACACGTTCATGGCCGAGCTTCGCGCCTTTCTGTGACCCGCAGGTTCAGGCGAGAAATTTCTCCCTCAGCCCGTCCTGCATCGCCTGCGTGACACCCAGCGCATTCTCCAGATAGCCATCCACGCTGCCATGAAGCAGTCGTATTTCGTCAAAAGCCGATGACAGATATTCCGGCGCCACGCTCATGATCACTCGCAGCGTTTCAGGCGACATGTCGCCATAACGCTTGCGGACATGTTTTGCTCCATCGGCGATGCGCTGTTCGACATTGCCGACAGTGTTGGTCAGCAGGTAGTCATGCAGAATATCGTCTGGATGAACGCCAAGGATATGGTGCAGCAACGCAACCGCTATCCCGGTGCGGTCCTTTCCGGCAAAGCAATGGACCAGGCTGGGCCCATCACGTCCCGAGAGTGCTTCGAAATAACGGGCGAATATGTCGAGAAGACCCGGGCGCATCGGCAGCGAGCGATAGATTTCAGCCGTGGCAGAACGCATGTTGTCCGCATCGACGACTTCAAGCCGGGCCTGCAGATGCGGGGGCATTCCCGCCGTTTCCCCCTCGTGGAACAGGACTTGAGCGTTGAAGCCTTCCGGCCGTTTGCAAGGGTTTGCGGTGCGCTCCTTGTGCCCGCGAAGGTCAATGACGGTTGAAAGGCCAAGCGCACCGATCTTGATCAGATCGCCATCCGTTGCGCCGGCATGCTGGGCCGAACGCCATAGCAGCCCATCGCGCACCCTTCCCCCGAAAGACGATTTATAACCGCCATAATCCCGGAAATTGTGAACCCCTTCGAGTTCCAGCACGCGGTCCTTGTTCATGCCTTTCACTGCCAGCCCTTGCCCCTTCGCGCAACAAGTAGGGTGGCCTGCCTCATCTGCATCAATGAGCGGGCAACCGGGCAGGCAAAATCAGTCAATCGGCAGCAGGCTTCCTGTTGAGTGGCGCGCCCTACTGTGCCATCTAGCGCTCTTCCCGAACCGGTCCGGCGAAAGATGGAGCTTCGCCGTCCCCCGTCCCGGGCCCGTTTGTGTACTATTTCAATTCAGGAGGATGCTGCAATGTCTGCTGCAGTCGAAGATCTCGTCAAGAATCCCCGCAAGTTTTTCATCAACGGTCAGTGGATCGACCCGGCGACCAGCTCGACGATCGAAGTCATTTCGCCCGGCAACGAAGAGCTGTTCGGCCATGTTGCCGAAGCGCAGGCCGCCGATATGGACCGCGCCATCTCTGCTGCCCGCAACGCGTTTGACAACGGCCCCTGGCCCCGCATGAGCCATGCCGAACGTGCCGTCTACATGGTCAAGATCGCCCGCAAGATCGAGGAAAAATCCGCCCAGTTCGCTGGCGTATGGACCGGTCAGATCGGCACTCCTGCCTCCTTCACCAGCTTCGTCACCCCGTTGGCCAGCTTCCACTTCGACTATTACGCCAGCCTCGCCGACAGCTTCCAGTGGGTGGAACGCCACGAGGCCCTTCACTCGCCCGGCAGCGCCATCGGCCTGCTTGCGCATGAACCGGTCGGCGTTGTTGGTGCCATCGTTCCGTGGAACGGTCCTCTTGGCCTGCTTGCCGTCAAGGTCGCCCCGGCGCTGATGGCGGGCTGCACCATCGTTCTCAAGAACTCGCCCCAGACGCCCGGCGAAGGCCTGATCTTTGCCGAGGCTTGCCAGGAAGTCGGCCTGCCCGAAGGTGTCGTCAACGTCGTCACCGCCGATCGCGAAGTCTCCGAACTGCTCGTGCGCAGCCCTGATGTCGACAAGATCACCTTCACTGGTTCGACCGCTGCCGGCAAGCGCATCGCCTCGATCTGCGGCGAACGTATCGCGCGCTGCACGCTGGAACTGGGCGGCAAGTCGGCCGGTGTCATCCTTGACGACATGAACCTCGAAGAGGCCGCCGAATCCATCTCGCAGACCGCGCGCCTGATGTGCGGCCAGATCTGCTCGTCGCTGACCCGTATTGTCGTTTCCAAGCACCGCCACGACGATTTCGTCGAGGCGCTTGCCGCATCGTTCGGCAAGGTCAAGGTTGGCGATCCCTACGACATGGCAACCGAGATGGGCCCTCTCGCCATGAGCCAGCAGCGCGATCGCGTCGAAGGCTATATCGCCAAGGGCAAGGCCGAAGGCGCCAAGGTTGCCACCGGCGGCCAGCGTCCAAGCCACCTCAATCGCGGCTTCTTCATCGAGCCGACCGTTTTCGGCAATGTCGACAACAACATGACCATCGCGCGCGAGGAAATCTTCGGGCCCGTCGTCAGCGTGCTCCCGGTCGAGAACGAAGCCGAAGCAATCCACGTCGCCAACGACACGGATTTCGGCCTCAACTCCACCGTCTTCACGCATGACGCCAACCGAGCCTATGAAGTCGCCCGCCAGCTGCGCGCTGGCACCGTGGGCCACAATGTGTGGCGCACCGACTTCTCGATCGCATTCGGCGGTTTCAAGCAGTCGGGCATCGGCCGCGAAGGCGGTGTCGAAGGGCTTCGCCCCTTCCTCGAAGGCAAGACCATCATCCTCAACGACGTGCCTGATCAGTTCAAGTAAGTCCGTCGCCTGACCATGGATCATAAAGCCGCAGCGGAGCGATCTGCTGCGGCTTTTTTTCCAGAGCTATGGATGCCGCCGCATGACAGGCGGAATGGGAGAATGAATATGCTGGATGCCAATGCTGCCGCCGAAGTCGGCCGCCAGTTCTGGGACACGTTCTGTGCGAACGAACTGGACAGGACGATCGCCCTGCTCGCAGACGAGCTGGTTCGCATCGGCCCTCACGACAATGTGACAAGCGATATCATCCGTGGCAAGGAAGCCTATGCGGCCTTCCTGCACGACATCAAGAAAGCGATGCCCGCCCATGGCGGCGAGACCTATTGCGTCGGCGGCTCTGCCGACGGGCGTAAAAGCTTCGTGCATTGCATGGAAATTGTCGCGCTGAACCCGCACACGACCGATACCTACAATGTTCAGGTTTCCCTGATCCTCGACCTTGATGAAGCAGGTAAGATCACCAAGGTCGATTGCTACTGGAAGCAGCCGAGCGCCAACATAGACTGGACCGATGCGACGAATCTGAGCGCAGAAGCGAACTGAACGGTAAGGGGCGGCAATCACACCGCCCCACCCATTCACAACAGCGGAGAGAGTTTTTCCAGCTGCGAGAAATCGCCCTCGACCAATATGTCGCCGATGATCGGGTGCTGGCGCACTTCCTTGACCAGCCGGATCGGCTCTATGATCACGCGGGTGGCGCCCGCCTCGTGATATTCCGCGATTTTCTCGCGGATTTTCTGCGGGCTGCCCCATCCGAACAGCGCATCGAACAGGCGGTTGCTGCCGCCATTGGCAAAATCGCTCTCGTCAAAGCCTGAATCGAGCCATGCCTGCCTGTAATGCGGCAGCGACAGCCATACCGGGATATATTTGCGCGCGGTTTCATACGCCACTTCCGGGTCTTCGGTGAAAATACAGGCCATCTGGGCGTTGATTGCCTTGCCCTCCCCCATCCGTTCGCGCGTGTGGCGAATATGGGCGGGCATCATCGTCCAGGTCATGATACCGTCGGCCATCTCGCAGGCGACCCTTTGGGAAACCGGCCCGTGTGCGGCGACATAGACCGGCTTTTCCCCTTCCCAAGGCGCGGAAGTCGAGAGGTCATTGGCCATCTGGGTCAGATATTCGCGCAGCTTGGTGGCGGGCGGCATCCATTGGGCATGGCGCAACTGGTTGATCTGCTCGTTCGAAACGCCCAGCCCCAACAGGAAGCGTCCACCAGAAAGCTCGTTTAGCGTGGTGCGCATCTGCGCCGCCGTCATGGCATCGCGGCCATACATGTTGGCGATGGCTGTGCCGACCTTGATCCGGCTGGTATTGGCGAGCAACCAGGATGCAAGCGCGAAAGGCTCGCGACCCATCGCATCGGACAGCCACTGGCTTTCGAAGCCCCAATCCTCATGCCGTTTGACAATATCGACCACCTCGCGACCGGGGCTGAGCTCGGTGTGCGTGTCGAGAGTTACGCCAATATGCTTCGTCATGATTTCCCCTCTCATGCAATTTCAATAACGGCCATGAAGCAGACTGAGCCATGAGAATTCTACAGGCAATGGGGATGCACGATGTCACCCAGCGATTAATCCCACGGAACAGAAGCGCAGCAATGTCAGTCAAGATAAGGACGGCCGGTGCCGGCTAGACGGACATCTCACACCATTCACCGGGTTTGAGATCATAGAGCGACCACGCTCCGATCCGCCACCGCACCAAACGAAGGGTCGGCAAGCCTACTGCTGCTGTCATGCGCCTTACCTGCCGGTTCCGGCCTTCATATATGGTCAGTCGTATCCAGTGATCTGCGACGCTCTTGCGGTAACGGACCGGAGGGTTGCGCGGCCAGAGATCGGGAACTTCGATCAGGCCAGCCTCGGCCGGCCGGGTTCTGCCATCCTTCAGCAAAACCCCTTTGCGCAACTGCTCCAGAGCACCCTCATCTGGCGCACCTTCTACCTGCACAAGATAGGTTTTGGGCAACTTGAACCGCGGATCGGCAATCCTTGCCTGCAAACGCCCGTCATCCGTGAGAAGCAGCAGACCCTCGCTGTCGCGGTCAAGCCTGCCGGCAGGATAGACATCTGGAACATCAATATAGTCGGACAAAGTGCTGCGGGCACCATGTTGCCCTTCGGTAAATTGGGAGAGCACGTCGTAAGGCTTGTTGAACAAGATCAGTCGAGACACCGCCCCACTCCCGGACAAGGGAAACGTAATTGCTCCCGACGCAATGATGCTGACAGCGCAAGCCCCTTCTCCGTACAGCACATCAAACCGATTACCACCCTGCTTTAGGCGACCAGGATAGTCTGCGCAGCCTTATCGATATAAATGCTTGGCCGATGCGCCGCCAAGCGTCCATGATGAGAGATATAGAAGAGAAGGTAGTGGACGATGTCTGGAACTTTGAAAAGCTGGAGTGAATATGTCGACCTGCTGAAGCCTGCGGGCACGGACCTCATGAAGCTGCTGTGGAAGCCCGACGATCCGCAATACAAGGCCGATGTCTATCGCCAGCTGGTGATGAACATCAGCTACGCCTATTTCCAGTATTTCCAGTCGAATGCCGACCACCCGGAATTCATGCCGCTGTGGAACTCGGTGTTCCTGCTCCAGCCCAACCCGGACGATGTCTATTACTATGTCCCGCTGGACGGCTCGAAGCGGTATCGCATCGTCGGCGACCGGGGCACGATCCGCATGGTCAACTTCCAGTTCGGCCGCGGCATGATGGGCATGGTCGAGACGGTCGGCCAGCAACATTCCAGCTATCTCGACGATCTGGACATCAAGGTCGACGCCAATGGCAAGTTCGAGATCCTGCTGTCAGCCGCCCCGCCGCCGGCCGACTTCACCGGGACCTGGCACCAGATCCGCGAGGATGTCGATTTCGGCATCGTGCGCATGCGCTCCTATGACTGGGGCAACGAGGCGGACACCCGCATGGCGATCGAATGCCTCGATGCGCCGGTCCAGAAGCGGCGCATGGGCATTGCCGAGATCGACGAGCGGCTGCGCCAGGCTCTGACCCTGTCCGAACGGCTGTGCGGTCTGTTCTACGGGCTTCAGAACGGCACAAAGGAGCGCGTCGGCGTCAACCAGTTCGAACTTTACACCTACGAGGGCATCGGCCTTGTCCAGCAATATTACTGGGTGTGCTGCTTCGAGCTGGAGGAGGACGAGGCGCTGATCGTCGAGACCGAGATACCCAAGGGCCGCTACTGGAACGTGCAGGTCAACGATCCCTATTTCAACGTTGTCGAATTCGTCTACCGGCAGGCCAGCCTCAACGGGCATCAGGCAAGGCTCGACAGCGACGGCAGGTTCCGCGCGGTGCTCTCGCACACCGACCCAGGCGTGCCCAACTGGCTTGATTCTGGCGGCTTTTCCGAAGGCCAGATCATGGGCCGCTGGACCCAGTGCGAAACCAATCCGCTGCCCAGCCTGAAGCGGGTAAAACTCGCGGAGCTGCGCAATCACCTCCCGTCCGATACGCCGGTGGTGAGCGAGGAGGAACGGCGCGAGGTGATGAGCAAGCGCCGCCTCGGCGCGCAGCTGCGACGTCGCTGGTGATGGCGATGCACACAAAAGTCTACAAGGCGCCGGAGAAATTCCGCGAGAGCTGGGACTATCTCCACGAAGCCTGCATCGCGCGTTCGGGCGGCCTCACAGATTTCGGGCATGACGATTACAGCACCGGCCTGTCGGTCCTGCTGCAATCGCTCGATATCGATCCGCATTTCTCGCCCACAGGCCGGGAAATGGCGTGGGACACGGTCGTCACTTACATGACCGCGCGGCTCTATGCGGCGGAAAACTGGAAACGCTATCCGGAATGGAAGGCGTTCCAACTGAAAGCGCCGATCCTGATCTGCGGGCACCCGCGCACGGGCACCACCGTGCTGCACAAGCTGATGAGCGCGGATCCGCAGTTCCAGGGCATCCAGAACTGGCTGACCAAGGCCCCGCAACCTCGCCCCCCGCGCGAGGCATGGGCGGACCACCCCGCCTATCAGCGCGCGGTGCAGTGGCTGGCCAATCAGCACGCCGCATCGCCCGACATCGCCAACGCGCATCTGGTGGTCGCCGACGAGGTGGACGAGGAGAACGAGATCCAGGCCGGCACCATAGCCAGCAACATCTTCGCCTCGATCTGGTATTGCGCGGGCTATGACGCATGGTGGGCATCGCGGCCCGAACGGCCCGACGTGATGCGCGAGATGGATATCTTGAAGCTGATCGGCTGCCATGAACCGGACAAGCCGTTCCTGCTCAAGAACCCCGCCTCCATCGGCCAGCTCGATTACTGGTTCGAGAAGGTGCCGGATGTGCGCATCATCCAGACGCATCGCGATCCCTTGAAGGCGGTGCCATCCATCGCCAGTACGATCCATTTCTACAAGACCGCGCATGAGGCAGACGGGGCGAAGATCACCCAGAAGATCCTTGGCCCCCGCGAGTTGGAAAAGTGGGCGATTATGGTCGATCGCGGCATGGCGACGCGGGCAAGGCTGAAGGACAAGGAAGCCCAGTTCTTCGACCTCCATCATCACGAGTTCCATGCCAAGCCCATGGAGACCATCGGGCGCATCTACGACCATTTCGGCCTGACCATGAGCGCCGAGGCCGAAAGCGCCATCGCCGCCCGCATCGACAGGAACCCCGAAGGCCACGGCCTCCACCGCTACGACATGGCCGATTTCGGCCTCACCCCCGCGATGATCCTCGACAGGCACGCCGCCTATATCGAGAGGTTTGGCCTCAACAGAAGGTAACCCCATGCGCGCAGCCGTGTTCAACAAACCGGGCGAGAAGCTGGTCATCAAACACGTCGCCACCCCCGATCCGGGCGAAGGCGAGGTGCTCTTGAAGGTTCATCGCTGCGGCATCTGCGGCACCGATTTGCACATGACCGACGAGCACAATTCGATGGCCGCGCCGCCGGGCTTCATCCTTGGCCATGAACGCTCGGCCGAAGTGGTCGCGGTCGGCAAGGGCGTGACGCGATTGAAGGTGGGCGACCATGTCGTGCCGCATCCCTGCAATGGCTGCGGCCAATGCGCCTCGTGCCGGTCAGGCTCGCCATATTTCTGCGAGCGTGGCGTAAATATGAACTTCGGCGGCTTTGCCGAATACATGACAGCCTTGGGCGCCAGCTGCGCGCGGCTGCCCAATACGCTCTCGCTCGACGATGCCGCGATCATCGAGCCGCTCGCGGTCGGCCTGCTCGGCATCGAGTGCAACCCGTTCGAGCCGGGCGCCAATGTAGTCGTCATCGGCACCGGCCCCATCGGCATCGCCGCCGCCTTCTGGGCGCGGCAGGCGAGCGCCGGCAAGATCGCCGCCGTCGCCTCAAGCCGCACGCGCGAACCCATCGCCAAGGCCGTGGGCGTCGATGCGTTCTTCACCACCGGCCCGGACCTTGTCGGGGAACTCCATGAATATTTCGGCGGAATGCCAGACATCGTGCTGGAATGTGCAGGCTTCCCCGGCGCGATCGAACTGGCGGTCAACATCGTGAAGACCTGCGGATCGGTCAATGTGCTGGGCATCTGCGAGCATCAGGACCCGTGGATGCCGGCGATGGCGGTCTACAAGCAGCTGCGCCTGCAATTTGCGGTTGGCACGCATTTGAAGATGTTCGAACACGCCGCCAACACGCTCGACCGCGGCATCGTCGATCCGGTCGCGATGGTGACGGACATTGTTTCCTTCGAACAATTGCCCGACGCCTTCGAGGCGCTGAAAGCGCGCGGCGCGCAGTGCAAAGTCGTGCTCGACCCGAAACTATAGCCCGACCTGCCGCCTGGCCGCTTCCGTCCCGATCATGCAAGGCCCGGTGATCGGCGGAAACACGGCATGCACAGCAGCATGGCATTCGCGAATGGAGGCCTATGAAGCCGATAAACTGCGACTATCCAGGGTGAAGAGTGGTAGCGGAGGAGGGATCTATCTAGCTCACGTACTTATCTGATTATATGTCATTTTATTGTTTGCATCTCGAAAAATACCCCCAACGGTACCCCTTATTTTCATTGCGATGAAGCGCCTCAAAATGAAGGCGAATTGAGCATCTGAGCCTGTCTTTTGCCGAAATTACCCTCCGCCGACGGGTAAGTCTCTGATTTAAGTCATCGACGCTTTTGCAAGTCGACAAGATGATCGAAATTGCAGAAATCTCGCTCTTGGCGGAGAACCTGTTCCTGAAGCTCGTCGAGTAGTATCGCGACGATCTGCTCCCATACAACTAGGTCAATACAAACGCCGGGCAAACCGTGTTCGAAATGAGCAACATCGCCAGCGCGGCTTCATCGCCGAAATTACATCGCCAAACCCACCACGGCTGCTCCACCGCTACGTGGGGATTTTTGCCGCTTACTGCTTAGCGTCACTTTTTGCAAGTAAGGTACGAGGATCCCGGCCTGCAGTTCGCCGTGGCGATCCTGGTGGTGCTGGTGCCCGACAGCTACAATCGGGCTGAGTTTCGCCCGGCGGGTCAGCATCCTGATTGGGATGGCGCTACTGGAGTCGGTGCTGCTGGCCTGGCACGCGATCACACCGCGACGCCCCCCGCTGGCAGGGGCGTCGACAGGGGGAACTTATCCGAACCGATCAGGCAGGTACCGCTGCGGATCAACATCATCCGCGCCTGCCCCGAGCAGCAGCTTCGCTCCGAGGGCAGCAGCAGCAGGAGCGGTCTGGATGCCGAAGCCGCCTTGTCCGGCAAACCAGAAGAAGCCGGTCTGCCGCGGATCGAAGCCGTAGACCGGCAGACGGTCGGGCGCGAAACTGCGCAAGCCGGCCCAGCGGTGCTCGACCCGTTCGACCGTCCAGTCCACCACGTCGCCCAGACGTTCGAGGGCCAAGGCGACGTCGAGCTCCTCAGGCACCACGTCACAGGGCAGGCTCGGCGTCTCGTCGTGCGGGCTGAGCCACAGCCGTCCGGCATCGGGCTTAAAGTAGAACCGCTCCGCCACGTCGAGCACCAGCG
>CAZWEY010000056.1:0-13027 GCA_964632055.1 uncultured Sphingomonadaceae bacterium
AATTTTTGCGTCAAGGGTTTAAGGCTGGCATTTCGGAAAAGGCTGCCATGTCGGAAAAACCGGAACCCGGAAAATCCAGCGCGGCAATGTGATAGTCGTCTGCGAGAAGGGGGATCATCTTGTAGAAATCGAAGCTGGAATTGGGAAAGCCGTGGATCAGCACCAGCTTTGGATTCGACTCATCACCCCAGGTTCGATAGAAGACATTTACCCTGGCCGCGTTGTTGTCTGCAGTCGTTGATGTCCATTCGAAGTAATCCCCTCCCTGATACCAGTCCCGCGCCAGGTCGGAATAGAAAACAAAGTCGTCATCCTGCGCCATCAGCGCCTGGGAGCTGAGAATGCACAGGGCGAACAGAATAATTCGCTTTAACAAAGTCTGGGAGGATTCCGGAATAAGTGAGGGCAGGGAAATCCCTTTTGCTGAAGTCATGATAGGTACCTGCTGTTCTGCTAATGATTGTTTACACCTCCACAGGTGTTGGTTCTCCAATAGGCTTGTAAGGGATGCGTGGGTTAGTGGTTAATGGCATCCAGCATAAGCCATTTCTGGCCAGTGTCTGCAAGACAAGTCCAGGACATGTCGTCGCTGCCTCGTCGCCTTCTCGGCTACAGTCCCATGTGTCGATCGACCCTGTCAGGATTTACCTAACTTATACTCTGATTTCCTAGATTTTTATGCTATCACTACACTTTCACCGATAATTATTCACAGGTTCACATGACTATCCGAATTGCACTGGTTATACAGAGTATCCTGCTCGCCATCCTGGGCACTCCAACTCTCCTGGGCGCACAGCAATCTGACCGCCCAAACATCGTGCTCATACTCGCTGACGATCTCGGCTACACGGACATTTCTCCTTTTGGCAGTGAGATTAATACCCCGAACATTGCCCGGCTTGCGGCAGAAGGCCTGTCCTTCACGAACTACCATACTGCCGGTAGTTGCGCCCCGGCGCGGGCGATGCTGCTTACCGGCGTGGACAGCCACCGAAACGGGGTGCCAAATATTCCCGAGGCATTGCCGCCTGAACATCTGGCCTATGATCACTACCAGGGGGTATTGAACGACAAGGTGGTCACCCTTGCCAATGTTTTGCAGGCCGGTGGTTACCATACGTACATGACCGGCAAATGGCATCTGGGTCATACCCCGGCACTGCTGCCCTCCGCGCGGGGATTCGAACGCACGATTGCCATGGCAGATACCGGAGCAGATAACTGGGAGCAACGCACCTATCTGCCAATCTACGACCAGGCTCACTGGTATGCCGATGGGGAGGAGCACACCCTGCCTGACGATTTTTATTCATCGGAATATTTCATCGACAAGACCATCGAATTCATCGGATCAAATGCCGGTGATGATAAACCCTTCTTCGCCTATATCCCGTTCCAGGCTGTGCACATGCCGGTGCAGGCACCCCGGGAGTTCTCGGACAAATATGCCGGCGTATACGATGAAGGCTGGACCGTCATGCGGGAGAAAAGGCGTCTTGCCGCGGAGCGCGCAGGAGTCATTCCAGCAGGCGCCGAGGCAGTAGTCACCCCGGGTACCTTAGTCTGGGAAAACCTGACCGAGGAACAGATACGACATCATGCCCGGCGTATGGAAGTGTATGCCGGCATGGTGGATGCGATGGATATGCATATCGGGCGCTTGATGGAATACCTCGAAAGCATTGATGAGTATGACAACACTATTTTTGTGTTCACCTCTGATAATGGCGCCGAAGGCTCCAATATGATTCGACCTGATGGCGGATCGGCACTCGCTGCCTGGTTTGCCAGCGTAGGCTACAACTCAGACTATGCAACCCTGGGTGAACGCGGCTCATGGAATGCCATAGGAGCCAGTAACGCCACGATTGCCGCCTCGCCCCTTTCTTACTACAAATTTCACGCCAACGAAGGTGGCCTGCGGGTACCGCTGGTGATGTCGGGCCCGGGCATCAGCAGGCAGGGGCAAAAGACGGATGAGTTCGTGATTGTGACCGATCTGATGCCCACCATTTTGGGTCTGGCTGGTGTTGCTGATCATGGTGGCAGTTGGCTGGGCAGGGAAGTGGAGCCAATTATCGGCAACAATTTTTCCAATTTCCTGGCAGGCGACTCCTCGCCGATACACGATGCTGCCGAAGCCATAGGCTATGAGTTGGGTGGTGATAGTGCCTTGTTCAAGGGCGATTACAAAATCGTGATAAACCGGGCCGGGCAGAATGAAACCCAGTGGCATTTATTCAATATAAAGACGGATCCAGGCGAGACCAAAGACCTGGCTCAAGAGCAGCCGAACCTGCTGGCAGAAATGCTCGCGGACTATGAAAACTATGTTCAGATTAACAACGTGCTGCCCCTGCCCGAAGGTTATAACCGGTCTGGGCGAATACTGCGGGATACGGTTCGGTAATAACGACTAACATTAAGCAATAACTACTGCGTGATTACAGGCGGCATTAATGACCTGAATTGCACGCCCCATTTACCATCGATTTTAGTGAGCACCCACAGGGCCGGAACTCGGCGGTACTTGATTCCATCGGAATTAAAACGCTCAAATACCAACTGAAAAATTACCTTGTCCGGCATGGCTTGAATGACTTCGAGATCCTCCACCGTACTGAAGTCCCAGGACTCACTCTCAATCAGCCTGGCAAAATCTACCGCTACAGGAGGAGAGTCTCTGTCCGTAGCATGGATAAAGATATCTCCGTTCAGCATAAGCTGTGGCACATGATTGAACTCGAACAAGGCATCATTATCTTTGCCATTGAAGGCAGCAAAAAAATCGTACAGAGCTGAAGTGGCTTCCAGAATAGCGCGGTCGCGAGCTGCTTCGGATAATGAGTCCGCACCTGCCCCACCGCTTCGGTACTGCATTCCCCAGCCACCTTCCTGTTTGGTTACCACGTAAAAAACCTGGGATGTTGACATTATTTCGCCATTGCTACGGTAACGAGTAAAGTCCACCAGAAAATTAACCTTGCTATCGCTCACCTGCAGCACTTCAAAATGATCGAATGAGGAACGCTGCCAGCCGGTCGCACGCAAGGCTGCGAAATCCTGCGCAAACTGTCCTTCTTCCTGGGCGATGACAAAAAAACCTGGCCCATGGGTGACATGGGGAAAACTCAGATGCTCCTGAAGCGCCGCCAGATCTGATAGATTCCAATCAACGAGAAAAGCATCAAGTGCTGCCCGAGCTGCCTGTTCAGGATTGCTCTCTGCCGCAATAACCAAACTGCCCGACATTAGTAACATGACCGCAACTATATTCCTTAACAGCAGTACTGGATTGCCAGGCTTTAGTTGTTTCTTTATCACGATGCTCTCCGTTGTAAATCGTAGATATGCAAATGCCATTATGTCGTTTGGACCATGATTGCTTCATTTCCCCCTGTAATTGTCATCAGGCGAAATATATTTTTGGGTGTCACTAAACACTACTAATATTAGATCTGATAGTGATTGTTTGCTGGGGCGCACTAACGGTCAACCAGACGTCCTGAGCCACCGAGCTGGTAGTAGACGATGGGCACAAAATCTTCCGAACCCCAACCGGGGTCATCGGTCCATTTCGCATCATAGGCAGCAGTCGGCCGTGCCGCCATCACCTCGTCCAGTTTCTTCCCCTCCCGGATCATGCTGAGCACCTGGCCCTGAATGTCGAGAATCATGTCACGGAATTCCACCAGTTCGTCTCGACCGACTATTTCCAGACCATGCCCCGGTATCACCTTGGTCCCGGTGCCGGCCAGATCGATGGCCAGATCCATTGCTGCGATCGTGCCCCTGAGAGTGCCGCCGTTGTAGACATCGATAATGGGATAGCTGGTGGTGCGATATACATCACCAAGATGGAGCACATCGGATTCGGGAAAGTAGATAAAGACGTCTCCATCGGTATGTGCGGGAGGCGCCAGAAAAGCGCGGACCTCTTCGCCATTGAGATGGAAGCTCATGGAGTCGTTGAAGGTGATTGGCGGACGCGCTGCAGCCGGTTGTAGTGGACCGAAACGGCCTCCGTCTCTGGGGACGCGACTGCTTTCTTCCAGAAATCGCCGGCGCGTATTGTCATGCGCGAAGATCAGCACACCCATCTGGGCCAGGTTGGCATTGCCGCCAACATGATCGCCATGAATATGGGTGTTGACCAGAAAGCGGATTTCTTCATCAGTCACCTGCTTCACGGCTGCGACCAGTCTGTCTGCAAGTGGTGCGAACAGGGAGTCCACCAGTAATACACCGTCGGGACCCACTTGCACACCGATATTGCCGCCTCCCCCTGGACGTTGCACCATGTAAACATTACCGGCCACGGGTGTTATGGAAAGTTCCACTCCGGAAAAATCACCCTGACCATATGCGAGGCTGGTTATAGTTGAAAACGTGAGGGCTGTTACAATGATAAATAAAAAACTACGAAGCTTGTGCATTTTCATACTCACTTATTTTTAAAAGTTGAATTCGATTTTTTGATACTGTGTCATGCTATTGAATGAATTCAGACAGGCTCATGCTGTTCACTCGCTCAATTATCCTGGCATAGGCTCTGGTTGTAGCAGCAAGACTGGCCGCAGGAATCGCCTCCGTTGTTTCTATATTGGTATGCAGCAGAACTCCCGCGTGCATTAACACAATGGAGGGAACAAGGGCGGCTATAGTGTTAATTTCCCCCACAGGTCCACCAGCCTCAGCCCAGCGTGGAATACCAAATTCATCGAAGGCCTGCAGTGTCAACTCTGCCAATCTGTTTGAGCCATTGATTTGCCAGGAAAAAGGCCCTGTCGCGTTGGTTGTGCAGAGTTCGTCACCGAAGCGATCAATCAGCGCATGGGCGGTATGTTCCGCATTGATTAATAGCACAGCTTTGTCGAGAATCGATTCTCGATTCTCAAACAACCAGGTGAAGCCAGTCCTCGCGACATTATGGTGTCCGGGAGTGCCAATAATTTCTACTGTTCGGTGTCTATCTGCCTTTGGGACTCGGGCAAAGTAACGCATCAGTTCCAGGGCGGTGGCGACACCGGATGCATTATCGGCGGCACCTTCAAAATACGCATCGCGATGGGCTACGATAATAATTTTTTCGGCATCGGGTGATGCGGCAGGTACTTCGCCGCGCACGCTGGAGGTGCTCAAGCCGTCCACATAATCAACGTCGAACTGCAGGTCGACTGCAACGGGTTCAGTCATGGCCGCTTCGGCGAGCAAGCGTTGCAGAATGGCAGCATCGGTCGAGCCAATGGAAAATGTTGGCACTGATGTTCCGACATCGTAGAACGCAGTTTGCAAATTCCCTGGCAATTCGAGCACTAAAAATATTGCCGCCGCCCCCAGTTGCTCCGCTCTTTGCAAGGCTCCATTTCTGCGCGCCGTATTGAATACGGTGCTGCTGGTTGCAATGGAGTGCAGAATAACCGCTTTGCCACTTACATCCCGTCCCTGGAAATCAGTCGCCAGGCCCAGGCCAACATCGATCAATTCAAGTTTCGCGCCTCCTGCAGCAGTCCCCACCGAGCCATAGGCTGGCCAGGCCGAGGTCAATTCTGTGGCTCTGCCGTCTACCTCAACAGCCAGCCCCCAGCTCTGGGGAAGCCATTGAGTCGGCAGCGGTATGGAGTCGAGTCGTATGTTTTCTGCACCTGTCTGGCGCAGCTGGTCCATCATCCAGTCGGCAGTCTCTCTATCTGAACTGGTACCAATAATGCGTCCCCAGAACTGGTTCCCCTCTTGTCTATAACGTTGGGCAATTTCAGCCTGTTGTGCGATCAGACGCTTCATGCGTTCGCCGTCGATTGCAGCGTAGGCTGCATTTCCCGCACCGTCTAATCGGAGGTATGGCGAATCCGGAGTAAAATCCAGACCGGCAGTTTGCTCGGAAGGCGCAATACATGCGGCAGGCATGGCAGTTCTTGGATCTATCGAATTTGCTTGTGCAATTGCGATTGGTACATGCAAGAAAAGCCAGCCGATAGCGAAATAGAATGGGTTTAATCGAAATCGCATGAATGCTCCTTATGGTTAATAAAAGAGGTCAGAGTAAAAATACCGCAGTTTCCGACTATCATGTCCGCTATGTCCGCAGTACACTCTGAAATTGCAGTTTCAACCAACAGATGCGCGCCTGAATCGGTCGCCAGAGCCACTGCAAACACTCGGGTCGAGGATTCGACCAATTTTTTCAGTCGTCTGTAGTCATCGTACCAACGTCCAGTGGTATCCAGTATAGGCCAGTTCTGACCAGTAGCTGATGGACAAGTCCGGGACATGTCCCCTGCAATCCACGGTTTTTAACGCTACAATTCTGAGCGTAGAATACCCATTGTGTTCTGGACAGGGGGCCTGGATATGAATCGAGTTTCAACATTGACGACACTGTTTTGGGGTCTGCTGGCTTCAGGACTGTGCGTAAATAGCGCAGCACAAAGCACTGATCGATCAGTAAGGCTTCTGCTCGAGACGGCCCCGCCGCTTCGTGAGCTCGAGGACGGCGCTCCACCCAATGTACTGTTCATCATAGTAGATGATCTGAACACGGCCCTGGGTTCTTATATTGGTTCGGGAGCCCGGCCACACTACGCCTCAGCGAGCACGCCAAACCTGGACCGGTTTGCTGCGCAAGGCATTCGTTTCGAGAACGCCTTTGCCCAGAATCCGCTGTGCAATCCCTCCCGAGCCTCGCTTTTGAGCGGGCTTAGACCCAACACTGTCGATGTGCACGACACCATAACCTGGCCACGCCACAAGGTTGGCGACGGACTGCGAATGCTGCCCGAGCACTTTCACGACAATGGCTATTTTACCGGCAGGGTCGGCAAGGTGGGTCATAACTCCTTCGAACACGCGGTGAGCTGGGATGTATCGAAGTTTGCCTTGTCGCGGGATCCGTCACAACTCTTCCATTCTCCGGGCTACCTGCCTGGCGACGATCTCTCAGAGGTACGGGACAACACGTGGACCGAAGGTTCGGAAAATGGCATGTCGCGTCAGGAGATTTTCGCTGGAGCTGGTGGTGGCCGGGCGCTAAGCCTGCCACTGAGTTGGCGTGCGACACGCGAATCGCCGTCGATGACCCCGGACGGCACCACGGCGACTAGAATTATTGAGCTTATGGCTGAGAACCGCGACAAGCCCTTCTTCCTCGCTGCGGGACTGCATAAGCCCCATCAGCCCTGGGTTGGACCGGTTGAGTTCTTCGATCAGCACCCTGTTGATAGAATCGTGCTACCCCCTGCACCGGCAAGTGACATAGATGCAATTCCCGCACCTGCAACGCTGGTCCAGGAAGATGATGCTGCCCATACCGATCTGCAGAAGAAGCAGGCAATCGCGGCCTATCATGCCATGGTAACAATGACCGATTACAATATTGGGCGGCTGCTCAAGGGGCTGGAGGATCTCGGTCTTGCGGACTCCACAATCGTGGTTTTTACCAGCGATAACGGGTTTCAATTGAATGAGCACGGCGGGCTCTGGCGCAAGCAATTCCAGTATGATGAGTCGATCCGTGTACCCTTGATTGTGCGTCTGCCCGATGGCAGGAATGCAGGAACAGTTTCTGATGGGTTCGTGGAGCTCGTTGATCTCTATCCAACCCTGATCGAACTGGCCTCATTGCCCGATCCGGCTCACGCTCTGGAAGGCTCAAGTTTTGTGCCTTTGCTGGATAATCCGAATATTCCTTGGAAGTCCGCGGCATTCTCCGAATCCAGACGCATGGTGGGTTATGGCTCAAGCGATTCCCCTTTGATGAGTCAGGAAGGCTATGACGGGCTGACAATCAGAACGGCCCGGTATCGATATACGGAATGGACGCCGCTGGATCGCGAGCGCGACATCCTGGTGGAACTGTATGATCTCGAGCAAGACCCGATGGAATACGAGAATCTCGCGGACGAACCGGCACACGCCAGCCTGGTCGCTGAACTCTCCGCGCGGCTCGCTCGGGGCTGGCACGGAGAATTATCTCCCGGTACGGGTAACTGACCAGCGGTCAACCAGCTTGATCTGGCGCCTGGTCGCCAGCACTGATAGTGGGCGCGACAGTAAATAACAGGCACTTTAAATGCATAGAATAAATTCAGGTTACTTTTTCGCTGGACTGCTTCTGCTGTGTCAATCGGTGCAGGCACAGTCTGTGTTGGATCCTCCTTCTAGCTCCTGTTCGGTGGGGCAGGTTGCCCAGGCATGGGTAGAGGGTGCTACATTTATTATGGGTGACGACTCGGCTTATAAAGAGGAAGGGCCGGCCCATGCTGTTACCGTATCGGGATTCTGGATGGACGCCCATGAAGTAACCAATGCGCAGTTTGCCAAATTTGTAGCAGAAACCGGCTACATCACCGTTGCCGAACAGAGTCCCGATCCGACCGACTGGCCGACCACTGACGTACCAGCAGAATTCCTGCAGCCCGGTTCCGTGTTGTTTGTAGCACCGGTTGCAGGCCAGCCTGCAGCAAATTGGTGGTCCTGGGTGCCGGGTACTAACTGGCGTCATCCGGACGGACCAGACAGCAGTATTGCCGGCAAAGATGACTACCCGGTAATTCATATCGCCTTCGAAGACGCCGCAGCCTATGCGAAGTGGGCAGGACGCTCATTGCCAACCGAGGCGCAGTTTGAACTGGCGGCGCGTAATAAAAGAGACAGCCAATTTGCCTGGGATGGAAATGAACTGGCCCCTGATGGCCACCATCATGCCAATACATGGCAGGGCGCATTTCCCGTGGAACACACAGCAGAGGACGGTCATACAGGCTTGGCACCGGTTGCTTGTTTTGAGCCAAATGAATACGGCATTTACGATCTAATCGGCAATGTTTGGGAGTGGACTTCCAATTGGTACTACCCCGCACACGACCCTTCTGATAATTTGAATCCAACCGGTCCTTCGCAGCAGGAAAGTGTCAGCAACAATCACGGTAATTCCGTAGCTCGCGTTATCAAGGGCGGCTCCTATTTGTGCGCCGAAAACTACTGTCTTCGCTTCCGGCCTGCGGCCAGGGAAGCCCAGGACAGTGGACTTGGCACCAGTCATATTGGATTCAGGACGGTACTGAATCCCGAATAGCAGTATTTGACCCGCATCCCTGAGCGAAGCGGACACCACTCGCCGCCAGGGCTGTGGCATGATGGAATCTCGCCTTTTGAATGGTGCTATTTCAGGGGAAAGGTCACTGTACAAATATATAGTTTCTACTCATACCTATGTGAGCGAACAAATTGGAAATACATACGGCACTAATGGCACAACACCAGCAATAAATAGTTCAGATCGCCTAACTTGGACGGATTTTTTGTAGCGGGTGATAATCAATTTGAAATAATTAATCATGAAATTAGTTTTCCCTTAAGTACAGGTCCTTACGGAATAAATCCAGAACTTCGGGTTGTACCTGGTTTAAATGAATTTTACTATCTAAGACATAATCCTGATGTAGTTGAAGCTATCAGAAATGGTAATTACTTAACAGGCTTGGAACATTACATTAAAGTTGGATCTAATCGCGGACTGAAAATACATCACTGAAAGCAAACCAAATCGCTTTTCTGACTCAATCTCTCAGTCTAGATATGGAATACTAAAAAGCCATATGACAAATATATTAAAATTAACGATCAGTGGGCTGATCTTGTTCATTTTCGGCATTGATATCTATGCATCTACTATATTTTACGTGAATCATACCGAGGATATCCCTGCCGAGGAATATATAAGTTTTGAGGGATTTTTTAGGGGTTTCCCAGATTTTTATGCCTCTTACCCTATGATTAAAATATCTGATAAAACCTGGATGATTAAAATAGATTACTTAAAAAAAGGGGATAGCATTTCTTATAGATATGGTAGAAATTCGGATACCATTTATGGCGAAGCATTAGAGGATGTCGACGAGAGTTGCTGTAATTACAGAAAATTACTTATTACCGAAGACGATCAAGTCGTAATTGATAATGTATCTGATTGGCGTTGGTATAACCCAAAAATCAGAGAAAGTTTCAGTCGTAATCAAGAAAGCTACAGGCAATATGAGCCTGAAGATCTAACTTCAAATTTTATGACTGGTGTCCAGCTACCGGACCTTTGGGGAAGGAATATGCTCGACAGCATGCCTGCAACGTTAGAGAGGATAAAAAAGGTTGTAAATGCTAATTGGGTTCAATACACCCCTGTTCCACATTTCACCGCACTGGATCCTTACCCGGAGTTAGATATATTTAATCGGGGTAATCCAACCCCAGATAGCGATTTAAGAAAAATAATAACAACAGCAAAAATAAATAAATTGAATGTTTACCTAAGACCATTGGTATGGGTAGCTTCAAAAGAAAACAATGCACAAGAGCCGGTATATCCGCCAGAGAATCAACGAGATGAGGCTTGGTGGGAAAAATACTTTAACGAGATTGAACCAATTTATCTCTATTATGCTCATGTAGCGGATGAGTTGAATGTTGAGATTCTTGGGTTTGATCCAATTTATGAACAATGGAAACTTAAATCGAGTGATATTCAGATCGCGAATAAATTTATTTCATCGCTATTAATAAAAATAAGAGAAATATATGCCGGTAAGATAGCTACGCAATTCCAGGGTTATAGTACAGATTTAGATATTTTTTCTGAAGTAGATTATTTATCAGCAAAGCTATGGGAATCAGTTCTATCAACTGACGGAAGTAAAGACATTAGTGTAGATAGAATGCGAGAGATTTTTGCAGATAAATTAGACAGCGAATTTAGAGGCGCTTCTTTAAAATATAATAAACCGATAATTATTAATGAGCTTGCATCTTCAAGCTATTATGGCGGAGTTCTAAATACACCATCATGGGATAGTCAGGCGGCTTGGATGCCTGATAATTCAAGTGTAATACTAGACTTGCAAGTACAAGCTGATGTTTATGAAGCTGCGTTATCCGTACTATCTCAGAGAAACTGGATCGCCGGAGCATTCAGCTTTAGCTACGGGTATGCAAGCAGTACAGATAAAACCCCATCAATTAGAGGAAAGCCGTCTGAGCAAGTGCTGGCGAAGTGGTATAGTTGGCTTAATAAAGATTCATCATTAGAAAATGCAACAGCTCTACCTCCTTATAATTTTAGCGCGCAGGTGATTAAAAATACGGCCTATTTTAGCTGGCAAAATAATCTAGATTCTGAGAGTGTAACTATCTATTATGGTGTGCATCCTGGTGAATATATCGGCCAACTGAATCTTGAAAAAACAGACCACTTAGAAATATCTGACGCTCCAAAAGGCCTATATTATCTCGCTTTGAAGTCCAATTATGCTGATTTAAGTGAAAGTAATTTGAGCGAAGAAATATCTTTAGCTATTGATCATAGTTACACTTCCCCGCCAACAGATTTTAATGCTATATATTTAGATGGTCAGTTATATCTAACTTGGAAGCCCAGTGCTAATGCCAGTGCTTATAATATATATTACGGCGTCAATGCAAGTGATTTTCTCGGAAGTTTCCAAGCAAATGATGTGTGGGGACAAAGTATTACTTACAAAATGAGCTTTAGCGGAATACAAAGCGGTATTTATTACATAGCGTTAACGGCTGTAAATTCAGGGGGAATTGAATCAGTACTAAGTGAATCTATAAAGGTTATTATAGATTAATTCTGATTACTTTTTGAATTTAATATTTGGTCTGAAATGGAAAATTACTCAGAATTCACTAACGCATACCTTATAAATAATTTGTATTAGCTAACCGATTCGCTTCTCTCATCTAACTCATTCCATACAGCTTCTATCGATCGTTTGTTTCTTTCTGAACAGCGACGATAGTAGCTGTTTGTGAACTCTCCACAATTCTTATCCGCCATTATCTGCACGTATATCTTCTGTGTTGCTCTAAGTGCTCCATACAGATTTAACAGTGCGTCATTACTTATATCTTCATCTCTGTGTTTCTTAACAAAGATATAGTTTCTACTCATTCCCAAGTAATCAGTACTGAACTTACTTAGTGTTAGCTTAGTGTCGAATGTTTTGAGCTGTTCGAATATCTCTATTGCTATCATGTATTCTCCATAAATTAGGTAAAGCTAAAGCTACACACCCCCTTGCGCGAGTATGTCTTCTCAAAACAGCCTCTTCAGTCTTATTGTTTATAGCTGTGCTTACTAATAAAACTGCTGTCTAAATCAATGACATCTTCCAAACAGCGATTGTGTTTTGCGGTTTCTTTTGTAATGTAGTTGCAGCTGCTATCTAAATCTCTGATTGGCTCTGCTTGGAACAGAAACGGTTTTATTCTCTTTGCAACTATAGTTAGCCTATATGCTTCGGCGAGCAGGAGTAGCATTTCCTCAGTGCTATATCCATCTATTGAGCGAACCAGGGCATGTGCATGTGTGCGTTTTGGGTTTCCTTCAATAGCGACTATGCGCTTGATATGAAATTTGTCTTTGTGCTTGTATAACTCTCGTCTGTAGATACCCCCATCAGTCATGCCAAACGCAGAGCATTCTGCACGATAAAAGAACTTCTTAAGCAGCTTGCTGAGCTGACTTCTACTGAGTTCCTTTTCAGTATTAAGGGTAAGGAATAGGTGGTAATCGTCGAATTTGACGAAATCACCATAAGCAGCGTTTAACTCGTATGCGTTCATACAAGTTATTTATCAATCTGCTTACTCGAGTATGCAGAAAATAGGGATTTTTAGGGTATTTGAGTCGAAGACTCAGCTGTTTCAGCCGTATGTAGCTCAGCTCGTGTAATTTCAGCTATTTGGGAAAGGAAATTCAGTGCTTCTGCGTACTCAGCTGCCGCAGAAGTAAAATTATCGTGCAAATCCGCACTAGCTGTTTTTGGGTTCAGCTTACTCATAGCTCTAGCAAGCTGAGTCTGCAGTAGCTCATCCATGCTTAACTGCTTTAAGAAACCCCAATCTCTCTCAGAAACAGCATTTCCAAGCTCAATCCGTGTTTTAAGCCCCAAAATGCCCCTTAAAAGCGTGGATAGCGGTACTGTCCTCATATCCTCGCTTAGTTCAAATA
>CAZWEY010000057.1:0-12284 GCA_964632055.1 uncultured Sphingomonadaceae bacterium
GGGCGGCTCGCGCCGCTCCGCCTCACGCGCATCAAGCACGGTCACCCCTGTGGCGGCTCCCGGCGATGCCGGAAGGCCGCGCGCCAGCACTTCACGAGGGGCCGCCGGGTCCAGCGTGCGATGCAGCAGCTGATCCAGCGCCATGGGATCGATCCGCATCACCGCAGCCTCGCGGTCGATCAGCCCTTCACCCTCCATTTCCACCGCAATGCGCAGCGCTGCTTTTACCCCTCGCTTGCCATCGCGCGCCTGCAGCAGCCAGAGCTGGCCCTGCTCCACCGTGAATTCGATGTCCTGCATGTCGCCAAAATGGCGCTCCAGATCGCTCGCCATCTCTTTCAGGGTGGCGAAGGCTTCGGGCATCGCCTCTTCCATGGAAGGCGCGCGCGAACCGGCCGCCTCGCGCGCGGCGCGGGTGAGGTAATTGGGCGTGCGGGCGCCGGACACCACATCCTCGCCCTGTGCATTGGGCAGATATTCGCCAAACAGCGCCGCCTCGCCCGTTTTCGGATCGCGGGTGAAGGCGACGCCGGTGGCGCTGTCTGCCGAGCGATTGCCGAACACCATGGCCTGAATGGTGACCGCCGTGCCCCATTCATGAGGGATGGCATGAAGCCTGCGAAAGGTGCGCGCTCTCTCGCTGTTCCAGCTTTGCCCCACCGCGCGGATCGCCCCCCAAAGCTGGGTCTGCGGGTCTTGCGGGAAAGGGGCGCCGGTTTCTTCCTCTACTATCGCCTTGTATTGGCCAACCAGCGCTTGCCAATCTTGATCCGTCATCTCATGATCGGCAATGAAGCCATTGCCTTCCTTGGCAATTTCGAGCGCTTCATCAAACAGGCTGAAATCCACGCCCAGAACCACATCGCCATAGATCTGGATCAGTCGGCGATAGCTGTCCCAGGCAAAGCGAGAGTCGCCCGTGCTGGCTGCAAGCTCTGCAACCGAGCTGTCATTGAGACCCAGATTGAGCACCGTGTCCATCATTCCGGGCATCGAGGCCCTTGCACCGGAACGCACCGACAGCAGCAGAGGATTCACCCCGGAGCCGAATGTTTTTCCTGTTTTTTCCTCTATTTGCGCAATCGCCACAGTGACGTCATGACGCAAGGATTGCGTCGGTTCGGCACTGACCAGCTCCGCGCAGCAAGCAGCCGCAATGGTAAAGCCCGGCGGCACCGGCAGGCCGATCGCAGCCATGCGGGCGAGAGCTGCCCCCTTTGCGCCAACACACACCGGGTCCAGCCCTTGCTCGCTGCTCTTCGCGCCGGAGCCAAAAGGGTAGATGCGCTCGTTCATTCAGGCGCCGCCCATGATGAACAGGTTGACACTGTTGACACAGTATAGAGCGAAAAGATCAGCCCTCGATCCGCGAGAAGTCCGCCACCGCATGAACCGCCTCGCGCAGCCGGGCGAGCAGGCCGAGCCGGGCAGCGCGCTTGTCGGGATTTTCGTCATTGACCGTGACCTCCTCGAAAAACGCGTCGATCGGTGCGCGCAATGTTGCCAGCGCGGCCATGGCGCCGGCAAAATCCTCTGCCTCCACCGCAGCTGCAGCGCGGGGGGCCGCGGCATCCAGCGCCTCCAGCAAGGCCTTTTCCGCCGGATCGGGCGCGTAGGAAAGCGCTTTTGGCTCGAACTGCTCTTTCTTGAGGATATTGGAGGCGCGCTTGTATCCGGCGAGCAGGTTCTTGCCGTCCTCGGTGCCGATGAAAGACTGAAGCGCATGGACGCGGGCCAGCAGGCGGACAAGCTTACCGTCCCCGCCAAAGCCGAAGACAGCTTTACAAATGTCAGGGCGTATCCCCCGCGCTCGTTGGTCCTGCTCTAGCCGGTCAAAAAAGAACCCAATGACATCCAAGCTGAAATTCAAGTTTTTTGGCGTATTAAAGGATTCATGGAATCCCACCAACGCCGATACGTCGAGAGGTAAACTGTTCTCGACTGTAGTGGCAATCGTTCCGAGTGCTGCACGCCGTAACGCAAATGGATCCTTTGAACCCGTCGGCATCTCGCCAATGTCGAAGAACTGAAGAAATGTATCCAGCTTGTCAGCCAGGCTGACCGCCACCGTTACCGGCTCGGTTGGCACTTCGTCGCCCTGCCCGACCGGCTTGTAATGATCGGCGATGGCATCGGCCACGGCATCGGGCAGACCTTGCGCGCGGGCGTAATAGCCGCCCATAAGGCCTTGCAATTCCGGGAATTCTCCGACCATCTCGGTGACAAGATCGGCTTTGCACAATTCCGCCGCCTGCCGCGCCAGAGCCGGATCGCAGCCGGGCACAATGCCCTCGCTCGCCAGCCATTCGGCCAGCTTCGCCACCCGTTCCACCTTGTCGGCCACGGTGCCGAGTTTCTCGTGGAAGGTGATCCGCTCAAGCCCCTGCGCATGCTGCGCGAGGGTCTTCTTGCGGTCCTGTTCCCAGAAGAAACGCGCATCGGAGAGACGCGCGGCGAGCACCTTGCGGTTGCCATCGACAATCGCCGCGCCGCCATCGCTGGCCGCGATATTGGCGGTGCAGATGAACGCATTGGCGAGCTTGCCGGCGGCATCACGACAGATGAAATATTTCTGGTTAGTGCGGGCAGTTAGCTGGATAACCTCAGGCGGAACCTCAAGATATTCCTCGTCAAACCGGCCAAGCATGGGCACCGGCCACTCTGTCAGCCCGACATTCTCGATCACCAGCCCTTCATCCTCGACCAGCACCAGCCCAGCTGCCTGCGCTGCGGCCATCGCCCCTTCGCGCACGGCGGCTTCGCGTTCCCGATGGTCGACGATCACATGGCAGGCGCGCAGCTTTTGCTGATAATCATCCACCCCGCCGATGGTGATTTCGCCGGGATGGTGGAAGCGGTGGCCCAGAGTGGTGCGGCCCGAAGCCACACACCCCAACGCGCATTCGACCAGATCGCCCCCGAACAGCGCGACAATGCCGGACAGGGGCCGCACCCAGCGCGGGCTTTCCGTACTGAGCGAGGCTTCGCCCCAGCGCATCGATTTGGGCCAGGGAAAGGCGCGGACAATCGCCGGGATGGCTTCTGCCAGCACATCGCGCACGGCCCGGCCCGGCTTTTGCGTGACAGCAAACCACACCCCGTCGCGGTCTTCCAGCTGGTCTTTCGTCAGGCCCGTCTTGCGCAGGAAGCCTTCGAGCGCCTGCTCGGGCGCGCTGGTGCGCGGGCCTTTGGCTTCTTCGCTCACCGCTTCGGTCTGATCCGGCAGATTGCGGGCAATCAGCGCAAGGCGGCGCGGGGTCGACCAGACAGTGATGGCATCCAGCGCAACGCCTGCATCGGCCATTTCCTTGCGGAACAGGCGTTCCAGATCGGCGCGCGCGCCCGCCTGCATCCGGGCGGGGATTTCTTCTGAGCGCAGTTCAAGCAGGAAGTCGGTCATGCGCTCCACCCAGGAAAATCGCGGGTCCAGCTGGCTTCGTTCTTGCGGATCCATGCCTCGCAGCTGCCCTTGGCCAGATCGCGTACCCGGCCGATATAGCTGGCGCGTTCCTGCACCGAGATGACGCCGCGCGCCTGCAACAGGTTGAACAGATGGCTCGCCTCGATCGCCTGATCATAGGCGGCGAGCGGGATTTCCGCTTCTATGCAGCGCCGGCATTCGGCCTCTGCATGCTGAAAGCCCTTGAACAGCTGATCCGTATCGGCAATTTCGAAATTATATTTAGACAGTTCCTGCTCGTTCTTCAGAAACACGTCGCCATAGGTCACGCCCTGCTTGTTGAAGGCGAGATCATAGACCCGGTCCTTGCCCTGAATATACATCGCAAGGCGCTCCAGCCCATAGGTCAGTTCACCTGCCACCGGCTTGCAATCAAATCCTCCAACCTGCTGGAAATAGGTGAATTGTGTCACCTCCATGCCGTCACACCAGACTTCCCAACCCAGACCCCATGCGCCCAGCGTCGGGCTTTCCCAGTCATCTTCGACAAAACGGATATCATGGGCCAGAGGATCGATGCCGATGGCGGCCAGGCTTTCAAGATAGAGCTCCTGAAGATTGGCCGGATTGGGCTTCAGGATCACCTGATACTGGTAATAATGCTGAAGCCGGTTGGGGTTCTCGCCATAGCGCCCGTCAGTCGGCCGACGCGAAGGCTGAACATAGGCGGCCTGCCATGGCTCCGGCCCAAGCGCGCGCAGGGTGGTGGCCGGGTGGAAAGTGCCTGCGCCCATGCGCATGTCATAGGGCTGCAGGATCAGGCACCCCTTGGCGCTCCAGTATGAATGGAGAGCAAGGATCATGTCCTGAAAGGATCGTGAAGGGTCCAGTTCGCTCATAGGCAGGCCTTTGGCCGAAGGGCCAAAAAGCGTCAATGGCGCAGAGGTTTTCATGCGCCGCGAATTGCGCCATCATTCATCTTGCAGAAACGCTTGCCGGGCAATGGAGCGGCGATGAAAAGACTGAAGAAATTCGCCAATTTCGGCCTGGGCGCTCTGTTTGCGGCCTTCGCAATGTCATTTGCGATGCCTGCGCTTGCCCTGGAACCTCAGGAATACGAGGCTCCTGTTCAGGTGCAGGAAGAAGCCACCGGCCCTGCCCTGTGGCGGGTGGCCGACGAGGACACCACGATATTCCTGTTTGGCACGGTGCATGCCTTGCCGCCCGATACGGTGTGGCTCGATGACAGGATCGAGAATGCACTGCTAAGCTCAGGGGAGTTTGTCACCGAGGTCGACATGGCCGAGGCAAAACAGGCCCGGCCCGATATGCTGCAGCGCGCCTTTCTGCCCGAGGGCATCAGCTTGCGCGCCCTTTTGCGCGAGGACGAAAAATCCGCCTTCGACAAGGCGATGACAGGGCTTGGCCTGCCGCCGCAATCCTTCGACCGCTTCAAGCCATGGTATGCGGCGATGATGCTCTCGCTGCTTCCGCTCGCGCAAAATGGTTACGGTGCAGATTCAGGCGCAGAGGCAGTGCTTGAAGCGCGCCTGCCACCGGGCAGCCGGCGCAAGGCGCTTGAGAGTGTCACCTATCAGCTCGATCTGTTCGACTCGCTGCCGGCAGAAACGCAGATTGCCTATCTGGTAGAGGTCAGCAAAGGTGCTCCGGAGATGAACGAGCAGCTAGGCAAGATGATCGAGCATTGGCGCAAGGGCGATGCCGACGGGCTGGCCGCCCTGCTGAACGAGGAAACCTCCGACCCCGTGTTGCTCCAGCGATTGCTGATCGATCGCAACCGCAACTGGGCCGACTGGATAGCGAAGCGGCTCGACCGGCCAGGAACCATATTCATTGCCGTGGGCGCAGGCCATCTGGCCGGCCAGGGCAGCGTGCAGGACATGCTGGCCCTTGAAGGCATTGCTGCGGCACGGGTCCGGTGATGCGCGCAGTTTTCAAGCCATTCGAAAAATCAATCCTGTTGCGGCTGTGGCTCCTGCTGATGCTTCTTGCCAGTTGCTCCAAGCCCGCGCCGCCCCCGCCCGAACCACCCCGACCCGCACTATGGGAGGTGAGCGACAAGGATGGCGTGCGGGGCTGGCTGTTCGGCACCGTTCACGCCTTGCCCGATGGGATGGACTGGCAGAACCCTGCGGTCAGCAAGGCCGTGAAGGCATCCGACGCGCTGGTGCTGGAACTGGGCAAGGATGAAGATGCGGCCGCCATTGCGGCAGTGTTTACCCGGCTGGCCCGGTCTTTCGGCCACCCTGTCCTGAGCCAGAGGGTGCCGGCTGAACGCAAGGCCGAACTGCTTGGCTGGATGAAGCGGGCAGGAATTGCCGACCCGCAAAGCCATGACCTCGAAACCTGGGCCGCCTCGCTGATGATCGCTCATGCGATTGACGGCGACAAGGAAGACGGCGTCGAGGCAGGCCTGCTCGATCTGGCCGATGGCAAGCCCGTGGTGGAACTGGAAGGCGCCGACAAGCAATTGCGTGTGTTCGATCGCCTGGCCGAGCAGGACCAGCGCGATCTGTTGCTGGCGATACTCGCCGAAGCTGACGACGCCCCGGCCAAGGCGGAAAAACTCGCACGGCAATGGCGCAGCGGCGATATGGAGGCGCTGGCAGCTGAGACGCAGCGCGGATTGCTGGCCGACAAGGAATTGCGCGAGGCTCTGCTGGTGGGCCGCAACAAGGCATGGGCCGGACGCATCGAAGAATTGCTGCGTGCGGGCAAACAGCCATTCATCGCGGTTGGAGCGGCGCATATGGCAGGCGATGACGGACTTCCCGCGATGCTGGCCGGACGCGGATGGACGGTGCGGCGCATCCAGTAGTCTGCTCTTGCTTGCATTCTTCAGCCTTTGCGCCTAGTGGCGCGACCTTCTGCGGCGTGGTCATCCCTGGAGGCGTGGCGCAGATGGCAGATAAATTGTGTCTATCGAAAGGTTAGGAATATGAGCGAAGCTCTCACCCTGCCGGCCGAAGCGCGCGAACGGGCTGGCAAGGGAGCCTCCCGTGCACTGCGTCGCGAAGGCCGTGTCCCCGCCGTTGTTTACGGCAACAAGGAAGATCCCGCGGCGATCCACGTCGAGGAGAAGGAACTGGTCCGTCAGCTGATGACCGGACATTTCTTCAACACCGTGGTCACCATCGAAGTCGGCGGCAAGAGCGTGCGCACCCTGCCCAAGGATGTTGCCTTCCACCCGGTTACCGACCGCCCGCTGCATGTCGATTTCCTGCGCGTTTCGGCCGATCACAAGGTCCAGGTCGGCGTTCCGGTGGTGTTCGCCAATGAAGAGGCATCGCCTGGCCTGAAGCGCGGCGGTGTGCTCAATATCGTGCGCCACGAGCTGGAACTGGTCTGCTCGCCCGACACCATTCCCACCGAGATCAGCATCGACGTCACCGGTCTCGAGGTCGGCGATTCGATCCATATCAGCCATGTCAGCCTGCCCAAGGGCGTGGAAAGCGCGATCACCGATCGCGATTTCACCATCGCCACCATCGTCGCCCCCTCCTCGCTGAAGAGCGAAGAAGGCGACACCAGCAAGGCTGAGGGCGAAGAAGGCGAAGGAAGCGCAGAAGCCGAAGGCTGAGCGCATCATCGTCGCATTATGGCGCCGGCCCGCATCAGCGCGGCCGGCGCTTTTGCTTTTACGATGCCGTCAGCCTAGGAAACCGCCATGCAGCTTTGGGTAGGTCTTGGAAATCCCGGTCCGCAATATGCCATGAACCGGCACAATGTCGGTTTCATGCTGGCCGACATTGTGGCCGAACTGCATGGCTTTGGCCCGGTCCAGAAGAAGTTTCAGGGCTGGCTACAGGAAGGCCGCATCGGGCATGAAAAGATCCTGCTGCTCAAACCCGCAACTTTCATCAATGAAAGCGGGCGTGCGGTCGGAGAAGCGCTGCGCTTCTACAAGCTCGGCACCGATGCGCTGACCGTGTTTCATGACGAGCTGGACCTCGCCCCCTTCAAGGTCAAGGTGAAGCAGGGTGGCGGCACGGCAGGGCATAATGGCCTTCGTTCCATCGACCAGCATCTCGGCCCTGATTTTCGCCGCGTGCGGATCGGTATCGGCCATCCCGGCCACAAGGACCGCGTGACGGGATATGTGCTGGGCAATTATGCCAAGGCGGAGATCGACGATCTGGCCACCATGCTCGGCGCGATGGCGGCAGAAGCGGAATGGCTGGCAAAAGGCGATGATGCCCGGTTCATGAGCGATGTAGCGCTGAGGCAGCAGGGCTGAGAAAATTGCTGCAAACCTGTCGAAAATTCTGACAAACCTGGCCAGAGCGCCGGGGCGTTAACCACGCAATCATGCAATAATCCGCGACTGGCACGGCTGTTGCGGGGCATGTCGGGTAACCATTCGACAGTCATGATCAGGAGCAACCCATGCTGAAGAAAACCGCCATCGCGCTGGCCCTTGCCTCTACCATCTCTATCTCGACCCCGTCCTATGCCGGCGGCTGGTGGGGCGGTAGCTCTGGCGGGACCTGCAAATGGCGTTGCGGATCGAGCACCTCGGGCGGCTCCAGCAGCTCTGGCGGAAGCACCAGCTCGGGCGGAAGTTCGGGCGGGCATCAGGTTCCCGAACCGGGAATGCTGGGCATGTTCGGACTCGGTCTGGTCGGCCTGGCCTTGGCCAGGCGGCACCGCTCCCGCAAGGACTGAGCTGCCGAGGTTCGGCCTGCCGATCCTTTGCGAAACCGCTGAGAAATAGCAGGGGGGCATTGCCCTTGGCCCCCTGTCGGCCTAATGCGCGCCTCTTTCCTTGATTAGAGGACTTTTGCGATGGGATTCCGCTGCGGGATCGTAGGCCTGCCCAATGTCGGCAAATCAACCCTGTTCAACGCGTTGACCGAAACGCAGGCGGCGCAGGCGGCGAATTATCCGTTCTGCACGATCGAGCCCAATGTCGGCAATGTCGGTGTGCCCGATCCCCGGCTTGACCAACTGGCCGCCATTGCCGGGAGCCAGAAGATCATCCCGACGCAACTCGGCTTTGTCGATATTGCCGGCCTCGTGCGCGGCGCATCCAAGGGCGAAGGGCTTGGCAACCAGTTCCTCGGCAATATTCGCGAGGTGGATGCAATCGTTCACGTGCTGCGCTGTTTCGAGAATGACGACATCCAGCATGTCGACAACAAGGTCGATCCGATCTCGGATGCCGAAACGGTGGAAACCGAGCTGATGCTGGCCGATCTCGACAGCCTCGAAAAGCGCGTGCCCGCAGCCCAGAAAAAGGCGACCGGCGGCGACAAGGAGGCGAAGATCGCCGCCTCGGTGCTCGGTCAGGCGCTCGACCTGCTGCGCGATGGCAAGCCCGCCCGGCTCACCCAGCCCAAAGACGAGGAAGAAGCGCGCCTGTTCCGGCAAGCCCAGCTGCTCACCGCCAAGCCCGTGCTCTATGTCTGCAATGTCGAGGAAGAATCCGCCGCTGACGGCAACGCGTTTTCCGCGCGCGTGTTCGATAAAGCGAAGGCCGAAGGCGCCAATGCGGTGATCGTATCGGCGGCAATCGAGGCTGAGCTGGTCGGCATGGAGGCCGATGAGCGCCTTGTTTTCCTGGAGGAAATGGGCCTGCACGAGACCGGCCTCGCCCGTGTCATCCGCTCCGGCTACGATCTGCTCCATCTCATCACCTTCTTCACCGTCGGCCCCAAGGAGGCCCGAGCATGGACCGTTCACAAGGGCGCCAAGGCCCCTGAGGCGGCTGGCGAAATCCATTCCGACATGCAGCGCGGCTTCATCCGGGCCGAAACCATCGCCTTTGACGATTATATTGCGCTGGGCGGGGAAACGGCCTGCAAGGAAGCGGGCAAGCTGCGCCAGGAAGGCAAGGACTATGAAGTGCAGGACGGCGATGTGATGCACTTCAAGTTCAACGTCTGAGCCCTATTTCCGCCCGAACAGCTTTTCGACATCTTCCATCGCCAGCTTGACCCAGGTCGGGCGGCCATGGTTGCACTGGCCCGAACGCGGGGTCTGTTCCATCTCGCGCAGCAAGGCGTTCATTTCAGGGAGCGAAAGCGCGCGCCCGGCCCTTACCGAGCCATGGCAGGCCATGGTGGCGAGCACATGATCGAGCCTCTCTCCCAGCAACAGCGCGCCGCCATCGCTCGCCGGGCCATTTGCCGCAATGTCATCGGCCAGATCGCGCAGCAATGCCTGGCAATCGCCACCTTTGAGCGCGGCAGGCATGGCACGCACCAGCATGGCGTCCGGCCCGAAACGCTCGATCGCCAGCCCCATGGCGGCAAAGCCTGCGGCCTGTTCCTCCAGCCTGTCGCAGGCGGGCTCGTCCAGTTCGACAACTTCGGGCATCAAGAGCGCCTGCGATGCGGCCAGTGATTCGCTGGTTCCTGCCGCGCGCAACCGCTCCATCACCAGCCTTTCATGGGCGGCATGCTGGTCGACCAGAACCAGCCCGTCTGCCGCTTCGGCAACGATATAAGTGCGGGCGACCTGCCCGCGGGCCACGCCCAAAGGATAGTCGGTCTCGGAATCGCTCGCTTCGAACGCTTCGGCGGGCCTGCCTTCGGGCGGCGGCATCAACCCGGCTTCATGGCTGCGCCAGGCCCGCCCTGCTTCGCCAAGCCTTGTTGCAGGTCCGCTCCAGTCGCGACCGGCGAACAAGGATTGCAGGCTGGCAGAGACACTGTCGGCAGGCTCGCTTTGCCAGCGCGCCATGGCATTTGCTGAAGGCTCTTGCGCGCTGCGCCGGTCGCCACTTGCCAGCGCCTCGCGCAGGGCCGAAACGATGAAACCGCGCACGCCTACCGCATCGCGGAAACGCACCTCAGTCTTGGCGGGGTGGACGTTCACATCCACCTCTTGCGGTGGAAGTTCCAGAAACAGGGCAAGCACGGCATGGCGATCACGCGCCAGCATGTCGGCATAGGCGCCGCGCACCGCGCCCGTCAGCAGGCGGTCTTTCACCGGGCGGCCATTGACGAAGAGATACTGGTGGTCGGCAACCCCGCGATTATAGGTAGGCAACCCCGCCACGCCCGTCAGCCGCAGGGGCCCGCGCGCAATATCCACTTCGACCGAATTGCCCGCCAGTTCGCGCGCCACGATCAGCGCAACGCGGGCCGCCAGCCCTTCGCCGCCCTGCACCGCCAGAACGCGCCTGCCGTCATGCTCAAGGCTGAAGGCGATGTCGGGCCGGGCCATGGCAAGCCGGCGCACTACATCGAGACAGGCGGCATATTCGCTGCGCGCCGAGCGCAGGAACTTGCGGCGCGCGGGCACGCGGTGGAACAGCTGCTCGACCCTGACCCTTGTGCCGGGAGGCAGAGCGGCGGGGCCTTCGCCGGCAAGTTCGCCATTGTCCACGATCCGCGACCATCCCTGCCCTGCCCCATGCGGCCTGCTTTCAAGGCTCAGCCGGGCAACGCTGGCGATAGAGGGCAAGGCCTCTCCTCGAAAACCCAACGTTTCAACGCGTTCGATAGCGCCTTCTGCTCCGACCAGGCTTTCGGGCAGTTTGGATGTTGCATGCCGTTCCAGCGCCAGCGCCATCTCATCCGGGCTCATGCCGATACCATCGTCGCTCACCTCGACCAGCGACAACCCGCCCTCGCCAAGTTTGACCGCGATATGCGTGGCGCCTGCATCGACCGCATTCTCGACCAGTTCCTTCAGCGCGGCGGCCGGACGTTCGACCACTTCGCCCGCGGCGATTCGGTTGACCAGCGTGTCGGGAAGGCGGCGGATCACGGACATGAGGCAAGGTTAGACGCTTGAACGGCAATTATCGAGCCAGACAGTGCAAAACACTGGTTCTTTCGACACAATTTTTTGGCCTTTGTGACAGGCATCGGCTAAGGAACCGTCCACTCGTTTCCACCAGCCCCGGCGCGCTTGCCGAGCAGCACATCACACGGATTTACCGATGAGTTCCTTCCTTTCGCGGTTCTTCAAGTTTGGCACCCAGAATATCGCCATCGATCTCGGCACGGCCAATACGCTGGTCTATGTTCAGGACAGGGGCATTGTGCTCAATGAACCTTCGGTTGTCGCCATAGAGACGATCAACGGGGTCAAGCGGGTCAAGGCCGTGGGCGACGATGCCAAGCTGATGATGGGCAAGACGCCTGACAGCATCGAGGCGATCCGCCCGCTGCGCGACGGGGTTATCGCCGACATCGAAATCGCCGAAGAAATGATCAAGCATTTCATCCGCAAGGTGCATGGCAAGCGCAGCCTGCTGCGCTATCCCGAAATCGTGATTTGCGTTCCGTCCGGCTCGACCTCGGTGGAACGGCGCGCCATTCGTGACGCAGCCTCCAATGCCGGGGCCAGCCAGGTCTATCTGATCCTCGAACCCATGGCTGCGGCGATTGGCGCCGACATGCCGGTGACGGAACCGATGGGATCGATGGTGGTCGACATCGGCGGCGGCACGACCGAAGTCGCGGTGCTGTCGCTGCGCGGCCTTGCCTATACCACCAGCGTGCGCACCGGGGGCGACAAAATGGATGAAGCCATCGTCTCCTATGTGCGCCGCCATCACAATTTGCTGATCGGCGATGCAACGGCTGAACGCATCAAGAAGGATTATGGCTGCGCCATCGTTCCCGAAGACGGGATCGGCGAGGCGGTCACGCTGAAGGGTCGTGACCTGGTGAACGGGGTCCCCAAGGAAATCACCATCAATCAGGCGCATATCGCCGATGCCCTGTCCGAACCCATCGGCGCCATCGTGGAAGGTGTGCGGATCGCTCTGGAAAATACCGCGCCGGAACTCGCAGCCGATATCGTCGATCAGGGCATCGTACTGACCGGCGGCGGCGCGCTGATCCGCGGGCTGGACGATCATCTGCGCGAAGAAACCGGCCTGCCGGTGAGCGTGGCGGAAGACCCG
>CAZWEY010000058.1:0-12283 GCA_964632055.1 uncultured Sphingomonadaceae bacterium
CAGCGTGCCGCCAAGGCGCGAGGAGGCTTCGGCCAGCGTCACCTTGTGGCCGCGCAGCGCCGCCACGCGGGCCGCTTCCATGCCGGCAGGACCGCCACCCACGACAAGCACCTTCTTCGGCTCCGCAGCGGGAACGAGCTTCGCATCTCCGCGATAGATTTCATGGCCGACGCCGGGGTTGACTGTGCATTCCATGTGGCCATGCTCGGTCACCACCTGCGACAGGCAGGCCTGGTTGCAGGCGATGCATGGGCGTACTTCCTCGACCTTGCCGGCAAGGCTCTTGTTGACGAGATCCGGGTCCGCGATCATCGCGCGAACGAGGCCGACCATGTCCGCCCCGCCGGAGCGGATCAGCTGGTCGCATTCCTCCAGCGTGCGGAAGCGGCCGATGACCATGGTTGGCGATTTGACCTTGGCGGTGACGGGCAGGCTGGTGGGCAGTTCATAGCCCATCGGGAAGTGCATCCCGCCGACCATCCAGTCGAAGCTGTTGTAATTGCCGACAGACACGTTGACGTAATCGATCAGCCCGCGCTCCTCCAGCATCAGGGCGACCTTGGTGTTCTGTTCGATATCGACGCCGCCGACCACGAGATCGGGCGCAAGGCGCACGCCGACGACGAAATCCTTCGAGACGGCAGAGCGCACCGCTTCCAGCAGTTCAATGACGAACCGGGCGCGTTCCTCGATGGTCTCGCCGCCATATTCATCCTCGCGGGTGTTGACGACGCCGGAGAGGAACTGGGCGGGGAGGTAGCCATGGGCGCAATGGACATCGACGCCCTCAAGGCCCCATGCCTCGCAGCGCCGCGCGGCGGTGGCGTAGCTCTCGATGATTTCGGCGATCATCGGCTTGGTCATCTGGAGCGGGACAACGCCATATTCGACGCTCGGCACGGTCGAAGCGCCCCATGGCGGGCCGCCATCCTTGGGCAGCGCGTGGTGGCCGGCATGCCACAGCTGCTGGAACAGTTTCATGTCGTGCGGACGGCAGACCTCGACCAGCTTGCGATAGCCGTCTTCCAGCGAAGGATCCCACAGGTTGATGGCGAGCGGGCTGGTCGGGTGGACCGAGCCGACTTCGAGGATGGAAAGGCCGGCGCCGCCCCTGGCGCGCGCTTCGTGGTAAGCGATCAGCGTGTCGCTCATCCGGCCCTTGCCCAGGATGGTGCCATGCGCGGTGCGCACGACGCGGTTCTTGATGACGCAGCTTGCGCCGAGTTTCAGGGGCGTGTGGACGTGGGTGTAGTTCATGAAAGACCTCTCCTGAGCCGTTCCTGCGAGCGAATGGAATCGCCCTGATCGATAGTTCGGCTATAGTGGGCGGCATAGCAGCCAGTTTGACCTGACTTGAAGTGGCAAATGCACAGGGCCGCATTCATCGTACAAGTCTGATGAGGACATCAGGAAGGGTGGCTAGGGCTGACGGGCATTCAGTTGATTTGCGAAAGGGAGAGAAGATGGGTTTGTTGTCGGGCAAGGTTGCGCTGGTTACTGGCTCTGCCAAGGGGATGGGGCGATCGATCTGCGAGCTTTTTGCACAACAGGGCGCTCATGTGGTGGTCGCTGCGCGCAAGCTGGCCGAGGCCGAAGCGGTCGCAGCGACGCTGCCGGGCGATACGCTGCCCGTCGCGCTCGACATCGCCCAGCGGGACCAGTGGGAGGCGGCGATCAAGGCGGTCGATGCGAAATATGGCCGGCTCGATGTGCTGGTGAACAATGCGGGCCTTTCCGAAGGCGAGACGACTGAAGCGGTGAGCGAGGAAAACTGGCAGCGTCATTTCGACATCAACTGCAATGGCCCGTTCCACGGCATCCGCGCCGCGCTGCCGCTGATGCGCAAGTCGGGCGCAGAAGGCAGCATCGTCAATATCGGTTCGGCCTTCTCGGTCCGCGTGGTGCCGGGCTTTGCCGCCTATGGTGCATCCAAGGCCGCGATGACGGTGATGAGCCGCATCCTCGCGCTCGAACTCGCCCCGCAGCGTCCGCTGATCCGCGTCAATGTCGTGCATCCCGGCGGCACCAAGACCGGCATGTTCGACGATGCCTGCGAGCGCACCGGCATGAGCCATGATGAGGCTGAACAGATGTATCTGGGCATTCACCCCATCGGGCGGCTGGGACTTCCCGAAGATGTGGCGCAGGCTGCCTTGTGGCTGGCCTCCGATCTCTCGCGCAACACCACCGGCGCAGAAATTCCGGTGGACGGGGCAAGCGCGATCCGCGGCTGAGCGTGGGGGCAACGAAAAGGCCCCGCAGGAGCGATCCGGCGGGGCCTTTTGTAATGTGGAGGCTGAGGTTTACTTCACCTTCTGGCGGCGCACCTGGATGCCGTTGGCCTCGCGGTCCCATGTATCTGCCGTCACGCCCTCGTCGCGCAGCTGGTATTTCAGCACGCGGCCCGTCGGGTTCTTGGGCAGGGCGTCGCGGAACTCGAAATAGCGCGGCACCGCGAAGTGGGGCAGGTTCTCCACCGCCCACAGGCATAGCGCCTTGTGGTCACCATGAGCGCCTTCGCGCAAGGTGGCGGTCAGCTTGATGTCATCATCGCCCGTCTGCGCGCCGACTGCATGGATCGCGACTTCCGAGATGGAGTGGTGCTGCATGAAGGCGGCTTCCACCTCAAAGCTGGAGACGTTCTCGCCCCTGTGGCGCAGATAGTCCTTTGCGCGGTCGGCGAAGTAGAGCCAGCCATCCTCGTCCATGCGGCCAAGGTCGCCCGTGTGCATCCACATGTTGCGCCAGACGGACGCGGTGGTGTCGGGGCGGCCCCAATAGCCTTCGAACATGACGTTGGGCTCGCGCGGGCGATGGCAGATCTGGCCGACTGTGCCCGGCGGCACCGGCTGGTCGTTATCGTCGAGGATAGCCACGTCATAAAGATCAACGGCCCGGCCCGCACTCGTCTCGGGCGGATTCTCGTCCGGCCTGGCGCCGCACAGGCGGATGGACTCTGTCTGGCCGTAGGCCCAGCTCGAACAGGTTTCGACGCCGAAGCGGTCCATCCAGATCTTGCGGATTTCCGGGGTGATCGGCACGCCGAAGATCATGCGGACCTTGCCGTAATAGCGCTTGGCGGCCTCGCAATCGGGCGCCTGGGCGATCAGCGGGAAGATCGTGGCCATCAGCATCAGGCTCCTGGCCTCGGCGGCTTCGACTTCCTCCCAGAAGGTCGAGACGGAGAAGGTGCTGGCAATGGCCATGCGGTCGCCCCGGACCATCACGGACACGACGCCGCTCAAGGCTGCTGCGTGGAACACTGGAAGCGGCGACCACAATGTCTCGCCCGGTTCCAGCCCCAGATAATCGAGATTGAGCCTTGCTATGGCGGCAAGGTAATTGTGGCTTATCATGCAGCCCTTGGACGGCCCTGTGGTGCCTGAGGTATAGAGCAAGGAGCAAAGGTCTGCCGGATCGACCACGACTGGCATCGGGGAAGTGTCGGTGCCGCGATAGTGTTCGAAGTGTTCAATCACGATCGGGCAGACCGGCATCTCGCCTTCGCCGCGAACGAGGATGAGGCCCAGATCGGGCAGCTGGTTAGCGATCTGGACGAAGCGTTCCAGATAGCCCGAATCGCAGATGGCGAGCTTGGCCCCGGCGTCTGCAATCTGGTGGCGCAGGAACTCGCCGCGATAGGCGGTGTTGATCGGCACCCAGATCGCGCCCAGCTTGTTGATGGCAAACCATACACGGAACACGTCGATACTGGTGTTGAACAAGGTGACGACGCGGTCGCCTTTTTTGACACCAAGCCCGGCCAGTTCGCGGGCGAGGGCATTGGAATCCCTGTCTATTTCTGCATAGGTGATCGGCACGCGGTCAATCACGAGGAATTCCTTGTCCCCGTGATGTTCGACAGCGCGAGTGAGCATATGGACGATCGTGTCCCTCACGCCCCGCTTGAAGGCGGGGACGGGGGCAATGTGCTCAGTCATGAGGTTTCCTCTTCCGCTGGTCTCGTTCAGGCGAGGATGTCAGCTACCAGCTTGGCGTCAAAATAAATGGGTTCGATGAATTCGACGCGGGCACCATTGAACTTCCAGACTTCTGCCAGCGGGAAGCTGACCGACTTGCCGTTCTTGGCGGAGGTGCAGGAGAATTTGCCATAGGCGATGACGAAATCGCCGCCCGAGGTGATCTGCTCGACTTCATAGCCGAAGGCGCTGAAATAGCCGAACACGCCCTGGATGCCCTTCTTGATCGCATCGCGGCCGACATAGGTGCCGCCATAAGGCAGGGTTGTGGCTTCGCGCATGATGCTCTGGTCATCAAACACTTCGCAGAAAGCATCGAGATTGCCCTGACCAAGCAGGACGTCATAGGCATCGCGCACGATGTCAGCGGGGGCTTTGGTGATGGTGGCCATGGCAGTTCTCTCTCCGAGTAACGATTCGTGTCAGGCAACAATGGAGCATTGCCCCCTTCTATCCAAGTGGTTGTGTCGAGCCTTTGCAGCCAGGCGACATTTGTATTGTCGGCTGTCGCAATGTTGCTTTCACAGGGTGGAAGCTGGCCGCGACAGCTTTGCTGCGACTTGCAATTCCGTTCCACTCGCCCTCAATACTGTTGCACCGAGAAAGAAACTAGCTGCCACGCAGGGCGGTGTGATGGAGAGCATGGCATGTCCAGCAACATGATGAAGGCCGCAGTCGTCAGGGAGTTTTCCGAAACCCCCCTCGAAATCAGCGATATCCCTGTCCCTGAGCCAAAGCCGAACGAGGTTCTGATCAAGGTCGATACTTGCGGTGTGGTGCTTGGCGAAACCTTGATTGCAAGGGGGCTATATCAGGTCCAGCCGATCCGCCCTTTCGTGGCGGGCTGCGAATTTTCGGGAACTGTCGTGGAAACCGGCAAGGACGTCCAGAATCTCAGGGCGGGCGATCGCGTTGCCGTTACCGGCTTTATCGGTGATTCCCGCGTTGATCGCCGGATTGTCGGCTCGCTTGCGCAATTCAGCGCGGTCCCGACCGAAAATGTCGTCAAGCTGCCTGACAATGTCTCGCTGGAACGCGCGGCGCTGTTCCGTTCCAACAACGAGACAAGCTATTTCGGCCTCTACAAGGGCCAGCTGAAGCCGGGCGAGACGCTGCTCGTGCTGGGCGCCAGCGGCGGGACCGGCTTTGCCGCCGTCCAGATCGGCAAGGCGATGGGCGCGCGCGTCATCGCTTCCTGCTCGACCGAGGAAAAGCGCCGCATCGCACTGGAAGGCGGTGCCGATGTCGCGATTGATTCCCTCGCTCCGGACTGGCGCGAACAGGTGGACCAATTGACCGGAGGCAAGGGGCTGGACGTTGTCTATGATCCTGTCGGGGGAAGTCAGATGGAGCGCGCATTTCGGTCGCTTGGCTGGAATGGCCGGCTGGTCGTGATCGGCTTTGCCTCCGGCGAGATTCCGAAGCTTCCTGCAAACCTGCCCCTGCTGAAAGGCGCATCGATGATCGGTGCCAACCTGCTGCAAGGCTATAAATACGAGTGGGAGGAAACTCAGAAGCAGCGCCGCCAGCTGATGGAATGGTTTGGCGAGGGCAAGATCGACGTTCCGCCGATCACCAAGCGCTACAGGCTGGATGATGCTCAGACCGCCTATACCGAGATTGCGAAGGGCGAGACCGCGGGCCGCATAGTGATCAAGATGCCGGATGCGGAAGAGAACGCAGTTTGAGCTTTCTGCGTCAGAGGCAGGCGACAAGATACTTATAAGAACTCATAGACAAGGAGAGCAGCCATGTCGGCTCCATTGCTGGAAGGCGTACGCGTGATCGATCTTGGGGACTGGCACACCGGCCCCGCGGCGGGCGCCATCCTTGCCGATTACGGCGCTGAGGTGATCCGTATCGAAGGGCCGGGCGGCGATCTCTACCGCCACAGCTCGACCACGCGGAACGGCGATGGCGCAGGCTGGATCGCGGCTAACCGCAACAAGCGTTTTGTCCAGCTCGACATCAAGCAGCCCGACGATTTTGCCCGGCTGAAGCAACTGATCGCCAAGGCGGATGTGTTCCTGCACAATACGCGGCCCGGCGCGATGAAACGGGCGGGGCTGGATGCTGAAACGCTGCGGGCGGAGCATCCGCGCCTGATCCACGCCTCCATATCGGCCTATGGCCAGCGCGGCCCCTATGCCACCGACCCCGGCTTCGACACGCTGTTCCAGGCGGTGAGCGGGCTTTGCACCCTTCAGGGCAAGGAAAGGCCCGAGGTCGTGCGCACACTCATTGTCGACAAGACGACCAGCCCCATCGTCGCCCAGGCCATCTGCGCGGCGCTGTTCCGGCGCGAGCGGACGGGCGAGGGGGCGACGCTTGAGCATTCGATGCTCGAGGGCTTCATCTGGTGGATGTGGCCCGACGCCATGGCCAACGAAACCTTCATCGGCGAGGAGGGCGTGAAGCTGGCGCCCAAGGTGGCCGATGTCGATATGCTCGCGCCCACCGACGATGGTTATCTCATGGCCGCCGTCCAGATGCAGCACACCTGGGAAGCGTTCTGCCGGGTGGTGAACCGGCCCGAACTGCTCAACAAAGAAGGGTTGCGCACCGCCAGGGAGCGGATGCAGAATCTGGTGGAATTTTTCGGCGAAATCCGCGCTTCCTTCGGCGGCAAGACCACGGCGGAATGGTGCAAGCTGCTGCGCGAGGCGGAAATTCCCAATGCGCCGGTCATGCGGCCCGAAGATCTCGAATCCCATCCGCAGGTCGTGTTCAGCGAATGTATCGAGATCGTCGAGGATAGCCGGCTGGGGCCTTACAAGGCGCCGCGTGCGCCGGTGCGGGTGGATGGCATTGCGCCCGGAACCCGCCGCGCGCCCCAGCTACCGGGAACCGATAATCAGGCCGTGTTTGCGGAGTGGGGAATCGCCTGAGCGTCTGATGCTCAGGCAGCTTCCATGATCAGGCGCAGGCGCGTGAGGCGGATCGTCGCGATCTTCCAGACGCCGTCCTCGATCCGGTAGGTCTCGTGATAATGGCCCTGTCCGCGGATGAAGCGGATGGGGCCATCGCTCATGAACAGCTCGTCCGTCATCGGCCAGATGGCCTTGGCGGCGTTCTCGCCGGTCAGTTCGATCTCGCCCATATAGCCCTTGTGGACCGAAACGAGCGGGGTCAGCCCGGTGCGGATATAGGTGACGACCGCATCGCGACCTGACAGCTGGTGCTCGGCCAGCGTCTCCATCGGCGGGACGGGGTCGGCCGGGTCGAGCATGGCAAGGCGATAGTCGGCTTGCGCATCGGCGGTGAACAGGGTGGGCAGGCCTTCCCAGTCCTTGGTGTCCATGAAACGGAAATAGCGGGCCTTCAGCTGCTTGATCTGCTCGATTGCCCAAAGCTGTTCGCTGCGGTCCATGTGTCTCTCCTGTTTCGCATTGCGTCGCCCGCTTTTGGGCGCAAGGATGCGGCCGAGTAAAGCGCGAAGGAGCAAGCCCCATGGAAAAACCGGCGATCCGTCTCGATCATTGCGTCATCGCATCAAGCGATCTCGACCGGACCGATGCGTTTTATCGCGATGTGCTGGGCGCAGAAATCAGCGCTCCGTTCGATTTCTTCCGGCAATACCGCATCGGCGGGCAGATGCTCAATGTGCATGGCCCCGGCGCCCGCGCGGTTGCGCCTGCCGAACTGCTGGCACGCGAACCGGTCGATCCGGGCAACAGCGACCTGTGCTTCGAATTTCCGGGCACCATTGAGGAGGCACAGGCCTGGCTCGATCAACATGGCGTGCCTGCGCATTTCGGCCCGGCCGACCGCGAGGGCGCGCGCGGGGCCGGGCGCAGCATCTATTTCCGCGATCCGGACGGCTCTTTGCTGGAGTTCATCTGCTATCCGGTCCGACAGTGATTGAATTTTTTTAAACGGCTAAGCGGGAAATCTCATTGGCGATTCGGCCTTCGTCCATGATATAAATCAAAATCCGCAATAAAGCCGACAGGAGTGAGGCATCATGCTCGAAGCCAAGGATATCATCGTCAACCCGGAGAACGAGTGGCGTCTCGAAGCTCCGCAACCCAAGGGCTGGGCCCGCGGCGTCACCAACAAGGCCGAGAAGAAATACTTCATGGTCTCCTGCGACACGCACCTGTCTCCGCCGGTGACGCTGTTCCACCAGCGTCTCGACAAGAAGTGGCACGACATGCTGCCGCGCATCGAGACGCGCGATGATGGTCAGAAGTACATCATCATGCCGGGCGCCCGTCCGGAACGCCTGATCACATTCGACTTCCAGGGCGAAGACCTGCTGCGGTCCAAGGCTGGCGCGGGCATCTCGCATGATATGTCGGATGAAAACCCCTCTGGCTGGGACCGCATCCAGGAGCAGGAATTCGACGGCGTCGATGCTGAAGTGATCTTCGCCAATGGCGCGGCGCTCTTGATGTGGGCTTCTGCCAACAACGAATTCGTGCAGGCACAGTGCCAGGTATGGAACGACTGGGCTTGGGAAGTCTGCAAGGATTTTGCCGACCGCAGCCATCCTACCGCGCACCTGATGACCGCCGATGTCGATGTCGCCGTCGCCGAAGTGCAGCGCGTCGCCAAGTTGGGTTACAAGATCCTGGCGCTGCCCTGCAAGCCGGTGTTCGGTCCGCACAATGTGGCCGATCCCAACTACAACCTGCCGATGTATGACCCGCTCTGGGCCGCCATCCAGGATGCGGATATGGCGATGACTTTCCACGTCTCGACCGGCCGCGATCCGCGTTCGGCTCGTGGCAATGGCGGTGCGATCATCAACTATGTCGCGCACTCGCTGTCGCCGACGATGGAGCCGATCATCAACCTGTGCGCCTCCGGCGTGTTCGAGCGTTTCCCCGGCCTTCGCGCTGCGACGATCGAAGCCGATGCGGGCTGGGTGCCATGGGCGCTCCAGAAGATGGACGAAGCCTATCTCAAGCACCATTTCTGGGTCCGTCCGAAGCTGAAGGAGCTGCCGAGCCAGTATTACCGCAGCAACTGCTACGCCTCCTTTGGCGAGGACGAGGCTGCAATCGCGCTGGTCGAGAAGTTCAACCTCACCGACAACTTCATGTGGGCAAACGATTATCCGCACCACGAAGGGTCGTGGCCGCATTCGGAGCCGGCGATCTATCGCACCTTCGGCAATGATCTGAAGGAAGAGACGCGCGCCAAGCTGCTCGGTCTCAACGCGGCCAAGTGCTTCGGCTTCCCGATCCCCGACAAGTTCAAGTAAGAACCCCGGACACGGAAAAAGAGCGGGCTGGAAGGAAGCTTCCGGCCCGTTTGTTTTGGGGCTTCGCACCGGGAAGCCAGGTGCTAGAATTTTAGCAGGAATTACAAAATCATTCGCAGGGGCCTGAAACGATGAAGCTACACCATGCACCGACCACGCGTTCCTTCCGCATCAAGTGGCTGCTGGAAGAGCTGGGCTTGCCTTACGAGGAGCAGGTTCACAATTTCTACAACGAGGACAGGGTCGCGCCCGATTTCCTCGCGATCAATCCCGGTGCGACTTACCCAGCCTTCGAGGATGACGGGCTGGTGCTGACCGAATCCGGGGCAATCATCAATCATATCCTCAGGAAATACGGCAATGGCCGCTTCCAGCCGGAAAGCAGCGAAGATCAGGCGATGGTTGATCAGTGGATGTTCTGGTCCGAAGGCAATTTCGCCATCTATCAGCGCTATTTCTGGGATCACCTGACCCCGCCGCCGGCCTGTGTGATCGATCCGATCAAGTCCGTGGGCGAGGAAGGGGTGAAACAGGCGGTCAAATATTCGTATCAGGCCGAAATCGCGCTGCGCGATAGTGGCTTCATGGTGGGCGATGACCTGACGGGCGCGGATTTCATGCTGTGCTTCCCGCTGTTCCTCGGCAATATGGCGGGCATGTTCGAGACGCGTCCCAAAATCCAGTCCTATGTGAAGCGTATAGCCTCCCGCCCGGCTTATCAGGCAGCTATTGCAGATACGATGGAAGCCTTGAAGACCCTGTTCACTCCGGATGCCCGCAGTTTCCGCGTGCATGAGGAGGCGGTCGCGATCTGGAAATAGGCAAGTCCATGGATGAGCTCACTCGCCTCGCTGCAATCGAAGATATCAAGCAGCTCAAACACCGCTATTTCCGTGCCGTGGACATGAAAGACTGGGCGCTGATGGAAACCATCTTCGCTCAGGATTGCCATGTGGATTTTCGCGGTGCATCAACCGATCCCGAAACGGGCTTCGACCCCACGCCGGAAGCGACGGGAGAAGTGATCCTGGGACGAGAGGCGGTGATGGAGATGTTTCGCAGCGTCGGCCAGCTTTTCAGCTCGGTTCATCACGGCCATAATCCGGAAATCACCGTCACCAGCCCGACCACCGCCAGCGGCATCTGGGCGTTGTTTGACACCCTGCGCTTCCGCGAGGGCGGGATGGCGGAGTTTCAGGCCTATGGCCATTATTACGAGACTTATGAGAAGGTCGGCGGGCAGTGGCAGATCAAATCGACGAGACTGACTCGCCTTCGTGTCGATACGATTATGCGCTAACTGCCTGATCCGAAATTCGCCCTTTCGCGAATTTCGAACCAGACCCTAAGGTAATCGCGCGCGCCACATGGCGCGCGCGACGCAATGCTACTCCATCACCGGGTTGCGCGGCGAGGTGGGGAGGCCCTCAGGGATATCAACCCAGTCGAACTTGGTTTCGGTCCAGCAATGGAAGTTGGGAGCAAAGCCCTTGCGTTCGTCCAGCGTGCCCAGTTTGAGGATGCTGGCACCTTCCATCTGGGCTGACTTCGAAATGATCGGCGTTCCGCAATTGGCGCAGAAATGGCGATAGACGTTCTTGCCCGTCTCGGTGTCGCCATCGGTATAGATTTTCATGTCGCCATGAATGGTCAGTCTATCGTCGGGAATGATGAGATTGACTGAAAACGCCGCGCCTCCCTGCCGCTGGCAGTTGAGGCAGTGGCAGGCTGCGACCATCATCGGTTCGCCGGTGAATTCGTAGCGGATGTTGCGGCAGTTGCAGCCGCCGGCATGCGTGGACTCAGTCATTGTGTGACCTTTCTGTTCCTCAAAGCTCTGGGTTGCGCGGGCTTGATGGCAAATTATGCAGAATACCCTCCGCCCAGTCAAATGCGGTATCCGTCCAGCATACGGCTTGCGGTGCAAAACCCTCGCGCTCGTCCAGTGTGCCAGCCTTGATCACCCGGATATGGGGGAAGAGGTCTGAGGTCGTCAGGATCGGCGAGCCGCAATTGCTGCAGAAATGACGATAGGCGAAATTGCCGCTGTCGGTGTCCTTGTCGACATAGACCTTGGGTTCCCCGTGCAGCGTCAGTTGCTCTTCGCTGATGATCAGGTTGACGGAAAAGGCCGCGCCGCCCTGTCTCTGGCAATTGAGGCAATGACAGGCGAGGACGAGGCCCGGCTCGCCCTTGATCTCGTAATGGAGCTGGCGGCAGTTGCAGCCGCCGGTATGCACCTTGTCCGTCATCGCTTTCTCCTGCTCTTATGCCTGAGGCCTGTTCGCCAGCAAATCGTCCACCACTGAAGGGTCGGCCAAGGTCGAGGTATCGCCCAAATTCCCTGTATCGCTCTCCGCGATCTTGCGCAGGATGCGGCGCATGATCTTGCCGGAGCGAGTCTTGGGCAGGCCGGGGGCGAACTGGATGACATCGGGCGTGGCGATGGGGCCGATTTCCTGACGGACCCATTGCACCAGCTCCTTGCGCAAGGCCTCGTCGCCCGAAACGCCCGCAATGGGGGTCACATAGGCATAGATGCCCTGTCCCTTGATGTCATGCGGCATACCGACGACGGCGGCTTCGGCCACCTGTGCATGAGCCACCAATGCGCTTTCCACCTCGGCGGTGCCCATGCGGTGGCCCGAGACGTTGATCACGTCATCGATCCGGCCGGTGATGGTGAAGTAACCGGTCTTCTCGTCGCGGATCGCACCGTCGCCGGCCAGGTAGTACTTGCCCTTGAAGTCTTCAGGGTAGTAGGACTTCTTGAAGCGCTCGTCGTCGCCCCAGATGGTGCGGATCATGGACGGCCAGGGCTTCTTGCACACCAGGATGCCACCCTTGCCCCAGGGCATGTCGTTGCCGACCTCGTCAACGACCGCGAACTGGATGCCAGGGAAGGGCAGCGTGCACGAACCCGGCACCATGGGCGTGGCGCCCGGCAGCGGGGTGATCATGTGGCCACCGGTCTCGGTCTGCCAGAAGGTGTCGACGATGGGGCAACGGCCCCCGCCCACATGCTGGTGGTACCACTCCCAGGCCGCCGGGTTGATCGGCTCACCCACCGAGCCCAGCAGGCGCAGGCTCTTGA
>CAZWEY010000059.1:0-12221 GCA_964632055.1 uncultured Sphingomonadaceae bacterium
AAAGACCTTCATCGGCGCGCCGGGGGCAGACGGCAACTGCAACTGCAATATCTGCCCCTACATGGCGCTCAACACGCTGGAAAAACTCTATCTGGCACTGCGCGACCTCAAACCCCGCATCGAGATCGAGGAAGGGCTGCGCCTCGCCGCGAAGAAGAGCCTCGACAAGATGCTGGAAATGGCCAGCGCAACCGTGGGCAAGGGGGATCTGGGGGGGCGTTAATCGGCAGCGGCCGAAACGCCGGTCTCTGGTTCGCGCCCTTGCTCAGTCGTCTCGGTGGGCGCGGCAGCATCGCGCTTCTTCGCCTCAGCCTTCGCCAGCGGGGCTTGCGATTGCACCGTATCGAGCGGCAGCATCGCGTCGCTGATCATGCCTTCCAGAACCTCGCCAGAGGCGGTGCGGCTGTCTTGTTCGGGGCTGTCGCCGCAAGCCGTCAGAAGCGCGAGCGGCAGGATCAACAGAAGGCGACGGTTCATGTGCGGCAGCTTTCGGAAGTCGATGCAACAAGCCCGGCAAGGAAATCCCCGCTGCGAGCGAAAAGCGCGCGATCCCATGCCTCGGGCGAAACATCAAGCCCCAGCCGCGCAAGGCTGGTGACACCATATTCGGCGATGCCGCAAGGCACTATGCCCGAGAAGTGCGACAGATCGGGCGCCAGATTGACCGAAAAGCCATGCATCGTCACCCACCGGCGCACGCGCACACCGATAGCGCCGATCTTGGCCTCGCTGCCGTCGATATCGCGGGTCCAGATGCCGACGCGGCCCGGCTCGCGCCAGCTTTCCACACCGAAATCGGCCAGCGTGGCGATCACCCAGCCTTCCAGCCCATGAACAAAGCAGCGCACGTCTTTCGCCCGGCGCGACAGGTCGAGCAGGACATAGCCGACCCGCTGCCCCGGCCCATGATAGGTGTAGCGCCCGCCCCGCCCCGTCTCCACCACATCGAAACGCGGATCGATCAGTTCGGCCGCATCCGCGCTGGTTCCGGCGGTATAGACGGGCGGATGTTCGAGCAGCCAGATCAGTTCCTCCGCGCTGCCCTCAGCAATGGCGGCGTTGCGCGCGGTCATTTCTGCCAATGCGGCGCGATAGGGCACGGGCTCTGTCTCGCAACGCCATTCGATATTCATGCCGGTCCGCTCCATAGGCCGTTGCGTGGGGCCTGCGCTTGCGATTATCAAGGGGCAAGGCGTCATGGGAGGAAAGTGCATGAAATTCAACGGCAGCCTCGCATGGCAGGAAGGGCTGAACGCCATTTCGGCAAACCGGGCAGTGCTTGTGCCGGTGGCGGGCGTGTTCTTTCTGGTCCCGACCTTGATGTCGACATGGTTCATGTCCGACATCCAGATGGCGGTGCTCGAAAATCTGGGCGACCCGGAAAAGGCGGAACGCGCCTTTGCCGCGATGGGGCCGGGCAGCTGGCTGGCGAGCCTTCTGGCCTTGCTGATGCAGATGGCCGGTTTCATGGCTTTGCTGGCGCTGTTCCGCGATCATGGCCGGCCAACGGTCGGCGAAGCGATCCGCACCGCGCTGCAATTTCTGCCTAGCCTGATCGGGGCGATCATCCTGTTCGCGCTGGGCTATTCGCTGGCCATGGTGATGGTGATGGCTTTTTTCGGCGGGCTGGCCGTGGTGGCAGGCGCGCCGGGGCTGGCGGTTATGCTGGGCTTTCTGGTCGTGGCGCTGGTGTTTTATGTGTTCACCAAATTCTCGCTCACCATGCCGGTGATCGTGATCGACCGCATCAGCAATCCGGTTGCAGCGCTGGCGCGATCCTGGCGGCTGACGAGGGGCAATTCGCTAAGGCTGTTCGGCTTCTATCTGCTGCTCGGCATAGGCTATTCGGTGGTGGCGCTGGTTTCCGTTTCCGTGGTGGCCGCCTTCATGGGCATGGGTCAGATCGCCGCTGGCGGTCTGGCGCAAGGCAGCGCTGCTCTGATCGCCCTTGGGCTGGTCTCAGGGGTGGTGGGCGCAACTGTCAACGTGGTGTTCAGCGGTATCCTCGCCTCCATCCACCGCCAGCTTTCGGGGCCGTCTACCGGAGCGATTGCCGAGACCTTTCGCTGAGTGTCTGATCCTAATCCTTCCAGCCCCAGAACAGCTGGCATGGCAAAATGTTGAGCCATTCGAAACCACGGTCGATACGTGCGAAATGGCGCGCCATGAAATCGCGCGCACGAGCCGAGAACTGATAGACCAGAAAGGCACCGCCCGACCTCAGCACGCGATGGGTGGCTGCGGCAATTTCCTCGCCGACCCCATCTGGAAGCGTCGAAAAGGGCAGGCCCGAAAGCACATAATCGGCATGGTCATGGCCATGGGCGCGCACGATCTCTTCGACATCGGCGGCAGAGCCGAGCACGGCGGTGAAGCGGCTGTCGGTGATCGTGCGCTTGAGATAGTCGATATAGAGCGGGTTGGTGTCGATCACGATCAAGGCCCCGTCGCGGCGCAACCGTTCGAGCACCGGAAGGCAGAAGGTGCCGATGCCGGGGCCATATTCGACGAACAGCCTGCATTCGTCCCATTGCACCGGGGCAAGCATGCGGGAAATGGTAAAGCGCGAGGACGGAATGACCGAGCCGACCATCACCGGATGTTCGACAAAGCCCCTGAAAAACACCCCCCAGGGGCCGAAGGCTCTGGCAAGGGCATGTTTCAGGCGGGCCAGCTGGCCCTCGCTTGCAAGCTCGCTGCCGCTCATTCCCTGACTAGTCTCCCTGATCGCATCCCCGCGGTGAAGGGGAGCCAAGCCTTCTTGTGCGTTCGCAAATTCAGCGCGCCATGGCAAGCGACCATGGCTGGCTGAACCTTATAATATTTCGAGAATTTTCTCGGTCGGACGCCCCAGCCGCACGCCTTTTTCGGTTTCCACCAGTGGACGTTCGATCAGTTTGGGGTCCGCGGCCATCGCCGCAATGACGCTGGCATCGTCAGCGGTGGTCAGGCCGCGTTCGGCCGCATCGGTGCCGCTGGTGCGCAAGCCATCGCGCGCGGCCATGCCTGCGTCGCGATAGAGCTGGGCCAGCTTTTCGGCGGTGGGTGGCTGCTTGAGATAGGCAATGACAGTCAGTTCGACATCGCCCCGCTGCTCCAGCAATTCCAGCGCCGCGCGGGATTTGCTGCAATTCGGATTGTGCCAGATGGTCGCTTTCACGCTGATCTCCTCGATTTCGCCAGCATTTAGCGAAGCCGGGCCGGGAATGCAATGCGGGTTTGTGCAATTTGATCCTTGTCAATGCGAACCATTCGCATTAGCAGAACACTCAATTGCGAATCATTCTTAATTCAGAGGTCCTCATGACATTGTCCGTTCAAGCCAGACTCCTTCTCCTGTGCAGCGCAAGCCCGGCCATTCTGGCGCTCACCCCGGCTGCCCATGCCGAAAATGCTGCAGATATGGATTTGGCTGCCCAGCGCGACTATCTGGCCGAGGACATCGTGGTGACGGGTGTGGCTGCAGGCTACGCCGTGGATGATGCCGCCAGCTCCACGAAAACCCCGACTGCCCTGGTCAATGTGCCGCAGGCGGTATCGGTGATGACTCGCGACCAGATAGACGATCAGGGCATGCGCCAGCTGGGCGAGGCGCTGCGCTATGTTCCGGGCGTCGTCATGGAAACCGGCGAAGGGCACCGTGACGAAGTGTTCATCCGCGGCCAGAAGACCACGGCCGATTTCTTCCTCAATGGCTTGCGCGACGATGCGCAATATTATCGCTCGCTCTATAATGTGGAGCGTCTCGAAGTGCTGAAAGGCGCCAACGCGCTGAGCTTTGGCCGTGGTGGCGGTGGCGGCGTCATCAACCGGGTGAGCAAGGTCGCGCGCAGGGGCAAGAGCTTTGTCCATGCCGATGGCAGCATCAGTAGCTTCGGCGGCTTCGCCCTTTCGGCCGATGCCAACCAGCCCGTTTCGGACAATGCCGCCTTCCGGCTGAACGCAGCCTATGAGGAATTCAACAGCCACCGCGACTATTTCGACGGTCGTTTCATCGGGATCAGCCCGACGGTGACTTTCGAGCCGGGGCCAGCCACGAAGATCGTGCTGTCCTACACCTATGACGATGACAAGCGCCTGGCCGACCGGGGCGTTCCCGCGCTTAATGGGCGCCCGCTCGGCAATTACGACAAGACCCTGTTTGGCGACCCCGATTTCAACACGGCACGTGCCAAAACCCATATTGCGCGGCTGCGGCTGGATCATGAACTGGCGCAAGGGCTGAATTTCAACCTCACAGGCCAGTATGCCAATTACGACAAGGCCTATGCCAATGTCGTGCCGCTCTCAGCCACGCCCGCAACGGTCGACCTCAATGGCTATCTCGACGCCACCAAGCGCGAGAACTGGATCGCACAGGGCAATCTAGTCTGGCAGGGGCAAACAGGCGCCATCCGCCACACGCTGCTGGCAGGCTTTGAAGCCATGCGGCAGGACACGGCAAACAGCAGGGCCAATGCGGTGTTCGACACTGGCTCTGGCCCTGCCAGCCGGATCACGGTTTCTCTCGCCCGCAAGCTCGCGCTGCCGCCGGTTTCGCTCACCCCGCTGGTGCGCAACAGGGATTCCGAATTGACCGTGCTGGCTGGTTATATTCAGGATCAGGTCGAGATCGGCGATTTCGCGCAAGTCATCGCCGGGATACGCTTCGAGAGTTTCGACCTCGATACGATCGACAAGATCAGCAGCTTTGCAGCCAGCCGCAAGGACGAGAAATGGAGCCCGCGGCTCGGACTGGTGCTGAAGCCGCAAAAGGACATCTCGCTCTATGCCAGCTATTCCGAGAGCTTCCTGCCGCAGGCTGGCGACCAGTTCCTTGTGCTCAGCCCCACGCTTGTTAGCCTGAAGCCCGAGAAGTTCAGAAATCTGGAGGCAGGCGTCAAATGGTCGATTAAGCCCAACCTGCTGCTGACCGGCGCCATCTTCCAGCTTGACCGCACCAATGCGCAGGCACCCGACCCGGTCAATCCCGGCTTTGTCGTGCTATCGGGCAAGACCCGCACCAAGGGCGCCGAACTGCAACTGGCGGGCGATCTGGCAAAGAACTGGCATATCAACCTGGGCTATACCTATCTGGACGGCAAGATCCGTTCCACCACCACCGGCGCCCCTGCAGGGCGTATCATGGAGCAGGTGCCCAAGCACCAGTTCGCCGCATGGACGCGCTATGATTTTACGTCGCAATTCGGGCTTGGCGCAGGGCTGGTGCATTCCAGCAAGCAATATGCCTCGCTCAGCAATGCGGTGGTCTTGCCCAGCTATACCCGCATCGATCTGGCGGCCTATTTCGATGTGAACGAGCGGGTCGGGCTCCAGCTCAATGTCGAGAACCTGTTCGACGAGGATTACTACCCCAGCGCGCATGGCGACAACAACATCCAGCCGGCGCGCCCGCTCAATGCCAGTGTCTCGGTGCGGGTGAAGCTCTAATCTGGAAAATGTGGCCGGTCAGTCCTGCGCCTTCATCGCCGGGACTGATCGCGCCGCCTCGTGAGCGGTTATGCCCGGCGCTGGCGCGGCGTCGGATCGCTCCTGCCCCAGGGCGATCCGGCTGGCCCGCTGGATCGCCCTGACAAGCCTGGGATAGATCCCGCAACGACATATATTGGTGAGTGCGGCCTTGATCTCGGTTTCCGAAGGAGCGGCGCTGGATTGCAGCAAGGCCGCCCCCGCCATCACCACACCGGACGTGCAGAAACCGCATTGTATCGCCTGTTCGGCCACCAGCGCCTGTTGCACCGGATGCGAACGGTCGGGCGACAGGCCTTCGATGGTGGTGACGACGCGGCCCTCCGCCTCGGCAAGGGAAAGCTGGCAACTGGGCATCGCCTGCCCATCGACCAGCACCATGCAGGCCCCGCAATCGCCATTGCCGCAGCCATATTTCGTGCCGGTCAGGTTGGCCGCATCCCTAAGCGCCCACAAGAGCGGCGTGTCCGGATCCATCACGAAGCGCAACGGTTTGCCGTTAATGGTGAGGCGGGACAAAAGCGCGATCCCTAATCGAGATCGGCGGCGCCATGCCGCTCGGCAATACCGCTCGCAGGCCCAAGCCAGGTACAATTGACCCGCTTGCCGCGCCGCACGGCACTGCGCTGGTCGATCTGTTCGGTCCATCGGCGCAGGTTTTTATAGCTTTCGGTGTCAAGGAAAGTCGCTGCGTCATTATAGAGCGTGCCTTGCGTCAACTGGCCGTACCATGGCCACACCGCGATATCGGCGATGGTATAGTCCGGCCCGGCCAGATATTCGCTCTCTCCAAGACGCCGGTCGAGCACGTCGAGCTGGCGCTTCACCTCCATGGCAAAGCGGTCGATCGCATATTCGATCTTGACCGGAGCATAGGCATAGAAATGGCCGAAACCGCCGCCAAGGAAGGGCGCGCTGCCCATCTGCCAGAACAGCCAGGAGAGGCATTCCGCACGCGTTTTGTCGGTCGGCAGAAGCTCTCCGAACTTCTCTGCAAGGTACAGCAGCATCGCGCCCGATTCGAACAGACGCACCGGCTCAGGCCCGCTGCGGTCGACCATGGCGGGGATCTTGGAATTGGGATTGACCGCGACAAAGCCGGAGGAAAACTGCTTGCCGTCCATGATCTCGATCAGCCAGGCATCATATTCTGCGTCTGCATGGCCCAGAGCCAGCAATTCCTCGAACAGGATGGTGACTTTCTGGCCGTTGGGCGAGCCCAGCGAATAAAGCTGGAAGGGATGCTTGCCGACCGGCAGTTCCTCTTCATAGCGCGCGCCTGCGGTGGGCTGGTTGATGCCAGCAAAGCGCCCGCCATTGCCTGCATTGTGAACCCATACTGCCGGCGGCACATATTCCTTGTCAGCCATGCTGGCTCCTCTCTTGTATCTACAGGCAGAGATGCCGCCTGAAGATGCCAAATGCAATGCCCATCAGATAAGCCCGCGCGCCTGCCACTGATCCACCGGATCGGGCGGGGAACCGTCATCATTGGCCAGTTGCGAGAAGGCCTGATCCTGTGACAGAAACACCTGCCCGGTCAGATCATGCAGAAAATGCGCTTTCTGCAATCGGTCCATCACCGGCCCTTTCACCTCGGAGAGATGCAGCTTGATGCCGCCATCGGCCAGCCGGTGATTGATCGCCTCCAGGCTTTCCAGCCCCGAAGCGTCGATGGCATTCACCGCCGAACTCATCAGCACGACATGGCGCAGCTCCGGCTGGGCCGCCACGCGCTCCAGCACATATTCCTCCAGCCATCGGGCATTGAGATAGGTCAGCGATTCATCGACCCGGATCGAGAGGAGATGCGGCAGGGTCAGAACCTTGTGCCGCTCCACATTGCGGAAATGTTCGGTTCCCGGAACCCGCCCGACCACGGCGGCATGGGGGCGCGAGGCGCGCCACAGATAGAGCAGCAGCCCCGTTGCCACGCCCGCAATCACGCCCGTTTCGACGCCTTGCAGCAAGGTGACGGCAATCGTCGCCACATGGGCCGCGAAATCGGCTCTGGAATATCGCCACAGAGTCACCGGGGTCTTGAGATCCACGAGGCTCAGCACGGCAACGATGATGGTGGCCGCCAGCACCGCCAGCGGCAGATGGAACAGCAGCGGGGTCAGGAACAGCGAGGCGAGCGCAATGCCCACCGCCGTCATCGCCCCTGCCGCTGGCGTCTGCGCGCCGGCATCGAAATTGACCACCGAGCGCGCAAAGCCGCCTGTCACCGGATAGCCGCCCGACAGCGCAGAGGCGATGTTGGAAGCGCCAAGACCGATGAGTTCCTGATCGGGTGCAATGCGCTGGCGGCGCTTGGCGGCCAGTGTCTGGGCAACGGACACACTTTCGACAAAACCGATGATCGAGATAAGCAGCGCGGGCACCCACAGCTTTTCCGCAAGTGCGAGGTCGAAGCCGGGCAAAGCGAAGGGCGGCAGTCCGGTGGGAATGGCGCCGACCGTCTTCACGCCCTTGCCCTCCAGCCCGAAAAACACGACCGCGACAATCGATACCGCAACCGCCAGCACCGGCCCTGCCCGCGCGATGATTTCTGCAGGCCTTGGGCCAAGGCCAAAACGGCGCAGCAACGGCTTGGCATTGCCCCTGACCCAGAACAGGAACAGGGTTGCAGCAAGACCGATCGCCAGCGTTCGCCAATTGGTGTCGGCCATGCTTTCGCCAAGCGAGGCGAGCAGGTGAGGCAGAGTGTCTCCACCTGCCTTGATGCCCATAAGATGTTTGAGCTGGCTGGTGGCAATCAGCAGGCCACTCGCCGTGATGAAACCGGAAATCACCGGATGCGAAAGCAGGTTCGCCAGAAACCCCAGTCGCAAAACGCCCATCACCGCCAGCATCACGCCCGACAGCATGGCCAGCATGATCGCGGCCTGCAGATATTGCTCAGTCCCCTGCGCCGCGACGGCCCCGGCGGCAGAAGCAGTCATCAGCGACACCACAGCCACCGGGCCGACCGCCAGCGTCCGGCTGGTGCCGAAGACCGTATATGCGGCGAGCGGCAGGATCGAGGCATAGAGGCCAACCACCGGCGGCAGTCCGGCCAGCAACGCATAGGCCAGGCTTTGCGGAATCAGCATGATGGTGACGATGACGGCAGCCATCAAGTCGTTGGCGGCGGCCTCTTTGCCATATTCGCGGCTCCATTGCAGTATCGGTAGATAACGCGTGAGCCCGCCATTGGTGCCGTTTGCCATATTCACTCCCATCCGCATTGCTCGTAGCCGAGAGGCAAGCGATCTTCAGCAACTTTCTCGAAGCAACCACAAATGCATCGGGAGTTGACCCGCTGCGAGGGCTTCACGCCAGCAGTTGATCTTGCCGGGCCAAGGCGAATATGGAAGCTCATAGCCATATCAAGGCGCAAGGAGGGATCTGATGAAATTCTGCAACATGCTCTCGTTCATCGAAAGCGAACAGCTGGTCGACTGCGCCGTGGTCAGCGAGGAGGTGGGCTTCACCTCCGTCAGCGTTTCCGACCACATCGTCCTGCCCGAAGTGATCAACAGCATCTATCCCGATACCGAAGACGGCAAGCCCTTCTTCACCGCCACCACCGACTGGACCTTCCCCGACCCTTGGGTGGCTCTGGCCATGATGGCGCAGGCGACAAGCAAGGTGCAGCTGCTGCAGAGCATCTATCTGCTTGCCGCGCGCCACCCTGTCGAAGTCGCCAAGGCCACCGGCACGCTCTCCGTCCTCTCCGGCGGTCGCCTTGCGCTGTGCTGCGCGGTGGGCTGGATGAAGGAAGAATTCGACGTCTATGGCGTGGACTTCCACACGCGCGGCAAGCGCACCGATGAATCGATCGCAGTGCTGCGCAAGATGTGGTCGGGCGAGATTGTCGAGCATCACGGCGAATTCTTCGATTTCCCGCGCCTGCGCATCCTGCCGCAGCCGGGCAATATGCCGATTTATGTTTCCGGCCCTGCCGATCGCGTGTTGAAGCGCGCCGCTTACCTTGGCGAAGGCTGGATGTCGCGCATGTGCAAGGTGGAAGACATGCCCCCCTCCATCGCCAAGCTGAAGCAATATCGCGAGGAAGCGGGCCGCGCCAATGAACCCTTCGAGATCATCCAGGTGATGGAAAACCCCTGGGGCCTCGACGATGTCCGCCGCGCCGAGGACATGGGCGTCACGCAGATGATCCTGCTGCCCGCCTATTACGCGCTGCACAAGAAATCGTCGCTCGACGAAAAGCGCCGCTACTGGGAGGATTTCTCCAACACCGTCATTCAGAAGGCCTGAACCTCAGAGCCCCCGAGGCACACGCACGCAAGCCATGAGAATGGCGGCCATGGTCCACAGGCCGCCATTCATCATCACCGCATATTCGTAATTGCCGTAAAGGTCGAAGGCGGCGGCAAACAGTAGCCCGCCTATGGCCAGCCCGCATCCAACCACCAGATTGAACCAGCTGTAGATCAGCCCGAATGCCCTGAGGCCGAACAGGCGCTGGGTGAAGAAGCCGATGAAATCGCCCTCCGCCCCCTGCCCCCAGCCCAGCAGGAAAGCGGCAAGGTAAGCCAGCGCCGGCGACCCGCCCCCGAACAGGGCATAGAGCAGCAGGAACGAACCGGACGCCGCCAGCGCAAGGCTGGACGAAGCGACCGCGCGGGGCGGCAGGCGGTCGATCAGGAAGCCCGCGCCGATCCGCCCGATGCCCATCGAGGCGGCATAGAAGGAGACCGTCAGCGCCGCCGTCTGCGCGGCATAATTGCTGGCGATGAGGATGGGATAAAGCTGGCTGATCATCCCGCCGATGGCCAGTGTCGCACAGGCGAAAGAGGCGATCAGCAGCCAGAATTGCGGGGTCCGGGCGGCCTCTTTTGCGCTCAGCCCCGCCGCATCCTCGCTTTCCTGCGCCACAGCATCCCGAGGCTTCGCGCGGAACCACAGCAGCACCAGCGGCAGGCCAATGCAGCCCACCATCGCCGCATAGAGGCCGATGCCGGTGCGCCACCCCTCCTGCTCCACAATCCGGCTGAGGAAAGGTGCGACCACGGCCGCGACAATCGAGGTTCCGCTCATCGTGAGGGCGAAGGCAAGCCCGGCATGACGCGAGAACCATGTGGCAACGCCGCGACAATAGATCATCGGATTGGCTATGGTGCCTGCCAGCGCCACACAGCAGGCGATGGCCATGTAAAGCGGCAGGATGGCCGGCAGCGTGGCGAGCAGCGCATAGCTTGCCGCCAGCCCGCAAAGGCCGGCAATGGCAAGGCCCCGCGGCCCGCGCCGGTCGACAAACAGGGCCGCGACCGGTGTGAGCAGCGCCACCGCCAGCCCGATCCACGGGCCGATGCTGGCGGCGGTGCGGGAAAGGCTGAATTCCTGCTGTATGGGAATGATGAAGATGCCCGATGTCATCTGCACCATGGTGAAGCCGACGCCATTGCCGGCCAGCGCCGCCAGCACCACGCGCCAGCCCTGCCGCCATTCGCCCTGCTGCTGCATTCCCCTCTTCCCCAATCAGGCCTCAACCCCGCGCCGGATCGCCCGCCTGCATCCGCGTCACCTCATAGGTCAGGACGGTATCGCCGTTCTGGTTGAACACGCTGATCGTAGCGCTGACGATGGCGCGGTTGTTCTTCGAGGTGGGGCGCAACCCCGTCACCTCCATCACCGCCCAGATCGTGTCGCCCACGCGCACAGGGGCGACCGGCTTCACCGTAAGATCGAGCATGGCAAGACCCACGCTCTGGATCACGCTTTGCAGCAGAAAGCCTTCTATGATGCTCAGCGTCAGGGTGGCGGGCACAGGCCTGCCGCTCATCGCGCCTTCGTAGGTGGTATCGATGAAGATCGATTCCAGCATCCCTGTGCCGTTGATGAAGTTGACAAGGTCGGTTTCAGTCAGTGTCCGCTTGTGGGTGCGGAACTTCTGGCCGACCGACAGCTCCTGCCAGTACTTGCCGTGGACGGTATAGGGAATCTCACTCAATTCACTCATAATGGTTCCTTCCATTGTCTTGTGTTGCCCGGCTCACCTCGTGGCGCGCCTGATCGAAGCCGGTGGCAGGGACCATCTCGCCGCTGCGGTCCGAGATTGCATCCCAGTTCGCAAGGATCGCGTCCGGCGTGCCCTCGTCATGACCGAGAAAGGCGCCTTGGCTCAGCGTGATATAGGCCCGCTCGAAACTGCCCGCGCCCGCACACAGGATCGCGCCATCGGGTGCGTCTTGCGAAGCCAGCGCCACCACGGCGTGCGACACCTTGGCGGGATCGAGCGCGTCGAGCGTCTCTGCGTCCATCACGTCCGCCGTCATACGCGAGGCGGCATTGGGCGAAAGGCAGTTGAGCCGGATATTGTTGCGCCGCCCCTCCTCGCGCAGCGTGTTCATCAGCCCCACCAACGCCAGCTTGGCGGTGCCATAGGCGGATTGCCCGAAATTGCCGTAAAGCCCGGTGGAGGATGCGGTAAAGATGACGCGGCCATAATTCTGTTCGCGCATCTGGTTCCACACCGCCCTGGTGCAATGGACCGAGCCCATCAGGTGAACATCGAGCACCGCCCTGAAATCAGCAAGGTCCACCTTGGCGAAGGTCTTGTCGCGCAGGATACCGGCATTGTTGACGAGAATATCGACCCGGCCCCAGCGCGACAGCGCATCGGCCACCATCTGCTCAACCTCGCCATAATCGGTGACGGAAGCTGCATTGGCGATCGCCTCTCAGCCCGCCGCGCGGATTTCCTCTACCACCAGTTCCGCTGCCGTAGCCGAGCCGCCCGTCCC
>CAZWEY010000060.1:0-12200 GCA_964632055.1 uncultured Sphingomonadaceae bacterium
CCCAGTTCATGCTGGCCGACATGGCAACCGACCTCGAAGCTGCCCGTGCGCTGCTCTATCTCGCCGCCGCCAAGGTAACCGAAGGCGCACCCGACAAATCCCGCTTTTCCGCCATGGCCAAGCGGCTGGCAACCGATAGTGGCTCGGCCATCGTCAATGATGCGCTGCAACTGTTCGGCGGCTATGGCTATTTGAAGGATTATCCGATCGAGCGATTCTGGCGCGATCTGCGCGTCCATTCGATCCTCGAAGGCACCAACCAGGTGATGCGGATGATCGTGGGAAGGGATCTCTTGAAATAATGTCCGACGTCCACGTCCAAACTCACACGCGCGCCGGACATCTTTCGCTCTGCCGGCCCAAGGCGCTCCATGCGCTGACGCTAGACATGGTTCATGCCATGACAGAGGCGCTGCTGAAATGGCGGGACTACCCGGCAGTGGACACGGTCATCATAGACCATGCCGCCTCGCCGGATGGCGACCCCAAAATGTCTCGCGGCTTTTGTGCGGGCGGCGACATCGCGTTCCTGAGGAATTCCGCACTGAACGATGGCGGGGTTTCGGGCCGCCAGTTCTTCCATGACGAATATCAGCTCAATCACCTGATCTTCACTTACCCCAAGCCGGTCGTGACCTTCATGGACGGGATCACGATGGGCGGCGGAGTCGGTATTGCCGGTCCGTCCCAATTCCGCATCGCAACCGAAAACACGAAGCTCGCCATGCCGGAAACGGGCATCGGTCTGTTCCCGGATGTGGGCGGTGGCTGGTATCTCTCGCGTCTGCCGGGCCGGCTGGGTGCGTTCCTCGCGCTGACCGGGGCTCGGCTGGATGGGGCTGAATGCCTCTGGGCAGGCCTTGCCACCCATTACATCGCGCATGAAAATCTGGCCGAGGCCAAGGCGCGGATCGCGCAGCAACCCGAAGAACTGGAAACCATCCTCGACGCGCTCTCCTCTTCTCCTCCCGAAGCGCGGCTGGCTGGCAACTTTGACATCATCAACCGCCTGTTCGCATCGGACCGCTACGAGGACATCCTCGCAGCACTCAAGGCCGATGGCAGAGAGTGGGCGAAGAAAGAACTGGAGACGCTGGCCACCAAGAGTCCGCAAACCTGCAAGGTCGCGCTGCGGCAACTGGCGACAAGCGCGAAGCTGGCCGATTTTGCCGACAATATGCGCATGGAATACCGCATCGGTGCCCGCGTGCTGCTCCGCCCCGACTTTGCCGAGGGCGTACGCGCGGTGATCGTCGACAAGGATAATGCGCCGAAATGGAACCCGGCACGGCCTGAGGACGTGACGGACGATCTGCTGGACGCGATCTTCGCGCCCCTGCCCGCTAACGAAGAATGGACACCGCTATGAGCTATGAAACGATCCTGGTCGAAAAGAAGGGCGCGGTCACCCTCATCACGCTCAATCGCCCGCAGGCGCTGAACGCGCTCAATTCACAGGTTCTGGCCGATCTGATCGACGCTTTCGCCGCTTACGAGGCGGATGCGTCGCAGCGTTGCGCCGTCATCACCGGCAGCGGCGAGAAAGCCTTTGCCGCCGGCGCCGACATCAAGGAAATGGCTGACAAGCCGATGGCGGAATTCTTCGCCGAAGACTTCTTCGCCAAGTGGACCAGCCATATCGTCAATGCCACCCGCAAGCCGTGGATCGCGGCGGTCAATGGCTTTGCGCTGGGCGGCGGCTGCGAACTGGCCATGATGGCGGACTTCATCCTTGCGTCCGACACCGCGAAATTCGGCCAGCCGGAAATCAAGCTGGGCGTTGCGCCGGGCATGGGCGGATCGCAGCGCCTGACCAAGGCGGTCGGCAAGGCGAAGGCAATGGAAATGTGCCTGACCGGCCGGATGATGGACGCGGCGGAAGCCGAGCGCGCGGGCCTTGTCGCCCGTGTCCTGCCCGCAGCAGACCTCCTCGCCGATGCGCTGAAGACCGCCGAAACCATCGCCGCGATGCCGCCGATGGCAACGCTCATCAACAAGGAGCTGGTCAACATGGCGTTCGAGACGAACCTTGCACAAGGCCTCATCACCGAGCGGCGCCTGTTCCAGATCCTCACCGCCACCGAGGACAAAGCCGAAGGCATGGCCGCCTTCGTCGAGAAGCGCCCCGGCAACTGGAAGGGCAGGTAAACCCATGAAAATCGCATTCATCGGACTTGGCAACATGGGCGGCGGCATGGCCGCGAACCTTGTGAAGGCGGGCCACGAGGTCAACGCCTTCGACCTTTCCACCGACGCGCTGGCCAAGGCCAAGGAACACGGCTGCGCGCCCTTTTCCGCCATTGCGGATGCCGTTGCGGGCGTCGATGGTGTCGTCACCATGCTGCCCAACGGCACAATCGTGGAAAGCGTCTATGCCAATGAGGTGATTGGCAAGGCACCCAAATCGGCGATCCTCGTCGATTGTTCGACCATCGATGTCGCAACCGCAAAGCTGGTTAGCGAGAAGGCGGCGGCTGCCGGTTATGAAATGGTCGATGCGCCGGTTTCGGGCGGCATCGCTGCGGCCAATGGCGGCACGCTCGCCTTCATGGTCGGCGGCAGCGACAGCGCCTTTGCCAAGGCGGAGCAAGTGCTCGGCCCCATGGGCAAGGCCGTGATCCATGCAGGCGGTGCAGGCGCAGGCCAGACCGCCAAGATCTGCAACAACATGCTCTTGGGCATTCACATGATCGGCACCTGCGAAGCCTTTGCCATGGCGCAAAAGCTGGGCCTCGATCCGCAAAAATTCTTCGATATTTCCTCGATCTCGTCGGGTCAGTGCTGGTCGATGACTTCCTATTGCCCGGTTCCCGGCGTCGGCCCCGTCACCCCTGCCGACAATGATTACCAGGGCGGCTTTGCCAGCGCGCTCATGCTGAAAGACCTGAAGCTTGCCATGGAAGCGGCAGGCGATGCCGGCGTCGATGCGAAGATGGGCGCGTTGGCGAAATCGCTTTACGAAGCCTTCGATGCTGCGGGCAATGGCGCGGTCGATTTTTCGGGCATCATCCGCAGCCTTTGATATTTCTGCGCCGGGTCAGAAGGAATTGTAGGGCGATTCCTGCAGGCCCGGCGACACGAACATCAACAGGACGACCCCCAGTAGCAGCCAGAACAGGATGGTGAAGGCCTCGCGCCTATCGTTTTCACTCATGCGGCTTTCCCATAGAAATTGGCGATATAGGACAGGCCGATAATCAGCGCCCATGTGGCGATGCGGATCGCCACCCCGCTTGCCCCTGAAAACGCCCGCTTGGGCCAGAAGCCCAGCAGCGCCCCATGCGCCGCGCCCCAAAGGGCATAACCCCATGTGAGATTGTGCCACAGCCCCATGAACAGGAACGCGCTCACCGTCGCCACGCGTGGCGAGATGCCTTTGAGGTTCAGCGGCAGGAAAATATACTGCATCACGAAATCGGCCATGGAGCGGTGCCACCGGCTCCAGAACTCGCGGATATCGGCAGCCTTCCATGGCGCATCGAAATTGACTGACAGGCGAAATCCGAAAAAGCGCGAGCTATGCTCGGCAATCAGCGACTGGCCCCAGAAGGCAGTAAACAGCTGGAGGAAATAGAGCGGAGCCGCCGTCCAGTCCGGCGCGCCCAGCTGCTCTGGCGAAACCACCATGTCCTTGAGGAGGCCGAAGCCCGGATTGACCAGGATCGCCAGCACCAGCCCCTGCAAAACCATGCGGTAATCGCGCAAGCCCACCGGTTGTTCCTGCGCATCGCGAGCCTGTTTTCTGAGTTCGGTGCCGGAAAAGACCGGACCAATCATCAAGGCAGGCAGCCAGAAAGCCGCAACGACGATCCACCGGGCGTCGCCTGGCTCCATGGCTTTGCGCGATTGCAAAAGCTGCTTGGTCGTCATGAAGATGCGGATGGTCGAGAACGAAATCGCCAGCGTTTCGACATTCAGCCCGAAACCCAGCGGATGAAGATCGACGAAAAGGAAGCCGGGCAGGATCAGATAAGGGCCATATTGCCGCCAGCCATTGTCGCGCGGCCTGTGCCTGAACAGCAGGAACAGCACGGCGGCAAATCCAGCCAGCAGCATGATCCACAGCGCTGCGACCGGCGCGAAAACAAGCGTGAAGACCAGCCCCAGAACGGTGAGCAACGGCACCGCGCTGCCTCGCCCTGCAAGGCAGAACAACAGATATGCGCCCAGCACGAAGAGGAAATGAACCAGTGGATCGATCATTGCAAATCGTCCGCAATGCGCGCAGCGACCAGCCGGGATATGATCCTTGCCCCGCCATGATTAAGGTGATTGGGGTCGCGGAAATAATCGGCCCAGCGATCTCCCGTCTCGGCCTCGAAGGCCTCATAGCCATTGACGAAATCGGCTTCGGAAAATTCGCGCCTGATCGCCTCGGCATGGACTTGTGGCAGCTTTTCCGAAAATTGCGGATAGGCTACCAGATGGACTTTAGCGCCCCTGGATTTCAGAAAGGCGATCAGCTTGTGCAGCTGGTCGTTTTCGAATTGGCGTTCGGGTGCGTTGGGATCAAGCGGCAGATAATGCGAGACCAGCCCGGTCCATTCGCGCTCCTGCGCCTCAGTGGCCCGTGCGCCGAAATCCATCTGGCCATCGGTGATCTGATTATAAGGCCACACCACGCTTTGCTGGAACACATACTCCCCCTCGCAGCGCGGGATCGGCCTGTAAGGCGAGCGGAAATAATAGCGCAGCGAGGAGTAGATATTGGTGCTGATCTTGGTCAGCGCCACCGCCGGGATGGAGCTGTAGCCGCGCTCGAACTGGCGCGGCAGTGCGGTGCCGCGATCATTAAGCTGCGCGCCCTGCTGCACCGCGATCATGTCGGACAGATTGCCATAGGCAATGTCGCGCAGGCCAAACAGCGGCGCATCCACCTTGTGCTGTTCGGCAGGGTCGCGATTATAAATCAGCTGCAGAAAAACGTGCCGGGGAATGCCCCTGTTGCGGGCATATTCCTGCATGATGATCGCAAATTGCGGAAGCAGCGGGCCGGTCAGCGTGATGCGTTCGATGGCAAGGGTCTGCCCGGTTTTCTGGCGCAGCTTGTCCGTCACATAGACAGGATCGATTGCAGCGCCTGTGCGGCTGTTGCCGATCAGCAGGACATCAGGCCTTGGCCGGTCCATTTCGGCCAGCGCATAGCTGCAAATGACATGGGGTGCAACGTCATAGGCCCTCAGGCTGGAGCCGAAATAGGCCAGCAGAGCCAGAACGCCGGCAACGAGGAAGGGGGCTAGGCGTCTGGCCATGCCATGCCTGCCAGTTGCTTGCGATCCACCTTGCCGTTCACATTGACCGGCAGCTCCGCCAGCCTCAGAATACGCGCTGGCACCATGTAATCGGGCAAGACCCGTTCCACAGGGGCGAGATCGGCAATGTCCTCCTCGCGCTGATAGGCAAGACGCAGTTCGGCCTCGTCACGCTCTCCATGCAGAAACGCCGCAGCCGCATCGCAACCCAGATGATTGCGGAAGGCGGCCTCGATTTCGGCCAGCTCGATCCGCAGCCCGCGCAGTTTCACCTGCCCGTCGATCCGGCCAAGATGATGCAGCAGGCCGCCTTCGCAGCGGACCAGATCGCCGGAACGGTAATAGGTGCCGCCGTCCGGCCCTTCGACAAAGGGGTCGATCCGGGCGGGCAGATAGCCGCCAAAGACCTGCGGCCCGCCCAGCAGAAGCTCGCCCAGCGCGCCTTCTGCCACCGGCGCGACATGGCCAGCCTCATCGAGCAGGGCGATGCGATTTGCCCCGAAGGGATCGCCCAGCGTGGCAATCGCAAAAGGCTCGTCCGCCGCGCTCACGCATTGGGCGGTAAAGGCGATGGTCGCCTCGGTCGGGCCATAGAGGTTCCACAGGCCCGCACCCTCGGCAAGGAACGGGCGGAAACGGCGGACATAGTCCATCGGCAAGGGCTCGCCACAGAACAGCGCCATGGCAAGGCGGTGTTCGGGCTGTTTTTCGCCCTGCCCGCGCGCCGCCACCATGGCCAGCATCGGCACCGAAAACCACACATCGATGGCGCGCTTGGCGATATAGGAATGCGGCATCATCAGTTGCATGTCGCTGGCCGGAACGATGGTCCCGCCCGAGCCCAGCGCAACAAAGATGTCGTGCATGGCAAGGTCGAAGCTGAGATCGAAGCACTGGCTGAACCGCGCGGCGGCGGGAAAGCGCAACAGATCGCGGATCGCGCCGACATAATGCGCCAGCGCGCCATAAGGGATCGGCACGCCCTTGGGCTCGCCCGTGCTGCCCGAGGTGAACATGCGATAGGCGATGGCCTCGTCGCTCACCCTAGCCTCGCCAGAATTCTGCCAGATCGAAGCCTCGGCGCTGTCTTGCGATGAAGCATCGGCGATGCAGTGCAGCGGCAGGCCCAGGCTTTCCGCCAGATCGCGTGTGGAACTGTCGCACAGCACCAGATCGATGCCGGAAAGCCGCGCAATCGCACGCAGCCGTTCGATCGGGAAGGACGGGTTGAGCGGGGTAAAGGCAATGCCCGCAAAAAACGGCGCCAGCACCGCAGGATAGGTCTCTGCCCGGCGATTGGAGAGGATGCCGACCGAGGACTTGCCTGCAACCACGGGTTGCAAACCCGCTGTCATGGCGAGCAGTTGCGCATAGGTGAGCTGGCCTTGCCGCCCATTATCCACCGCAAGGCGGGAAGGATGGGTTTGCGCCGCTTCAAGGATCGAGCGGTGAAGCGCGCTCATCAGGCGGCGATATCCTGAAGCAGTTCGAACATCGCGGGGATGCTCGTCAGATGGATGGCGTCATCATCTTCCAGATCGACCCCGAAAGCTTCGGATATGGCGTTGAACACCACGACGAAGGAAAGCGAATCCCATTCGCGCGGCTCGCCCATGCGCGAGAGCGGGGTTACAGGGGCGGAAAGCTCGGCCTTGTTGGCCGCTGTGCGGATAGCGTCTTCGACCACTGCGCAGACGCGATCCATCGAAATTTCAACCGTCATTTCCCCACCTGTCGCGAATGGCCGCCTCTGCTTGCCGCAGGAAGGATCGTTCCTGATCCGTCCATTCGGCAACAGGGCCAACCTGGTAACCTGAGGGCTTGGTGTTTACGAAGCTCGTGGTTAATTTTTCGCTAATTTCAGGCAATTGTGGCAGGCCGAAATGGGCGGTGATTTCAGCCCAGAAACGATCGGGATCGGCCTTGAGCATGGCGAAGTCGATCAGCCTGACCCGATCGAAAAAGCGGTCGCGCGCATCGAGCAGCAGGAGGTTGGTCTCGCGCCACAGCCATATATTGCGGGCAATGGCGCTCCATTGCTTCCAATGCATCGCATCTTCGCTGCCGCGCCGCGGCCGAATGCGGCCAAAGCCGATGAATTTTTCCCGGTCGCTCAGCTCCTTTGCCGCATCGGGCCAGCCCACCGGCAGGAGGTCTTCGCCCTCCATCTGGGTGGCCGATCGCACAAAGCTCTCGCAATCGCGGATGATGCCGATCATCCGGCAATCGGGGTGCTGCGCCAGCAATGCGGCGGCAAGGGTGGGGTTGTAATAGGCGACATCGATCAGCGTGGCGGCCCCCGCCCGCTGCGCCGCCTGAGCAATTATCGCGGCGTTGCGCTTTTGTGCCACCACCGCTTTGCCCTGATCGCCGGATTGATAGGCAAGATTGTTTTCGAGGTTGATGAGCGGCAGCAGAGGCTCGGCGCCCTTGTCCGCCCCGCCATAGCCTTCATGGCAGGCGGCCACCCCGTCCAGCCTGTCGAGCGCCGCCGCGATGAAGGTGGTTGCCGTGCGGCCTGTGCTTGCAATGAAATGAAACGTCACGCCCGCCCCGTCTGAAACCCAGGTTTTCATACCTAGTGCCGGGCGCAATGCAATCGCCATGCAGGATGGCAGCCAGGTTTGTACCCAGCCGCCAGGAATGCCTATTCGACGCGGTCGGTGATCTGGCGCGCGAAATCGACCTGGAGCGAAGCGGGATCGAGCGCAGGCGACATATCCACCGTGCCCGCCGCCATGCCATCGGCCAGCGCCTGCTTTGCCGCATTCATCGCCTCGACGCTGTCGCCCTCGATCTCGTAGATCGCGACATATTTCGAATTGCTCGTGGGGATCGGGTCCAGACTGACCGCATCTTCGAGCTTGTAGCGCGTCGCCCCGACAATACCGGGCAGCGCAACCACGTCCTTGAGGTGCTTGTTGGTGTACCAGTCATTATATTCGGCTTCGGTTTCCGGGCTTGTCGGGCTCGAATAAACCAGCATCAGCGAACGCGGCATATTTCTCTCCTTTATTGAAGGCGGCACTCTAGACAAAAAAAGCCGCCGCGAAATCCTCTTTCACGCGCAATTCCTTGCCGTCAGAGGTCAGAAATTCACGCTGTTGACCCTGCCCCCGCAAGAGCTGCGTTTCAGTTCCTGCCGGATCGCTTTCATGAGCAAGGCAGAAACGATGATTGCGACCTTATTTCGCCGCCATGCGGATTGCACCGTCGAGGCGGATCACCTCGCCGTTCAGCATCGGGTTCGTCACGATGCTCTCCACCAGCTGCGCGAATTCATCGGGCTGGCCAAGACGGCTGGGGAACGGCACCTGCGGGCCAAGCGAATCCAGAACGTCCTGCGGCAGCGTGGCCAATTGCGGCGTCCAGAAAATGCCCGGCGCAATGGTCATCACGCGGATGCCATGGCGGGCAAACTCGCGGGCGATGGGCAAGGTCATGCCGACAATGCCGCCCTTCGACGCGGAATAGGCCGCCTGGCCGATCTGACCGTCATAGGCCGCCACACTGGCAGTGTTGACAATCACGCCGCGCTCCTCGCCAACTGGCTCGGCCATGTGCAGACGTGCCGCAAACTTTGAAAGCACATTGAATGTGCCGATCAGGTTGACCTGTATGATGCGGGAAAAATCATCCAGCGCGATGGCGTTGCCGTCCCGTGCAATGACCTTCTGCGGATTGCCGATGCCGGCGCAGTTGACGAGTATCCTCGCCACGCCATGAAGCGTCTCGGCCTCCTTGATCGCGGCATCCACCGCCGCTTCATCGGTGACGTTCAGCGCGATGGCATGGCCGCCAATTTCGGCGGCCTTTTCCTTCGCCGCCTCTCCATTCATGTCGAGGATCGTAACCCTCGCTCCGGCTCTCGAGAGGCGCCTTGCGGCCCCTTCTCCGAGACCGGAAGCTCCGCCTGTCACGATCGCGGCAACGCCCTTGATATCCATGTTCTCCCAGACCTTTTCGAAAACTAGCTACAATCACCTGATGAGTGCGGCGGCGTCCCGGCTACGAAACGCCAATACTGCTTAACAATAGTCGGGTTTGCGCTTCTCCACGAAGGCCGCAATGCCCTCCTTGCCATGCGGCGAACCGGCACATTGGGCGATGGATTGCAGCTCGGCCTCCAGCTGCGCCTCGAAACTGCGGTCCATCCCTTCGAGCAACAGGCGGCGGGTATTGCCAAGCGCCGTGCTTGGCCCGCTCGCAAGCACCGCCACGACTTTCTCTGCCTCCGCCGCCAGATCCTCGTCCGCGACGCAGCGCGTGACAAGGCCGATTTCCGCTGCCTCCTCTGCCGAAATGCGCTTGTTGAGCAGCGCCATTTCCTGAGTGCGGCGAAGGCCGATGAGGCGCGGAAGAAGCCAGCTTGCACCGCCATCCGGCGACAGGCCGATGGCGCCATAGGCCATGGTGAAGTTCGCGGAAGCTCCGGCGAGCGCAATGTCGCCCAGTGCTGCCATGCTGACGCCCGCGCCAGCGGCGGGTCCGTTGACCACTGTCACCAGCGGCTTTCTCATCCGGGCAAGGCGGACCATGCCGACATGGAACAGCCCGGCGAGACGCTTGAGGTGCGCGCCCTGCCCCTCGGGCGCGGACGCCATGCCCGCGACATCGCCACCCGCGCAGAAGAAGCGGCCTTCGCCCGTCATCACCACGCAGCGGATGGTTTCATCCTCGTCCGCCATCAAGGCCGCGTCAGCCAGCGCCTCGGCACCCGCCATGCTCAGCGCGTTCGCGGCGTCGGGCCGGTTCATGGTGAGGCGCAGCACCGCGCCATCACGTTCGACCTTGAGGGGGGCCTTGCTCATTGCGCCGCTCACTTCGGGGCCATGCGGATTGCGCCGTCGAGGCGGATCGTCTCGCCGTTCAGCATCGGGTTGCGAATGATGCTTTCTGCCAGCATCGCGTATTCCTCCGGCTTGCCGAGGCGCGAAGGATGCGGGACCATCTGGCCCAGCGAATCCTGCGCCGCCTGCGGCAGGCCCATCAGCATGGGCGTGATGAAGATGCCCGGCGCGATGGTGCAGACGCGAATGAGGTGCTGCGACAGATCGCGCGCGACCGGCAGGGTCATGCCGACGACGCCGCCCTTGGAGGCACCATAGGCCGGCTGGCCGATCTGGCCGTCGAACGCCGCGACAGAGGCGGTGTTGATGATGACGCCGCGCTCCTCGCCGATGGGATCGGCCTTGATGAGGCGAGCGGCGAATTGCGACAGGACGTTGAAGCTGCCCAGAAGGTTCACTTCCAGCGTCTTCTTGAACAGGCTGAAGCTATGCGGTGCGCCATGCTTGTCAACCGTCTTGGCGGCAGGCGCGATGCCGGCGCAATTGACGAGGATGCGGGCTATGCCATGCGCCTGTTCGGCCTCCTCAAGCGCATCGGCAACGCTTTGCTCGTCCGCTACATCGACCTTGAAGAAACGCCCGCCGATGGCGGCGGCATGAGCCTGCCCGGCTTCTTCGTTCAGATCGAAGATCGCGACCTTGGCGCCCATTTCGGCAAGTCGCGCGGCCGTCGCACCGCCAAGGCCCGAAGCGCCGCCGGTCACGATGGCGGCCAGATTTGCTGGGTCCATAGAACCATTCTCCTCGCAGGCGCACGCCCGCCTGTTGCTCAGGCTCGCTTGCCATAGAGAAGTCAGGATGTCCAAAAGCTTGTTCTGAGTATGGATGACGAGAATCAAGCAATCGATGATTGCCCTTCATCCTTCCACACAGCCATAGCAAGCGAATGGCCGAAGTGAGTGCTAATTTGGCAGGCCGCAGGGCTGGTTAGATCACCGCCCTTGCGTTAGCAGTTGGAGGCGGCTGTTGCGCCGTTTGAGGGAGTATTTCGACATGGCAGGGGCAGGACCGGAACTGACGGCGGCGATTGCGGATCGCGTGGAACGCTTCGTGCGCGAGGTGGTGGAGCCTTGCGAGAAGGACCCGCGCCGCGATCATCATGGCGCGCCAACCGATGCACTGATCAACGAGCTGAAGGAAAAGGCGCGCGCCGCCGGCGTCCTCACTCCGCATATCCTTCCCGATGGCGGCCATCTGACCCAGCGCGAGACCGCGACGGTCCTGATCCGGAGCGGCTTGACCCCGCTTGGCCCGCTCGCCTGCAACACCAATGCGCCCGACGAAGGCAATATGTATCTTCTGGGCAAGGTCGGCTCACCCGAACTGAAGGAACGCTTTTTGAAGCCCATGATCGAAGGCCGCGCCCGCAGCGCCTTCTTCATGACCGAGCCCGCCGAAGAAGGCGGCGCAGGCTCCGACCCTTCCATGATGCAGACCACCTGCAAGCCCGACGGCAATCACTGGGTCATCAACGGCCGCAAGGCCTTCATCACCGGGGCCGAAGGCGCGACCATCGGCATCGTCATGGCCAAGGCCGAGGAGGGCGCCTGCATGTTCCTCGTCGACCTGCCTGACCCTGCCATCACCATCGACCATGTCCCCAACACCATCGACAATTCGATGCCCGGCGGCCACGCCACCATCACCATCACGGACCTGCGCGTTCCCGCCAGCCAGATGCTGGGCAATGCCGGCGAAGGCTTCACTTATGCACAGGTGCGCCTTTCCCCTGCCCGCCTGTCGCACTGCATGCGCTGGCTCGGCGCCTGTATCCGCGCCAACGAGATCGCGACCGAATATGCCAACCGCCGCAGCGCCTTCGGCAAGGTGCTGATCGACCATGAAGGCGTCGGCTTCATGCTGGCCGAGAACATGATCGACCTCAAGCAGGCCGAACTGATGGTCGACTGGTGCGCGGGTGTGCTCGACACCGGCAGCCTTGGCACGGTCGAAAGCTCGATGGCCAAGGTTGCCGTGTCCGAAGCGCTGATGCGGATCGCGGACCGCTGCGTGCAGGTGATGGGCGGCCGGGGCGTGACCGATCACACCATCGTCGAACAGGTATTCCGCGAAGTCCGCGCCTTCCGGATCTATGATG
>CAZWEY010000061.1:0-11988 GCA_964632055.1 uncultured Sphingomonadaceae bacterium
TGCAAATACAACCACAGATGTCCGGGCGGGTCAAGCTATTCAATGTCCCCGCCAAATCGGAAGGCTAGCGAAGAAATGGCCTGTTCAAGCCATTTCCGGGAGGATATTCGGCATGGCAAGACTTGGTCCATGCTGTCCGGCTAACGCCTGTGTGATCCTTCGGCGCTACGGTCTTTGGTGCAAGTCATTGCGACTTTCCGCATACAAACAAAGACGGCCAATTTCGCTGATGAGCTATCTGTGGTTAGGGGGCTAACCCTCGCCACCTCGTCCATTCTCGGCGAGATAGGCCTGGAATGCATCATTGTAGGAATGAAACGCGCGCCGGATGTGGGAAACCATTATCGCCTGGGCCCACTGGCTATCGGATCTTTCCAGCGCCCGGATCAATTCGTCATGTTCGCGGACCGACAACTCGCGCTGCGCCCTGTTGTAAGTGGCAGCCGTTCTGAGGACCACGGGCGAGCTGACGAGTCCGGCCAGCAGACGGCCAAGACGCTCTGACTGGGCGGCTTGCACAATCGTGGCGTGAAACTTGCGATTGAGGTCGGCGAAAGCCCCGGGGTTGGCTTCCTTGCCATTGAGCGATGCCAGGATTTGTTCGTTGGTCTCGCGCAGCAAGGCGATCTGTTCGGGTGATATGCGCTGCGCGGCACGGCTCACAGCGTGCGCTTCAAGCATGGCGCGCAGAACAAAACCCTCCTCGATGTCGTCAAGCGACCAATCCGCCACGAAGCAGCGCTTAGAATCCGTGCGCTGAACGAGTTGCTCCACCTCGAGGCGGCGCAGCGCTTCGCGCACCGGGGTTCTCGATACGCCCGATGCTTCGGCCAGGCTTTCCTCTCGAAGCGGTGATCCTGGAGACAATTGCCCATTGAGAATTGCACTTCGTATGTAGCTGTATGCCTGGTCAGCCGCTTTCGACATGCCTTTAATCCTCAATTGGGGCGCGATCACGCGCCTGGACCCCGAGCGCCCTTAAAAGGCTGCTTGTGCAGCAGCAACCGCATTCCTCCTGCTACATGGAAAAGTGTCAATATCATTGTGACGAGCGCTCTGCGAACCCACTGCCAGATCATATGGCGTTTTTGGTATTGGCGTATACAATTAAATCTCAATGGTTCGTCTGGCTTCGCCAGCGCCCCCCGGCATAACGTCGAAAAACCTTGTTTATGATGATTCCGCCGCAAGCAGACTTGCAAAACGCATTGCTGCACAGCGCAGGTAATGTATACCTGTATCGATAGAATCGAGAGAGGTAACTAATCATGTCCGATGCTAATGCGGCGGTTGTCGAGGAATGCGAAGGCTTGGTGAAGCGGCTTGAACAGATACTCGGCGGTGAGAATGTGCTCAGCGACGAGGCAAGCCGCAAGTTCTATTCGACCGATCTCAGCTGGCGTCCGGGCGAAACTGCGGCCGCCGTCATTCGTGCTGACAGTGTGGAGCGCCTGTCGCAGGCGGTTGGGGCGGTAACCGCAGCGGGCTTCTCCATCGTGCCCCGTGGCGGCGGTATGTCTTATTCGACCGGTTTCGTCCCCGATCGCGAAAAGAGCGTTCTGGTTGACATGCGCGCCATGAACCGCATCGTTGAGATCAATGCTGACGACATGTATGTCGTCGTCGAATGCGGTGTGACATGGAAAGACCTGCATGAGGCGCTTGCACCGCTTGGCCTGAAGACGCCCTACTGGGGGCCGCTGTCGGGCATGTATGCCACTGTAGGCGGCGCACTTTCACAGAACAGCCTTTTCCATGGTTCGGGCGTCAACGGCACGGTGGCGGAAAGTGTCATAGGCCTGACGGTGATCCTGGCGGATGGAACTATCGCTACTACGGGTTCCGGCGCTCACAAGAGTGGCAACCCCTTCTGGCGCCACTTCGGACCGGATATCACTGGCCTGTTCACGGCTGATACAGGGGCCTTTGCGGTCAAGGCCGTTGCCGTTCTGAGGCTGGAGAAGGCACCGTCGCATACCGAATATCTGTCGTTTCGGTTCGATACACTCGACGCCATGCTTCAAGCGCAGGTGGAGATTGCCCGTCTCAACATTGCGTCCGAATGTTATGGCTTCGATCCCTACTACAACGCCGGGTTCGAAAGTCAGGGTATCAAGTTCGAAGAAGGGCTGTCGCTGATCGGCAAGCTGGCCAGCAAAGGGGGCGTCAAGGGGCTTGCCCGAGCGGCAAAGGTTGCGGTGGCCGGCAAGCGCATCCTGCGAGGTGCAATATACTCGCTGCACATCACGATCGACGGGCACACGGCGCAGGTGGCAACGGAGCATGGCCGTCTTGCGGCGGAAATCTGCTTCGCCAATGGCGCGGTGGAAATCGCCAATTCCATCCCGACCGTGTTCCGCAATGCGCCCTTCGGCAGCGTGCGCACCATCCTGCTGGGCGCAGAAGGCGAGATCTGGATCCCGGTCCATGGCTATTTCCCCCTGTCAAAGGCCGTCGCCGCGGCGCAGGCGACCGAGGCTTTCCTTGCGGAGCGCAAGCCGATCATGGATGAGTGGGGGATCAAGACATCCTACCTCACCTGTTTCTCCGGCCCGGAATTCGTTATCGAGCCGAGCTTCTACTGGCAGGATGAACTGGGCGAATTCCGCCTGTCACTGATCGAGCCGGAATTCGCGGAAAAGTGGAAGAACATCCCCGCCAGCCCGGAACGGCGCGCGGTGGCGCTTAAGCTGCGTGACGAATTGCGCGACCTTTTCGACAGCCTTGGCGGGCTGCATCTTCAGATCGGCAAATATTACCCTTACCTCGACATCATGAACCATGAAGGGCTGGGCAAGCTGGTGCAGGGCGTCAAGCAGGCGCTTGACCCGCAGGGCCTCATGAACCCCGGTGCGCTCGGCCTTGCAAGCAAGGGAAGCGACTAATGGCGATCACCAAGGCTTACGTCTCCATTCCCGAAGGTCAGGTTCATTACCGGCATGTGCCGGGCGAGGGCATCCCGGTGGTGTTCCTTCACCAGACCGCCAGTTCCAGCCAGATGTATATCAAGGCGATGGAGCGCATGGCGGGTGAGCGGCCGCTCTATGCCTTCGATACGCCCGGTTTTGGCGGCTCGTTCGACCCGGACCCCGAACTCAAGCCCGGCATGGACTGGTATGTCGAACGGCTGCGCGCCGCGCTGCTCGGCTGCGGGCTGGAGCGGGTGCATCTGGCAGGTCATCACACCGGTTCCTGCATCGCGGTGGAACTGACCGCGCGTTACCCGGAAATGGTGCAGTCGCTGACCATGATTGGCCCGGTTCCGCTGACGCAGGACGAACGGGACGAGTTTGCCAAGCATTTCGGACTTCCGTTCAACCCGACCGTCAGCGGGTCATACCTTCTCGACAACTGGGAATATCTGCGGGCGCTGGGCGCGGCGCAGGATGTCATGCTGTTTCATCGCGAAATGGCAGATCAGCTTCGCGCCTGGTGGGGCAGGGTGCAATCCTACAGCGCCGTATGGACGCAGGATTTCCCCAGTCACTACATGGCGGTCAAATGCCCGATGATGGTCGCGGCGGCAGAAGACGACGTGCTCTACCCCTATCTTGCCCGCGCTGCCGAAATGCGGCCCGATGCGCGGGTTCTGCCCATCGGCGGCGCGAATTTCGAGCCGGACCTCGACGTCGACACTTATGTCGCTGGCTTGCGAGAGTTCATCGCTCAGGCCGAAAAGGCCTGAGCGATGCTCGGCCAGCTTACTTGCTGACGCTGGCGGCCACGGGGATCGGGTAGCCCGGGTTCGGGTAAGTCACGCACAAGTGGCGGAAAGGTTCGTCCGAGAGGACGCGCCAGACAACCCGGCATCCGCGCGGCAGGTAATAGATTGAGCCCGGCTCGGCGATTTCCACGGCCGACTCCAGCATCAGCGGCGGCAGGTGATATGTGATCTCCGCCCGGCCCGAGACGACATATTGCACCTCGTCATGCGCCAACGTCCACACTATGTCGACGCCCTTGGTGAAATCCTCGTAATTGATCTGGCAGGCCGGTTCGTTGATGCCAGTGTTCACCGCGCGGAAGCGTGAGCCCTGCGCGAAGGGAAATTCCATGTCCGGCGCATTGTCGAGATCGGCATCAACGCAACGATAGATGCCGAAACGGCCCCATTTGATTTCGTCCATTATTCTCTCCTTCGACTCCCGCAAGAACGCGATCGACCAAAATGTATTCTAAAACCAGAGGATCACAAAGTGGATTCAGAACGGACAGCTGGGTTCGAAGCGTGCCTCACGGGGTTCGAACCCCCGCAAACATGGCCATAAATGAACAGAAATGCGAGGTTCTTCCTGGCGGAGCGAAATGGACTTGAGATGATTGACAAGATTGTATGGGATGATAATTTGTATCCGAAATAGCCTTTAAGCCTGTGTCCTTGAGAGCATGCAATGGCCGGCTTCTGCTGCGGGTCCCATCCTTGGCGTTGCGATGGTATGTTGTTTAGGCAGGGTTGCCGGAGGCCCCGGCTTTGAGTTCAGTCTTTGGAGAGTGCCGTGTCAGATCATCAATCGTCCTCAGGCAAATATGTGGGGCAGGCTGTCCGAACCCTTGAAGGGCGAGGCCCCGTGGCGGGCTCGGCTAGATATACCAATGACTTCAAGTTTCCTGGGCAGCTTTATGCTGCCTTCGTGCGTAGCCCGCATGCCAGCGCGAAGATCACCCGTATCGACCTCTCGGGCGCGCTCAAGGTTCATGGGGTTGTCATGGCGCTCGATGGCGCGCAGGTTGCAGAGCATACGGATCAGATGCCGCACTACATTGATCCTGGCCTGTTCGGAGGGCAGAGTGCGAATTTGCGTCCGGTCGCGGTGGACGAGGTTTGGTGTTACGGTCAGCCTGTGGCCGTCGTAGTTGCCGACGACAAGCGCATCGCCCGCTACGCCGCTTCCCGTATTCAGGTGGAATACGAGGTCCAGCAGGCGGTTGTGGAAATCGAGGACGCGATCCAGTCTGATACTCGCGTCGTTGCGCCCGGCTTTTCGGATAACTTTGTGATGCAGGTGCCATTTCACAATGGTGATCCCGATGGCGTGTTTGCCGGCGCGGACCATGTCGTAGACACCACCGTGCGCATCCACCGCTTCTCGACCCAGCCGATCGAGACCCGCTGCTACAACGCGGTGTGGGAAGATGATACGCAGAGCATCACCTTCCATGCCACGGCGCAGAATCCGCATCCGCTGCGTTTCATGCTGGCCCGAATTCTGCGCATGCCGGAAAACAAGATACGCGTGCTGGCGCCTACCATTGGCGGTGCGTTTGGGGCAAAGATGCATGGCCACCCGGAAGAGTCGGTAGTATGTCTGCTTGCCAAATTGACAGGCCGGCCGGTCAAATGGACTGAAACCCGCGAGGAATGCCTGCTGATCGGCGCGCGTGAGCAAATGCACCAAGTGCAGATGGCCTTTTCAAAGGATGGGGACCTTCTGGGCCTGCGCGACAGGTTCTATGCCAATATCGGCGCACCTACAGCCTGTCCGGGTTGGGGCATGGCTTTTCTCACCGGCTTGACCATGCCGGGGCCATACAAGGTTCGCGACATTGACGTGAAGATGCATGCCGTAACCACGAACAAGCCCTCATGGAACGCGGCGCGGGGTTATGGCAAGGAATCGACGGCCATTGCCCTTGAACTGGCGCTGGACGATGCGGCGCGCAAGCTTGGCTTCGACCCGGTTGAGATCCGCATGAGGAATTTCATCAAGGCTGACCAGTTTCCCTACCCCAGCCCCAACGGCCTGCAATATGACTCCGGAGATTATGGCGGGGCTCTGCAGAAGGCGCTTGATGCGATCGGCTATGATGACTGGCGCAAGAAGCAGGCCGAGGGCGCTACTGAAGGCAAATATATCGGTATCGGCATTGCCTATGAATTGACGCCGGAAGGCGGGGCCCTTCCCGGCACAATGGTCTCCGGCTGGGACAGCACTTCGGTTCGCGTCAGTCCGGACGGTTCGGTGCGAGTGCTGACAGGTATTACGACTCCTGGAACCGGCAACCCCACAGGCATAGCGCAGATTGTTGCAGACGAACTGGGGGTGGAGCTGGAAACTATTGAGGTCAGCCAGGGCGATACCACCACCAGCCCCTATGGCTTTGGAAATTATTCCGGCCGCAGCACCATCGTCGGCGGAGGCTCGGCAGCACTTGCTGCGCAGCAGGTGCGCGAGAAGGTTGTCAAGGTTGCTGCGGCCCTGTTCGAGGTCACGGAAGACAATGTGCTTTTGGAGCGCGGCGTGTTCAGCGTTGCGGGCGATCCTTCGCGGACGATGGAGTTCAAGGATGTCTGCTATGCGGCCTATACCCGTGCATATGACATTGCCGCCTGCATTACCCCGCCGCTGGAAGCGACCGCGACTTATAAACCGTCTTCCATCCGTCACTCGCCGGACGAGAACGGGAAGATCAACCCATACCCCAGCTATTCGAACGCCGCCTATGTCGCGGTGTGCGAGGTGGATACGGAAACGGGCGTGACCCGCGTCCTAAAATTCGTCGCGGCGCATGACTGCGGCAAGGTCATCAACCCGCGTCTGGTCGAAGGCCAGGCCTGTGGTGCCATCGGCTTCGGCCTTGGCGGCGTGTTGTTCGAGGATATCCGCTTCGACAAGGCGGGTCGCCAGCTCACCCGCAATTTCATGGATTACGTCATGGCCCGTTCCGAGGACATTCCTGATATTGCGATGGTGCATCACGACAGTCCGAACCCTGACACTTACATGGGCCTGAAGGGTGCAGGTGAAGCCGGCGTTGGCGGCGCGGCGGCGGCGGTTGCCAATGCCATCAACGATGCATTGAGCGGGCTTGGCGTTTCGATCAACACCCTGCCGTTCAGCCCGTCGCGCGTATGGAGCGCGATCCAGAACGCTACCGCGCAAAAGCAGGCGGAGGCCGCCTGAGATGAGCCTCTATCCCATTCTAGCGCGTCCGACCAAGCTTGATCAGGCCAGCGAAGTGCTGGAGGCGATGTCCTCCGGTCTTGTTGTGATTGCAGGTGGCCAGGAACTCATGCCGCACGTTAATTATGGCGTGTTGCAACCTGAGGTCTATGTAGACATCAATGCGTTGAACGAACTGCGCGGCATCCGCGAAGAAGGCGGAGTTGTCTCCATTGGCGCGCTGTCGGTTCACCGTGAAGTGTTCAGCGACGCGATCGTCAACGCAAAACTGCCCCTGCTGGCTGAGGCCATGCGCCAGATCGGTGGCGGGCGGCAGGTGCACAACCGGGCCACGATCGGCGGCAACATCGTAGCGATGCACCCGCTGTACGATGTGATCCCGCCACTGCTTGCCCTTGGCGCAAGCGTGGAATGGACCAAGGCAGGCGAAATGCAGCAGACTCTGCTGGCTGACCTCATCAATGATCCGCGCCACGGACTCGGTGCCGAAGCGATCCTTATCCGGGTGCTCGTTCCAGCGATGAAGCAGGGCAGCGGCTATGCCTATGAAAAGCTCAAGGCTTCGGGAGGCGCATATGGGTCGGCCAACGCAGCGGTTGTCGCCGCAGTTGATGGCGGCAACATCGCATCGCTCGCAGTGGCGATGGGCGGGGCAGCAGACAGGGTCGTAGATGCCAGCGATGCCCTCGATTTCTGTGTCGGTCAGGCATGGTCCGACGGACTGGGCGACCGGGTGGAGCGCGCCTGCGCGGACCTCGTTCGCGAGCCGCTGTCCGACCAGCAGGGCGAAGGGGAATGGAGAAAGGCCATGGCCGGCGTGATGGTACGTCGTGCGATTGCGCGGGCAGTTGATAGAGCGGGCCAGGAGTAAGACAATGGATATGGAAGACCTGCTGACGCCAACATCGCTCGTCAAGCTGCGGATCAACGGCAAAATGCATGAACTGGAGGTGATGCCGTTCACTTCCTTGCTTGATCTTTTGCGCGAGGAATTGCTGCTCACTGGCACTCATATGGGTTGCCAGACCGGGCATTGCGGCGCCTGCACCGTGATGATTGACGGGCGCATCGCCAAGTCCTGCCTCGTGCCGGCCTCGACACTTGGCAGGGCGGAGGTCACCACCATCGAAGGGCTGCGTGACGAGAAGGGTGAACTTCACCCTGTCCAGCAGGCCTTCTGGGACGAAGCCGGATTTCAGTGCGGTTATTGCGCACCGGGCATGCTGATGAGCACGATTGAGCTTCTTAAGGAAAACCCCGATCCGGACGATGCCGCAATCGATGCCGGACTTGCAGGCACTCTGTGCCGTTGCACAGGTTATCGCAGCATAGTGAGAGCGGTTAAAGCCGCCGCAAAGAAGGTTAACGACCTGGCTTGAAGCGGGTGAGCCAGCCAAATTCTCGTGAGGTGAAAAATGTCTGATACAGCAGTCCAACTCAAGAACATGACCATCAAGATCAAGACCGCCACGCCCGAGGCGCTCGCGCCCTATGGTACCGTTCTTGGTTATAACCCAGCCGTCGAACCGCTGCCGATCGACTTTTACGATGGCGCGGCCAAGGTCCGGCGCGTAGCCAAATTCGAATCCACTGGCGACACGGAAATGCCGATCGTCACTGTCAAGCGCCGCCCCCTCAAGTTGCGATGGATGGAGCGTCATTTCCTCCACACCCAGGGCTTCGTATCGCTCGGCGCCAAGCCGTTCATCGGCGTTTTTGCGCCGCCGACCGATGGTGAACTGCCGGAAATCGACAAGATCGAGGCCTTCCTGTTCGATGGCTCTGCTGGTTTCCTGATGCATAAGGGCACCTGGCACGATTTCCCCTTCGTGCTGGTCGATGACACCAGCCTGCTCGTCATCCTGACCGCGCAGGCGACCAATGGTCTGGTGCGCGATAACGTGATCCAGGACGAGGCGTTCTCGGAAGATCTCGACAAGAAGGATCTTCAGGCCCGGCTCGGGCTGTCCATCGATCTTGTCTTCTGATCGTCATCGGGTGCGGTGCTTGAGAAGGGTGCCGCACCTCTAACGCGTTGGTAGTGAAAGGATAAGAGGATGCTGCAGCAGAGCGATATCGGGGGACAGTTGGCTCACCCTGTCCTGCCCGAGCCTACGAGCGATGATCTCGCCCGGCAGGAATTCGTGAAGAGCTTCAAATTCCATCTAGCATCCAGGATCGCGCCGGGCAATCGACTGGCTTATGAAACCCGGGCACTTCCAAAGCATCTGCGCGATGGCGGCAAAGCGCCTGCCGATCTGGCCGAGATGCATGAGCTGATGCACGATAATGCTTACTTCAATTTCTGGGGCGCGCTGCAGCGCAGCAGCCAGGAACAGATGTGGCTTGCCACACAGATCATGGTGGAACGGGGGTTCAAGGGTCGTTTGCCGGAGCCAGAGGCGCCTGTTGGCACCTTGATGCTGGACCCTGCCCTGGAAATGCCGCGATACCTCACACTGGTCGACATTCACTGCATGCCTGGCGGCTATCATGGCGAGTTTGCGCCGGAAGATGCGTCGAACGGCGCCGTCTATGACCGGGCAGTCCATCTCTATGCGATGGGTCGGCTGGGGCCGCTCAATTCTGACATCGGCGACAGCGCTGCGGCCTTCGTCAAACGCAGCTTTCCGGAGCTCGACCCCCTGCGGATTCTCGACATGGGCTGCACGGTGGGTCATTCTACACTGCCATATTGTGATGCCTTCCCTGCAGCAGAGATTCACGGAATCGATGTCGCGGCACCTGTGCTTCGCTATGCCCATGCTCGTGCCGAGGGATTGGGCAAGAAGGTTCACTTCCACCAGCAGAATGCGGAGCGCACGAACTTCGAGGACAGCTCCTTCGATCTGATCGTGTCTCACATCCTTGTGCACGAGACGAGCCACAATGCCATCCGCAACATCATGAAAGAGGCCTATCGGCTGCTTAAGCCAGGCGGCGTGGTACTGCATGTCGAGACCCCGCCGTTCCGGGAGCTGGATCTGTTCGAAGCCTTCATGCTGGATTGGGATACACGCAACAATAATGAACCCTATTGGCATGCCAGCCACAAACTGGTTCCTGCTGATATTGCCGAAGAAACCGGGTTCGGCCGTGACGCTGCTCTGGAGGCTTGGCAGCCGAGCGTGTTCGGAGAGGCCGAAGCAGCGCGGACGCGGCTTTGGCAGGGCGGGGATTTCGGTGGCAGTGGTCTCTGGTATCTCTGGGGCGCACGCAAGTCGGCGTGACTGTGCCGGAATGAACGTCCCCGCCCATCCGGGATAAAGGAGGCTAAAGCATGATAAAACTGCCACGCAAAGCGAAGGGACAGCGTCCCTCCTATTTCTCCGATCCCGCCGTCGACAAGCTGCTGTCGATGACCATGGCTCTCGCAGGCGAAGTATCCGTGCTGCGGGACCGGATGGACACGATCGAGCATCTGCTTGAACAGGGCGAGAAGGTGTCGCGCGAGGCGATTGACGCCTTCATCCCCGATGCCGAATTGCGCGCGCAGCGGGATGAACGGCGGGACCAGTTCATCGGCATCATCCTCAAAGCGCTGCATGAAGAAGTCGAGGATATGACCGCCCGCGCGTCCCAGCGCTACGATGAGGCTGTCGCCGAGGTCGAGCGCAGCTGAAGCATTCGGGGGCATTGTTGGGATAAGGTACTTTCGACTTCCAGTTTGGTGAAGGATTTACCGGAAGGCGCGTCGTATAGCTTCAATCCATGAGACGAGACAGTGACACCAAGGAGAGAGATGCATGACTACTGGCAAGGAATATGTCTCCGGCGATTACGCCCCCGGCACGCCCAAGGCGATCGTCAAGGAATTCCTCAATACCCTGCTAGGCTATACCGACAGCAAGGAATATGACGCCAAGAGCATCAATTCCTTCTTTTCCGAAGATATCGAGCTGCACCTTCCCGGAACCCAGCCCGATACGCCCTGGGCTGGTTCCTATTACGGGCTGGCCGAGATGGAGCGCTTCTGGGGCATCTGTGCTGAACATCTCGATATCATCAGCCATGATGTCCAGCACATGATCGCCGAAGGAGAGAAGGTGGTGGTCATCGCCTATGAGAAGTTCGCATCGCTCGTCACCGGACGGGCAGGGGTGCAGAACTATGCATGGCTGTTCCAGCTTCGTGATGGCAAGATTTGGTACTGGCGTTTGTTCGAAGACACTGAATCGATCGCCAACACCTGCCGCAGGCCTTGAAGGAGACGGTCATGGCCGCAAGGATCACCAGAGGCTATGCTGATTGCCTCGACGGCCAGATCCATTATCGCAGGACAGCGACGAGGCCGGGGCGGCCTCTGGTGTTCCTGCACCAGACCGCCAGTTCCGGCGCCATGTTCGAACTGGTCATGGCCCGCATGGGCGCCAAGCGAACAACCTATGCCTTCGATACGCCGGGCTTCGGCAACAGCTACGTACCGCAAGGTGCGGTCAGCCTCGCTTATTTCGCGGAGCGTCTGGTGGAGGCACTTGACGCGCTGGACATTGGCGAGTTCGACCTGTGCGGCCACCACACGGGCGGCTGTATTGCCCTGGAAATCAACGCGATGATCCCCGTTCGGGTCAAAAGCCTAGCTCTTATTGGTCCGGTCATCGCCTCGTCCGAGGAACGCGATAGCTATCGCGGCACCTTTGTCAGCCCCTTTGCCTTCAAACCCGATGGAAGCCACCTCAAGGTAGCGTGGGATTATCTCGCGTCGCTTGGCGCCGGACACACACCGGAACTGCATCACCGCGAACTGATCGACCACCTGCAGGGCGTTGCGACCATGCCAAAGGCGTTCTCGGCGGTATGGGACCAGGATTCCGAGGACCGGCTGAAAAGCGTTGCAGTGCCGCTTTTGCTGATGTGTTCAAAGGATGACGTCTTGTGGCGCATCTTCCACAATGCGGAAGCGGTGCGCCCCAATGCACAGGTGTCGATCGTGGAGGGGATGGACTTCCAGCCTGACATCGATCCAGACGGAGTGGCGTCGGGACTGGAGCGCTTTCTCGACAACTGCGCCTGACAGAGGCTTAGAGCACATTTCGACCATTCCGGGTCATCGGGACGGAGCCGGTTTTGGCCTGTCACGAGAAAC
>CAZWEY010000062.1:0-11772 GCA_964632055.1 uncultured Sphingomonadaceae bacterium
TGTGAAGATTGCCATTCTTGAAAATGCGAACGCGGAAATAGTCGCCCTCGATCACGGTTGGCAGCGATCCGCGCACGCGCGCGGCATCGGCAACCTGTGAGGCGATGCTGTGGCCCTCTGAAACAGGGGGCTTTTCGTCCAGTTCCAGAAAGACGCGCTCCACGTCCCGCAACGTGTCGCGGCGCTCGTATCGGTCCCATGATCCCCATTCGTTCAAGGCGCGGTCGATGATGAGACGCGCGCCGATCTTGAAACCGTTGTGCGAGCGAAAGCGGCGATCCAGCTTGGCGAAGACGTTGGCGATGCCGCGCAAATAGAGGTCGCGCCGGTTGGTCCAGATATTCCCGAAAGTCGCGGCGCAGTTGTCGGGCGTGAACGGCACGGGATCATCGCGCAAGCCGTCATGAAACTCCTTTCGGGCCTGCTGGTCTAGCAGCTGGTCGAAACCCAGCTGCTCCATGAGGGCCGCCCAGCACCGGCGGTCCATCGTGTGCGTCAAGACGCGCTCGAAATTGTCGCGTGCGTCGATGGTCTGGCGCGCTCCCGTCTCCTTGTCGCGCTGGTCGATAGGCTGCGACTGGATGAAAGCGCGAGTCAACGTGTCCTCGGTCCAGTCGCGGCCACATGACAGTGACAATGCGCCGCCAAGGGTCAGGCGCGCCGCCTCGTCGCGGGTTGCATGGTAGGTGTCATAGAGGCCCAGCCAAAGGGCTATGGCCTTATCTCGGCCGTCGCAAATATCCGCAATCTGCGCGGGCGTCATAAGCTCCTGGCCCATGCTCACGCCCCCCCGATGATAAGAGCACCAAAGCCGAAGCCCTCGGCGGCGTCCTCGATGGTGGTCACAAGGCCGTCAAAATCTTCATCCGGTCCTAGTAGGTCGGCAATCTCGATGACGGCGGGAAGGTCAGCGCCATGATTTTCGGCAAGGTCTTTGATGTAGCCGAAGCGGTCAAAATTGCCCTCTTCCTCATAGCGAGCGAGCGGAATGGTGCGTGCGGCGTTGATCCGAAGAATCGTTGCCAACGGAATGTCGGTCATGTGCTGTTTTCCCTGCCTTGAATGGAGCCGAAGGCGATGACGGGTCATCGACTTCTGCCCAGCGGCGAGCAGGGGCGGGGAATGCCGCAAGTCAGGGCCGATCAGGGGGGAGGGGGATCACCCGTCCTGCACGGAGCGAAGCGAAGGAAGGGCGGGGAAACCCGCCTGATCGCCAAGCGAGGCCGCACAGCGGCCGAGACGGTCCAGCCCTTGCGGGAGGGGGCAGGAACAGGCCCCAAAGTCGAACAGCGGACGCGGCGGCATTGCCGCCTCAATCTAGGGAAAAGCGCCCGCCAGGTCATAGCATAGCGGCGACCTAGCGGATGCTGCGGCATGTCGCCGGCGACATGCCCAACGGATAGCGCCGGAAGCATCCGAGCAATCGGATCCTCCGTCATTTTAATTGCCCGAGCGGTTGCGCGACACGTCCGCATAAGGCTTGCGGCGGCACTGGCTGCACCGAAGCCGCGCGATCAGCTCGTAAATGCGGGTATCGAAAGAAATGCGGCGTGAGCGGGCGAAGTCGCCCAGCGGAGCGACGACGCGGCGACCACAAGCGCAATGGATGCGCAGATAGCAGCCTTGCCGATACCAGATAGGATCAATGGGCTTGGGGCGGTTATAGTTCGCGGCCATTGGGCGCTTATGCGCCAAAGGGAACAGACGGGGAACACCACGCGCGCACGCCGGTTATTGGATTCGCAAGGGAACAGGGCTATATAGGCAATGCTTCGTGTGCTGATTCATTTCGCGCACCTACCTGAACCCGCCGTGCTGTCACACGGCGGGTTCAAACATTTAGGGCGGGCGGCCCTGTCAGGCCACCCGCCCCGCTGGATCAGCCCTTATCGGACTTCCCCAGCTTCACAATTGCGATCACGAGCGCGACGGCTGCGATCGTCAATTGAGCTGCTTCATATGCTGTCAAATCACATCACCTCCTTTGAGCGAGAGGATTTGCGAAGGGCCGCTGTCACAGTCCCTCGCCCTCGCTCGATGAGGGCTATACAACGGATTGGCGAGAATGCGCGCGAAGTGCTTCACATTTTCGTGAAACCGTTGGATGATCGCCGGCGACCGTTGATGAAAAGGGGAAGCTATGGGCCTCGTATCGCAGGTTAGCGCCGATGACCGGGAAAGTGCATGGCGAATAGTCCGTCATCGCGAAATCATGGAACGACTGATTCCGCTTTGGGCTGTGCTTGGTGTTGCGCTGGTGCTGATGGGCGTGGACCTGGGCGGGCGTCTGCTGTGGACGCTGCCAATGATCGGATATGTCTTTGGGGTGATGGCGGTCGATCACGGCCCTGATTACCGCGCCGCGAATTATTGGGTGCCGGTCCTGGGAAGCCAAGCGGCGGCGCTGCTACCTTTGATCGCCAGATTCTAGATCTCTCTGGAGCGGTGGCAGCTGCCACCGCTCCACGCGCGTCAAGCTCTGCCCTCGAAGTGGGCGATCAGCTGTTCCGCCACGGAAGTAATTTCGGCGGGGTCGGCGGTTTGAGTGCAATCGCCGCCTACAACAGCGCCAAGCGTGCCGCCGTCCAGTTGGACAACGTGGACACGCCACACGTCGCGCCGGAGTTCGTATTGATCGGGAAGCGGCCTCTGCATGATTTCATGAAACACCAGGTCAACCCATTGGCGCGCATCCGGATCAGAAGACGCATCGGCGTAGTCGGCGCGGCTCGCCATGACGCTGTATCGGTCGCCTAGCATGAATTGGCGTTCGCGCGCGCGCCGGTCCTGCTCGATCCGCGTCACGCGATCTTTTTCCGCCCGCTTCATGGCCTGTTTCATCCGAACATCGTCGGCGCTGCGCGTCAGCGCCGCCATGATGTTGAGGACGCGCGCGGGCATATAATGCCCCGCGCGCTCGGCCGCCTCGATCACAAATTGCAAATCGCTGATCTCGGTGGGGGAGAGGGTGACGCGAACGGCGGTCGCCGTGTTGCTGATTTTCATGGCTGCGGCTCCGGCTCTTCTTTCGCCTTGTAGGCGGCAAGGCCGATCCATGATCCGTTGTCGCCGCGAAACTGACGCACAACATCGCCACCGTCCCAATGGCCGGTGAAGATGCCGCGCCGGTTGATGCCGCCGACGGGGCGCGTGCGCGCCGCCAGAAGGCGGGCGCGGCGCGTGTCTCGATCTAGGTGGCGCATGGGTTGCATGGTCAATCCTTCCTATTCGCTGGCGGTGTCGAGTTGCGTGCCGATCTCGTCGGCGTCGAAGTCTTCAAGGGCTGAAATCGCGCTTTCCAGTTCGGAAACTGCGGCGTCCATCGCCTGCGCACGTTCGCTGTCCTCAAGGCTGGGTGGTAGATTCTCGCGGGCGGCCTGCTCGTCATCCTTGACGGTTTCAAGCATGTCGCGCGCCTCATCCAACAGGGCTTTGCCCTTGTCGATCAGCACGCGGGCGGCGGCGATCTGCTTGCGGCGTTCGCGGTTCATGCCTCTGCCCTCACGTCGCCGCTGTCGATCTGGAATCCTGCGCGGGCCAGCTCGTCACAAAGGGCGCGCTGCCGATCCTCGCAGGTGCCGCTGGTGGCGATGTAGCTGCACCGGCCATCGTGGAAGGCGAAGCCTGCGCGTTTCAGGCATCCGCGAAACCGCTGGTGGGTGCGGTCGCTCCAATCCAATGTGCCCGCATAGTTGCGGAAGGCGGCGACAGCGCAGACGGAACCGTAATTCTCATCACGCCAGCTAAGCTCGATCACCGGGGGCGATTTGGTCATGGTGGCCTCCCTCAATATTCGCTGGTTAGGAGAATGGTGAGCACGCGAGTTGTGGCATCGGGATTCCACGGTTCGGCGCTGCCAAATTCAAGATCGCGGTCGTAATAGTCGAACTTCCACATGACCGAGAGGGCTGGGCGTGCGCTGTCGTCGGTCCAGCGGGTATGCCATTGGCCGATCACATCGCGATAAAGGAAACCTGCGTCATGCTCGCCGTGAGGATCGTTGTCGGGTGTGAAATCCTCAAAGCCCTCGATCATCTTGAGAATGTCGGACTGCGTATTCTCGTCCAGCGCCGCGATGCCTTGCGTAATCACGGTGCGACAAGTCACGCCCATCGTTCGCCGCGCAATGTCGTTCAGCGCCGCAACGGTGGCGATCTGGTCAGTCGTCGCTTCCATTTTCCTCACTCCTTTAGGCGAAGCCGCTGCCTGCGGCCTGCGGCTCTGACCCGCTGGCGAAGCGCGGGATGGGGAGGGGGGAGCAAAATCGATGGGAGTGGTGCGGGCGGCACGGCTAGGGAGGCCCCGGCGCGCGAGCGCGCCGGGACTGGCCGAACTTGTCGAGCAACCCGGTCCTGTCGATTATGCTTCGGGAACGAAAGGGCGGGTGCCCTTGGTGTTCCCCGGTGGCAGCTGCCACCACTGACGGGGCGCGGCCCTGGGCCGCTCCTTCCTATGTGGCAGCTGACAGACTACTAGGCGCGCGGCCCTGGCCGCTCATTTTCAGCGCTCGCGGTCCTTTGATTTCTCGGCGGTCGGCGTCGGTGACTTGCCTTCGCGCAATGTTGCGGCGACATGGGCCTTTGCGCTTTCGACGATCTGCGCCAGCTGTTCCTTCGATGCGCCGCGCTCGGTAGCTGTCGCGACGCGCTTATCAATGGCGAGCTGGAATTGTGCGAACCTGGCGTCGGCGCGGTTCTGCTCAGGCGAGTTTTTCTCGAATTGCGCAGCAAGGCGTAGATCAACCTGACTGACGCCGGGAGGCATGACTTGCAGACGTAGCGCGCGGTCGGCGGCCTGAATGTCGCGGTCGGTCATTTTCGAAAGGAAATCTGCGGCGCCCGCGCTGATGGCGCGGACTCTTTGCAGCGGATCCATACCCTCGGACCAATTGACTTCGATCTGATGATAGCGGCGTTGCTCAATCAGCTGAAGGTGGTGCATCGGCCCTTTGGGATCGCGGAAAAAGGCAAGCTCCTGCGCTGAACGCGCGGCCAGCTGGCGCATGTCAGCGGACGTTTCCGCGATCCGGTTAAGCTGCTCATGCTGCCGCGACGCAACGGTTTGCGCAGTAGGTAGGTAACGGCTGATTTGATCCTTGGCCTGCTCGATACTCATTGCGCGTCGTTCGCCAACTGGCATGAGAGATTCCATCGAGGGCGGAAACGCGATGCCCGCTGGCCCACGGGCTGGCTCGACGCGGTTCTGCTCGAGCGGCATTGCATCACGGATGACTTTGGCGAGAGAGGCGTGATTTCCGGTATGGAAGCTGTCGCGGCTCGCCTCCATCCAGTCCTTCGGCCCCATTGCTTGGATCGAGACGAATTTTTCGGCCGCAAGAGAATGTAGCTGCAAGTGCAGCCGCATGGTGCGACCATTGCCCTCACGGAACGGATGAACGGCATTTAATTCGGAAATATGCCGCCCCATGGTATCGGCAAAGCGATCACGATCCATCGACTTGAGGGTTTGGAGGTCGGGCAGCTGCTTAAATTCGTGCTCCATGCTGCGGGCAATGAAGTGCGCTCGGGCAAAAGTGCTGCCGGGTTTGCTTATGTCCACGGTCCGAAAACGCCCCGCCCAATCATATACGTCCTGAAACAGATGATTGTGCAGTTCGCGATATTCGCGCGCGTTCGTCGCCGGCGCGGCGCGCTGCAAAACCAGCCCGCCATGTCGGACAACCGAGAAGAAAGCTTCTCGCTCCTTGAGGATATTATCGTCGCGGATTCCCAGCTTGTTCCGGAGAACGTCGCTGTTACGCCAGGTGTAAGGGTCGCTCACCTGTCATGCAGCGAGTTTCTGGCGGGACAGAACATCACGGTTGTAGTCCTGCGCCAGACCAATCGCCACATCGACGGGAATTTGGGTTTCGACCAACAGCAAACAAAAAGAGTGGTCATCCGAAACCAATTCAAGTCCTTCAATCTTGCAATTTGCGATTGCCTCGCAATAAGCTGCCATCACGTCAGGAATGTCTTCCTGCCGACGCGGCTCATACCCCATCGCCTTGATGCGATTCCTGTAGGTGTCGATGATATTTTCCAATTTGCACCTAAAAACGACCTGGCTCCCGCTCATAGTTAACATGTCGGGATTTGTATATAAACCACATTGAGTAGCCCCCATATTTCACCTTCCTGAAATGGGACGCCGCGCTTGCGCGGCGTCTCGTGCATTTTGCGGGGCGGGCATTTCAATCCGCTTGGTCGGTCATCATCGCTAACAGGTAGTCGGCGGCGTTCTGAGCCTCACGGGCAGCCTCGAAAATCGCGCGCTTGTCGTTGCGGAGCGCGGTCAACCAGTGCTCGATATACGCGGCATGGTCTTCGCGTTCGTCGACCTTGAAACCGACAATCGCGCCGATGAAGGATGCGCCCAGCTCGGCCACGAGTTCGTCCCTCGCATAGTCGGCGCGGCTCGTTGAAATCAGGGTTTTCCGGTTGAGGCGGCTTTCATGTCCTGCATGATGCACGGCCTCATGCGCAAGCGTGGCATAGTAGTCGTCGGCGGAATGGAACGCTTCAAAAGCGGGCATTTGGATATAATCGTCGCGGGTGTGGTAATAGGCTTGCGATCCGCCGATGCGAACGGTTGCGTCGATGCGAGAGAACATCACTTCAAGCTCAACGTCGCGGGTTTCGGGATTGGTGATGATCGGAGCGGGCGCTGGATATTTGCCGTCCAGTCCCTCGACCTGATCGGCATTGAAAACCGTGTATCGTTTCAGGAACGGAATGGCGCGCTCGTCGTCCGTCTCGGAGTCCTTCACAACAAGCTTGTTGGCATAAACAACGGTGGTTCCCTTGCTGCCCTTCCTGACATTGCCGCCCAGCTCCAACGCCTGTTTGAAGGTCAGCCAATAGGGCGAGGCGAAGCCCTGACGCATGGCGCTGGCCCAAAGGCTGAGGACGTTGATCCCACGATAGGCGACACCATTGTGCCGGAGCGGAATGGTCGGCCCACCGCTCCACGGCTTCACCCAAGGCTTGGTGCCCGCTTCCAGCATCGCAAGAATGTCGTCGGTGACGGCCTGATAAATGTCGATCCGGTTCGTTTCCTTAGCCATTTTCCTCACTCCTTTAGGCGAAGCCGCTGCCTGCGGCCTGCGGCTCTGACCCGCTGGCGAAGCGCGGGATGGGGAGGGGGGAGCAAAATCGATGGGAGTGGTGCGGGCGGCACGGCTAGGGAGGCCCCGGCGCGCGAGCGCGCCGGGACTGGCCGAACTTGTCGAGCAACCCGGTCCTGTCGATTATGCTTCGGGAACGAAAGGGCGGGTGCCCTTGGTGTTCCCCCGGTGGCAGCTGCCACCACTGACGGGGCGCGGCCCTGGGCCGCTCGATCCTATGTGGCAGCTGACAGACTACGAAGCGTGCGGCCCTGGCCGCTCATTAAACGCGGCCGATTTTACCGGCTGCGTTCTGTAAATGGAGGCGGTGGCAGCTGCCACCGCCCCGCAAGTTTGCGGGGAGCGCGGGAGTGAAGCGCGCTCCCCGTGCCGTCATGCCGCTTGGCTTTCGCTGTCGGCGGCATCGGGCAAGGCAGAGGGTCGAAGGGCGGGGGGCAGGATGCGCCGCCCCGCAAGGCGCTCGTTGACCGTCACGGCAAGGTCAGAACGCTTCATGGTCTGGCAATTCTCTGCGGCGTCATTGCCGCAACCTTCGGCCAGCAGCTTCAAGAGCGTGGCTTTGCTAAGCTGGTCATAGAATACCTGATTGGGTTCCCACTTGTCGGCCATGTCGATCTGCGCGGCCCCGACGATCTGTGCCAGCTGGCGGTCCCGGTCACTATGGAACGAAAGGCTCGTGATCTGCGAGGCCACGCAGTAGGCCAGCAGCCGTAATTTCGCTTCGCTGTCCATCTGGCGCATGTCGTCCAGCGTGGGTGTTTCGGCCAAGCGGTCAAGATCGGCCCTCGCGATCTCGTCAATGCCGGCAATCGTGGAATGGCCCATGACGGCATCGTCAACATGGAAGCGGTTCTTCTCGGCGGTGATTTCGGCGGCTTGTTGCCACGAATAAGCGTTACCGCGAACTTGCCCCAAGAGGCCGGTCAAGAGCACGTCCAGCGCCAGTTCCGGGTCGCTGGCAAGGGCTTCCCGAACCGCCATCGTGCGGATGCCGCCCAGCTGATCCATGACTTTCTGCGAGTAGTCGGGGCGGGGAGGCTTGGGGCCATCGGCGGCGGTGCCCTTGGCGCTGCGGGTGAACGCGACCTGTTCAATACCGTCATGGCCGATGAAGACGATAAGGGAGTGCTCGGCCTTCTGCTCGGCGGTGAAGACGCGGCAAGCCGATACGATAGCGTCCTGCTTGCGGGTCAGGGCGCGCAACTCGTCGTCATAGTCGTGCTCGTCCTCGTCCACCTCGCTTTCCCGCTTGGCGATTGCCGCCTCGATCTCGACCAGCTGCGCGGTTTCTTCCTCGGTCGGATGGCGCTCGCCAGCGGGTTCCAGATGGCCGCGCATCCAGTAGGAATCGGGCCGGTAAAGCTGCCCCTCGGCATCGCGCCAGCCATCTTCGCGCGCGGCCTTGGCGATGGCGTCGAGCCGATCTTGCACAAGGTCCATGACAAGGCCCGCGTCATCGCAATAGCGACGTTCTCCGAAAAGATCGGTGGTGAAGGTGCCGCCTGCGGCGCAATAGGCTTCCTCGCCCACAATGCGGAAATGCTTGTCGGTATCGGCAACCTTCTCCTGGGTGAGCATGGCCCGAATTTGGTGGGCGTTGTCGCCGGTGCGCTTGAAAACCTCAAGCTGGCGGTCTTGATCGTCTGTCAGCGCGAAAGCCTGCGCCGCGCCCATGCCGATTTCGTCTTTCTGGAAGGCTTTGAGAATGGTCGGGTGCAGCGCCGCCAGCTTCAACACGCGGCGGACATAGGCGGGGGAGACACCGAACGATGCTGCAACATCGTCAACGTCCTTGCCGCTGTCGATGATCGCCCGATAGGCGGCGATGGCATCGGCGGGGTGCATATCCTCACGCTGCGCGTTCTCGGCAAGCGAGATTTCCAGCGCCTCGTCCTTACTGCGGATTTCAACGGGAACCTCGAAAGTGCCGGGGATAGTCTTTGCCTTCTGCAACAGCTTCAAGGCCCGGTAGCGCCGCCCTCCGGCGCAAATCTTGATCTTGCCGTCTTCGTCATAGCCGATCAGGTTTTGCAGCACGCCCCGCGCCTGAATGTCGGCTGCGAGGGCTTCGATTTCCTTGGGCTTCACCTTCCGCACGTTGAGGTCGGAAAGTGCCAGCTTGTTCAGTTGGATGGTCTGGATTGTCAACGGCGGCGTAAAAGTCGTCCATTGGGCGGAGCAAAACCAGGCCACTTGATCCGGGTGTTGGCGAGCGCCGGGAGGGCGTAGCCCGAGCGGGGGTCGCCAACACCCGGATTGCCGTTTCTGTCAGGGGTTGGGACGTGCTTTGCGTGCCTGGCTCTGGGCCAGGCGATAGCTCTCGCCGTTCATCTCGAGGATGCTGACGTGGTGGGTGAGCCGGTCGAGGAGCGCGCCTGTCAGGCGCTCGGAACCGAACGTCTCGGTCCATTCGTCGAACGGCAGGTTGCTGGTGATCAGCGTCGAGCCGCGTTCGTAGCGCTGTGAGATCAGCTCGAACAGCAGTTCCGCGCCGGTTTTGGAGAGGGGCACGAACCCCAGCTCATCGATGATGAGAAGCTTATAGCCGGTCATCTGCTTGTGTAAGCGCAGTAGGCGGCGTTCGTCGCGTGCCTCCATCATCTCGCTGACCAGCGCGGAAGCAGTGATGAACCCGACCGTCAGGCCCTTCTGGCAGGCCGCCAGGCCAAGACCGATCGCGACATGGGTCTTGCCGGTCCCCGACGGGCCAAGGGCGATGACGTTCTCGCGACGGGTAATCCAGTCACAACGCGCCAGTTCGAGCACCTGCATCTTGTTGAGCTTCGGAATGGCGGCAAAGTCGAAGCTGTCGAGGCTCTTGGCGGCCGGGAACCGCGCGGCCTTGATCCGGCGCTCGACCATCCGGCGTTCCCGGTCGATCAGTTCCAGTTCGACAAGCCGAGCAAGGTAGCGGACATGATCTACGCCCTCTGCTGCGCATTGCCGGGCCAGCTTGTCATGCTCGCGCAGGAAGGTTGGCAGCTTGAGCGCCTTGAGGTGGCTGGCGAGCAGCAGTTCGGGAGCTTGGCTGCTCATGCCGCTGCTCCGCCGGTCAACAGCCGCATGTACGAGCGCGCCGATGTTGTCTCCACTCTGGCCCTGGGCAGGTAGGGATAGATCGCCATGTCCAGTCGGGGCGGGCGGCGCTCCACCCGGCATAACAGGAGATGCTTCACCGCATCGAAGCCGATCGCGCCCATATCAAGGGCCTGCTTCACCGCGCCATGCAGATCGGCCAGAGCGAAGCTCTCCAGCAGGCGCAGTACCTGCACATATTCGCGCCGGCCATGCTTGCCCATGCGCGTCTCCATCAGCCGGCGCAGCGTTGTAAATACCTCGGGCAGGTCCCAGCCCTGCAATGGTGCGGCCTGATCGAGGGCATTGATCTTCTGTTCGATCAGGGGAAGGTAATGGATCGGATCGAAGATCACATCCTCGCGCTCGTAGCTGCGCACATGGCGGGCAATGATCTCGCCCCGGCAACCGATCACCACCTCGTCGACATAGCCCCTGATCCACACCTCCTGGTGGCCGAAGCGCACCGGCACCGAGTAATCGTTGGTCCGGTAACGCACCAGCGCCTGCGATGAGACCTGGCCGCTGGTCTGGTCACAGGCCTCGAAGGGGGAAGCCGGCAGTTCCTGCATCGCCGCCAGATCGCGCCGCAGCCTCTCGCCAATCGTCTCACTCTCGCCCCGCAGCCGGTCGTTCTGCCGTTTGCGGCATTGCTCCTCGAGCCACAGGTTGAACGCCTCCCATGTCGGGAACCGGGGGATCGGCACCATGAAGTTGCGCCGGCAATAGCCGACAAGACCTTCAACGCCGCCCTTATCGTTACCCTTGCCGGGGCGGCCGTAACGATCACGGATCAGGTAGTGCGACAGGAAGGCGCTGAACAGCCTCGCGCGCAGCCGCGTCCCGTCAGGCAGGATCTTCGAGACCAGGCAGCGGTCATTGTCGTAGACGATCGACAGCGGCACCGCGCCGAAGAACGCAAAGGCGTGAACATGGCCGTCCATCCATGCCTCGGCTACGGCAGCCGGATAGGCGCGTACGTAGCAGGCGTCGCTGTGCGGCAGATCGAGCACGAAGAAGTGCGCCTTCTGCTCCACCCCGCCGATCTCGACCAGAGCTTCTCCAAAATCTGCCTGCCCATGGCCGGGTGCGTGTGCCAGCGGCACGAACATCTCCCGGCTGCGCTGATCCCGATCCCGGATGTAATCCTTGATGATCGTGTAGCCTCCGGTGAAGCCATGCTCTTCGCGAAGGCGATCGAACACACGCTTCGCCGTATGGCGCTGCTTGCGCGGGACCGACCGGTCCCCATCCAGCCAGCCGTCGATGATCGGTATGAACGCTTCCAGCTTCGGTCGCCGCACCGGGGCGCTGCGACGGTAACCGGGCGGCTCGGAATACGACAGCATCTTGCGGACCGTGTCGCGCGATATGTTGAAATGCTTCGCTGCCGCCCGGGCGCTCATGCCGCCCGCGCAGGCAAGACGAACCTTCAGGTAAAGTTCCACGGTGTAAATCCCTCATCCCTCCTCGCCAGCATCGCGAAAAGGGAAAAAGTGGACGACTTTTACGCCGCCCGCAGCAGCACTTCGCCGCCGCTACCGTGGTCTAATTTTGCACCGCCGTTCTCA
>CAZWEY010000063.1:0-11604 GCA_964632055.1 uncultured Sphingomonadaceae bacterium
AGGACAAGCTGTCGAAGATGTGGGTCCTGCGCCGCATCCTGATGCAGATGGGCACGGTCGATGCGATGGAATTCCTGCTCGACAAGATGAAGGATTCCAAGACCAACGAGGATTTCTTCGCGACGATGAACCAGTAGGTTCGCCGCAGGGAATCAGCCCAGGCGGCGGAAGTTTTCGGCCTGTGCCATGGCCCAGTGCCGGGCGAGATAGGTTCCTTCCGGCTCGTCCAGCAATTGGCCGGGAGCGAGAAAGGGGTGGATACGGTCCATCTCGTCACTTTGTGCGCCGTTCACCCGCTCGCGCATGTCGACGGGCTTGATATGCCAGGGGTCGTCCAGTCCCATCGCCACCACGATTTCGCGCAAGGCATGCAGTGTCTGGCGCTGGAACCGGGCGACGCGCTGCGCCTTGCTGGCGACGACCAGTCCTTTCTGGCGCCATTTTTCCTGGGTAGCGATGCCGGTCGGGCATTGGTCGGTGTGGCATTTCATCGACTGGATGCAGCCCAGCGCGAACATGAATCCGCGCGCGGCGTTGCACCAGTCCGCGCCAAGCCCGATCGCGTCGGCCATGCCGGCGGCGGAATGGACCTTGCCCGATGCGCCAATTCGCACGCGATCCTTGAGATTGGCGCCAACCAGCGCGTTGCGCACCAGTATCAGGGCTTCACGCAGGGGCATGCCGACCGAGTTGGTCAGTTCGAGCGGGGCAGCGCCCGTCCCTCCTTCGCCGCCATCCACCACGATGAAATCCGGGGTTATGCCGCTTTCCAGCATAGCCTTGACCATGGCCAGAACTTCATGCGGCTGCCCCACCGCCAGCTTCATCCCGACAGGTTTACCGCCCGATAATTCGCGCAGACTTGCTACCCAGTCGAGCAATTGCAGTGGAGTGGAGAATGTCGAGTGTGCAGCCGGTGAAATCACCGAACGGCCAGGTTCGACACCGCGCGTATCCGCGATTTCGCGCGAGACCTTGGCAGCGGGCAGCATGCCGCCATGCCCCGGTTTTGCGCCCTGGCTGAGCTTGATTTCGACCATTTTCACCTGATCGGATTGGGCGACATCGGCAAAGCGCTGCGGATCGAACCCGCCCAGGGCATCACGGCATCCAAAATAGCCGCTGCCGATTTCCCAGATCAGATCGCCGCCATGAATGCGATGGTAAGGGCTGATCGCACCTTCGCCTGTGTCATGCGCAAAATTGCCGAGCTTCGCGCCCTGGTTCAGTGCCTCGATCGCGCGGGCCGAGAGCGAGCCGAAGCTCATGGCGGATATGTTGAGCAGCGAGGAGGAATAGGGCTTTCTGCAATCCGGACCGCCAATATCGAGCCGCCATTCGGCCGGTGCATTGTCATTGGGTCTGATCGAATGGCCGAACCATTGATATTCGTCGGAATAGACATCCAGCTCGGTCCCCATCGGGTGGACGTCCATATCGCCCTTGGCCCGCGCATAGACCAGCCCGCGTTCCTGATGGCTGAACGGTCGCCCCTCCAGATCGGATTCGACAAAATAGCTGCGCACGAAAGGGCGCAATTCTTCTGAAAACCAGCGGAACCGCGAAATCAGCGGATAGTTGCGCCGCAAGGTATGACGATGCTGGAGCAAATCATAGATGGCGAGGCCCAGCAGCGGGAGGACGATAACCAGACCCCAGGTCAGCAGGGGCACCAGGAGGCACAGCAGGTTGGCCGCAACAAGCAGCGCAGGAACCACGATGCGCGGGGTGAGAGATGTCATCCGGGACTTCCTTCCTCAGCGTGCCATCCTATCGGGTGGTGATGGACTTTGCCAAGCGTGTGTGACAGGCTCCGACAACATATCCAGCCGGGAGTTCATCCGAAATGAAGCTATGCGCAATGGAGATTTCCAGGCCATGAAGATCACCATCGACATTGATTGCACTCCTGAAGAAGCCCGGCGTGCCATGGGGCTGCCCGACATGGAGCAGGTCAATGGCATCTATATGGATTCCATGGCCCGCATGATGAAAGAGGCGACCAGCCTCGACCAGCTGCAAAGCTATGCTGCGCAACTGGCCCCGATGGGGCAGGCCGGCCTCAAACTGTTTCAAGGCCTGATGGAAAGCGGCGCGGCCTTTACCGGCGCCCCCTCTGGCGCAGGAAAAGCAGGGAAGAAGGACTGATCGGGGCGATCCGTTTCACGTGAAACGGGGCCTGGACCGGAGCGGCGAGCGCGATGGATGATACGATATTCGCCTTGTCGAGCGGGCAGCCGCCTGCCGGTGTTGCCGTCATCCGGTTGAGCGGGGCGCAAGCTGGCCCTGCACTTGCGGCACTGGCCGGAGAACTGCCTGCGCCGCGCCACGCAAGCCTGCGAAGGCTGCGTGATGTGGACGGTTCCATTCTGGATCAGGCGCTTGTGCTGTGGTTGCCCGGGCCGGCCAGTGTAACGGGCGAGGACATGGCCGAGCTGCATCTGCATGGTGGCCGCGCTGTCGTCGCGGCGGTCTCTGAGGCATTGCGGAACATGCCCGGACTGCGTCTGGCAAAGGCGGGCGAATTCACTCATCGCGCCTTTGCCCGCGGACGCATTGATCTGGCGGAGGCCGAGGGCCTGGCTGACCTTCTGGCAGCGGAGACCGAGCTGCAACGCCGGTCCGCGCTCGCTATGGCCGGTGGCGCCTTGTCGGAACAGGCGGCCGAATGGCGCGATCGGGCGCTGGCACTCAGCGCGATGATCGAGGCCGCGCTCGATTTTTCCGATGAGGGCGATGTGGGCGATGTGCCGCCCGACTTTCATGCAATGGCGGCTTCGCTGGCTGACGGGCTGAAACTCTGGCTCGCCAGGCCGCGCGCCGAAATTCTGCGCGAAGGTTTCCGGGTGGCAATTGCAGGTCCTCCCAATGCCGGTAAATCGACCTTGTTCAACGCCCTGGTCGAAAGCGAGGCGGCCATCATTTCGCCGATTGCCGGAACCACCCGCGACGCCCTTCAGCGCAGTGTGGCAATGGAGGGGATTGCTTTCTGTTTCGTCGACACGGCGGGTCTGCGCGATAGCACCCCCGATCCGATCGAAGCGATCGGGATCGACCGTGCGCGAGGCGAATTGCAGGCTGCCGATCTGGTCTTGTGGCTTGGCCCGCAGGCTGATCTTCCCGAGGGTGCGTGGGATATTGAGGCGCAATGCGACCGGCCCGGGCAATCGACCAAGCGGGATGCGCATCATCGCCTTTCGGCTCTTACCGGGGAAGGCATGGAGAAGCTCCGGCACGCGCTGGTCGCCATGGCCAGGCAGGCAATGCCAAAGCCGGGTGAGGCGGCGCTCAATGCGCGACAGCACGGTCTTGTCACGGAAGCGGCCGATGCCTTGAGCGCTGCGGCGGGAGAGCACGACCCCTTGATTGCTGCGGAGCATTTGCGCTCAACACGGAGCGCCTTCGACCGCCTGACCGGGCGTGCCGCGACGGAGGATATGCTGGATGCATTGTTTGGGCGCTTCTGCATCGGCAAATAGGTGTGCGGTCTGTTTCACGTGAAACACGCCATTTGATCCCGTGAGCAGAAGGCATTATCGGCGGTTCGGCATGGAGCCATTCGATATCCTTGTTGTGGGCGGCGGGCATGCCGGATGCGAAGCGGCAGCGGTCGCGGCGCGGATGGGCGCACGCGTAGGGCTGATCAGTTTCGATCGTTCCGCCATTGGTGCGATGAGCTGCAATCCGGCGATCGGCGGTCTGGGCAAGGGGCATCTCGTGCGCGAGGTCGATGCCTTTGACGGGCTGATCGCAAAGGCCGCTGACGAGGCCGCAATCCATTATCGCATGCTGAACCGCTCCAAGGGCAGCGCGGTTTGGGGGCCGCGAATTCAGGCTGATCGCGCACTGTTCAAAGCGGCAATTCAGCGTCTTCTGGAAGCGCAACCAAATCTCCACATCATCGAGGGTGAAGCGACCGGGCTAATTCTCAAGGGCGGCGAATGTGCGGGGGTGCAACTTGGCGATGGCTGCAGCCTGTCAGCCAAGGCGGTGGTTCTGTGCACTGGGACATTCCTTGGCGGCACCCTGTTCCGGGGCGAAGAGCGGATCGTCGGCGGGCGGATTGGCGAGGCATCGGCGCAGCGACTGGCCGAGCAGTTGCGCGAAGCCTGCCTGCCTATGGCCCGCCTCAAGACGGGGACTCCGCCCCGGCTGGATGGCCGCACGATCGACTGGTCCCGGCTTGATGAGCAGCCTTCGGATTGTGAGCCATGGACCATGTCGGCGATGGGGCGCAGGGCCAATCCGCAAATTTTCTGCGCCATCACGCGCACTAATCCCCAAACGCATGAGGTGATTCGTTCCAATTTGCACCGCTCGCCCCTGTTCAGCGGGGCGATCGATGCGCGCGGGCCGCGCTATTGCCCGTCGATCGAGGACAAGATTCATCGCTTTGCCGATCGCGATGGTCATCAGATCTTTATGGAGCCGGAGGGGCTGAGCACTCATCTTGTCTATCCCAACGGAATCAGCACCTCGCTGCCCGCCGATGTGCAGCTTGCCATGCTGCGCACGATGGAGGGGCTGGAAGCGGTGGAAATGGCGGTGCCGGGATATGCGGTGGAATATGATCATATCGATCCGCGGGCGCTGGACCGGGGGTTGCAGCTCCGCGCCATTCCCGGCCTTTATTGCGCCGGCCAGATCAACGGCACGACCGGCTATGAAGAAGCTGCGGCACAAGGGCTGCTGGCTGGTATGCATGCGGGCGCGGCGGTTCTGGGCAAGGCGCCCGCCGGGCTTGACCGCGCCAACAGCTATATGGCGGTGATGGTGGATGACCTCACCCTGCATGGGGTGAGCGAACCTTACCGCATGCTGACGGCGCGCGCCGAATACCGGCTCCGGCTGCGGGCCAATAATGCCGGAACACGGCTGACACCGATTGCTATCGATGCAGGATGTGTCGGGGAAGAACGAAGGCAATGGTTTGCGCAACGCGAGGAGAAGCGAGGCCAGTGGGCCAAGGCCCTGGACCGCGAGCTGACCGCGAGAGAGCTGGTATCGGGGGGCATTCTGGTGCGTGAGGATGCCGGAAAGCAGGCTTTGCGTGAATGGTTGCGGTTTGACGCCGTGGAGATGGAGGGGCTCTCACCCTGGTTGCCCCAAGGGCTGGACTGGTCGAGCGAGATTGTCTCCGAAATAGCCGAAGACGTCGCCTATGCGCCCTATATTGCCCGGCAGGACAGCGAATTGCGCGAATTGCGCGCCCGCGATAGTCTGGCGTTGGGGGCTGATTTCCCCTTTGCCGATGTTCCCGGTCTTTCGCGGGAAATGGTGGAGCGGCTTGAGGCTGCGCGGCCTGACACTCTTGCTTCGGCAGGCAGGCTTGCGGGGATAACCCCTGCCGCATTGGCCGCCCTTCTGGTTCACGCCAAACGCCGGAGCGCGGCCGAAGCATGAGGGTCACAGATGAACATTCTGCGCGGTGCTTTGTGGCATCTCTGGGCGATGATGCAGCACTAGCCCGCCTCGACCGGCTGGCGATCATGCTGAAGGAAGAGAATGCGCGCCAAAATCTGATCGCGGCGGCCACCTTGCCATTCCTGTGGCAAAGGCACTTCGCCGATAGTGCGCAATTGCTTCGCTTTCTGGATGGCGAACCTTCGGGGCCATGGCTCGATCTGGGCAGCGGGGCCGGGTTTCCTGGTCTTGTCATCGCCTGTTTGCGGCCGCGATGGACAGTCAGGTTGGTCGAATCGCGTCGCCGTCGGATCGAATGGCTCGAACACTGCTGCAATGCGCTGGCGTTGGATCAATGCGCAGTTCTGGGTGCACGTCTGGAGCGGGTAGAGAGTTTTTCTGCCGGGGTGATTTCCGCGCGCGCTTTCGCGCCGCTGGATAGCCTGCTCGACTTATCCGCACGCTTTTCCACACCCGATACCCTATGGCTGTTGCCCAAAGGGCGCAGTGCCGGGCTAGAACTGGCGGCATTGCCGAAGTGCCGGGCGCGACTGTTTCACGTGGAACAATCGCTGACCGATGCGGAGGCCGGAATTATAACGGGCAGGCTGGAACAGGAGCGGCAGGGCGGATGATCACGATCGCGATTGCCAATCAGAAGGGCGGGGTGGGCAAGACCACCACCGCGATCAATATCGCCACTGCCATGGCTGCGACCGGCTGGCGCACCTTGTTGATCGACCTCGATCCGCAAGGCAATGCATCGACCGGTGTCGGTATTGATGCCTCGGATCGCGAGGCTTCCAGCTACGATTTGCTGATCGATCAGGTTGCGCTTGCTTCCTGCCTGAGGCCCACCGCCATTCCCGGTCTTGATATCGTGCCCGCCACGGTGGATCTCTCCGGCGCCGAGGTGGAGCTGGTGGGGGTTGATAACCGCACCGATCGGCTGCGCGATGCGCTGGGCAAGGATATGGCGCATGACATCTGTTTCATCGATTGTCCGCCATCGCTTGGTCTTCTGACGCTCAATGCGCTGTCTGCGGCCGATACTTTGCTGGTGCCGCTACAATGCGAATTCTTCGCGCTTGAGGGCTTGAGCCAGCTTTTGCAGACGGTCGAGCGGGTGCAGCAACGTTTCAATCCGGACCTAGGCATTATCGGTATCGTGCTGACCATGTTCGACCGGCGCAACCGGCTGACTGATCAGGTGGCAGACGATGTGCGGGCGTGCCTTGGCCAGCTGGTATTCGAGGCGGTGATCCCCCGCAATGTCCGGCTCTCCGAAGCACCGAGCCACGGCATGCCGGCCCTGGTCTATGATCATAATTGCGCAGGAAGCCAGGCCTATATGGCTCTCGCCCGCGAGCTTATCGGCCGCCTGCCGGACAAGAGGAAAGCGGCATGAGCGAAGATCGAACCGATATTTCCGCCCCGCAGCGCACTGCCCCAAGGCGGCTTGGCCGGGGATTGGGCGCGCTGCTGGGCGATGTGCGCCGCGAGGAAGCGCTGGTTGTGCCTGCCGGTGGCGAAACGCGCGGGATAAGCGGGCCTGCACAGACATCCGGTTCGGTGAGTGGCCTGGCTTCCTTGCCGGTCGCATCGATAGAGCCGCATCCCGAGCAGCCGCGCCGCCATTTCGATGAAGCTGCGCTGGAAGAACTGGCCGCATCGATTGCCGCCAGGGGTGTGATCCAGCCCGTTATCGTGCGGGCCATGGGGGCGGGGCGTTATCAGCTGGTGGCGGGAGAGAGGCGCTGGCGCGCGGCGCAAAAGGCGCAATTGCATGAAATCCCCGCATTGGTTCGCGAACTTTCCGAGCGCGAGGTGATGGCCCTTGCGCTGATCGAGAATTTGCAGCGCGAGGATCTCAATCCGATCGAAGAGGCGCGGGCCTATCAGAGGCTGGCAGAAGGCGAAGGGCTGGCCCAGGCGGAAATCGCGCGCATGGTCGACAAGTCGCGCAGCCATGTCGCCAATCTGCAGCGCCTGCTATCCCTTCCTGCTTCCGTAATCTCGCAGGTCGAGTCGGGCGCCTTGTCGATGGGTCATGCCCGCGCGCTGGTCGGGCGCGACGATGCCGAAGAACTGGCCCAGCGAGTCATCAGCCGCCAGCTTTCCGTGAGAGAGCTGGAGAAGGAAGTGCGCCGCGGCAACAAGCGCCATGCCGAGCCGCGCCATGCCCGGCCCTTGCGCGATGCGGTGCCCGACGCGGATATTCGCGCGGTGCAGAATCATCTGGAGGAATTTCTGGGTCTTGCCGTGCGGATCAACGCCGATGCGGATCCGCGTTCGGGCATGGTAACGATTCGCTATCGTTCGCTCGACCAGCTCGATCTGATCTGCCAGCGGCTGACCGGCGGCGATATCTGATATGCACATCCGGCAAAGTTGCGCAGCGCAACTTTTCCGGATGTTGAAATTATATCAGAAAATCAATTATTTGATGGTCTTGACGTATTTCACCGTCTTGGTCGGCTGCATCTTCACCCGCTTTTCACGGATGATGCGGCGCTTGGTCACAGTGCGATAGACCGGCTTTTCGACCACCCGCTCCACCACTTCATGTTCATGACAGCGCTGCACCGGGATCATGACCGGCTGCATCATCATGGGCGGCCCATAGGGATAGGCCATCGCATAATTCATGCCCTGATAAGCCATCGGCGGATAGGCATAAGGCTGACCATAGCCCTGCGGCGCGCTGTTACGGGCGAGATAGTCCTCGCACCAGTCGAGCGCTTCGTTCTCGGCTTTGGATTTGCCGCCACGGTCGATCACCGAGCCGATGACCGCGCCCGCAACGCCGCCGACGCCTGCGCCGATGAGGGTTCCGGCAAGGCGGCTGCCATGATTGTCGATGCGGTTGCCCGCAATTCCTCCCGCGACTGCACCGAGCAGCCCGCCGATAATGCCGCCTTCGCCGCCACGGCGATGGTCGCTCCTGTAGCGGCGCGAACATTCATTCACCCATTCTGCGCGGGCGCGTTGATATTCGGGGGGGTAGGCGCCGGCAGGGCCGGCCGGAGTGGCGGCCATGTCGCCCGGCATGGGCGGCAGCGCTGGGGCGGGCATCTGGCCAACCGGCATTTGACCAACCGGCAGGGGAGCGCCTGGTGTGGAGTGATGGGGCGATACTGCCATTACCTGGGCAGGATCATGGTTTTCGGCCAGTGCCCATGCCGGCGTTGCAACAAGGCCGGCGGATGCGGCGATGGACAAAGGAAGCAATCGAATCCTCATCATTCATACCCTCAACAGGCCGGGGCCGACCCGGCATTAACTCGAAATTCAGCATCATGATGCCCGCCAAAGCGGCAATACGTAAGTCTAATTGCGGCGGCTGTCCCGTTTCGGGGCGAAATGCTCTCTCGCCGGGCAAGCGGCCGCGCCATTGCGGCCGGGCGCGGGTCGGCCTATCAGGCGGACTATGGAAAACCGAAAGAAACCGATCATCCTCGCCGCGGTTGCGGTGGTGCTTTTGGCTCTGGTGGCGGGCTGGCTGTGGCGCGGCGACGTGGCCGACAAGGATATGGCCAGCCTGACAGGCACCGATCCCCAGCTGGAGGAAGATCCCGAGAGCGAATGGTTCCCGACGATCGTGGTTCCCAAGGCGGTTGGCTGGCCTGAAGGCGCTGCGCCCATTTCGGCAGAGGGTCTGGAAGTCAGCCGTTTTGCAGCCGGGCTGGACCACCCGCGCAATATGCTGAGCCTGCCCAATGGCGATGTGATCGTGGCGCTTGCCAAAGCTCCTGCCGGCAATGGGCCGGGCGGCATCACCGGTTTGATTGCAAAATGGCTCATGGGCCGGGCGGGCGCGACAGGCACATCGCCCGATCAGCTGGTTTTGCTGCGCGATGCCAATGGTGATGGCGCGGCCGAAGCGCGCTTTGTGCTGCGCGAGGGGTTAAGCTCGCCTTCGGGTATCGGCTATCGCGATGGCAAGCTCTATGTGGCTCAGCACGACGCCTTGCTTGCCTTCGCTTTCGAACCGGGACAGACGAAGCTCGCGGGTGAGCCTGAAAAGCTGATGGATCTGCCGCCAGGCGGAAATCACTGGGTGCGCAATCTGGCCATCGACATCGATGGCAAGCTTTATGTCGCGGTGGGTTCGGCCTCCAATATCGGCGAAGGCGGCATGGATGCGGAGCAGGGCAGGGCCGCGATCTGGCAATATGACACGGTGCGCAAGATCCGCCGCCAGTTTGCCGCAGGCCTTCGCAATCCCAACGGGCTCGACTTCAATCCCGCGACCCGTGAATTGTGGACCACCGTCAATGAGCGCGACATGCTCGGCTCGGACATGGTGCCCGATTATCTCACCAATGTGCCGGTAGGCGCGCAATATGGCTGGCCCTGGGTCTATTGGAAGGATGTGATGGATCACCGGGTCAAGGATCCGATGCCCCAATTCCTGACCGAATATACCCGCAAGCCCGAATATGCGCTGGGGCCTCATGTTGCAGCACTGGGCCTTGCCTTTACCGGCGCAGGGCACCGCATGGGGGCAGCGTTCGAAAATGGCGCCTTCATCGCCCGGCATGGCTCGTGGAACCGCCGCCCGGTTTCAGGCTATGATGTGATCTTCGTCCCGTTTGATGAACTGGGCAATCCGTCTGGCATGCCCAGGCCGGTCCTGAGCGGTTTCCTGAACAGCGAAGGCGATGCGCAAGGGCGGCCGAGCGGGGTGGCATGGGACAAGACCGGCGCCCTGCTGGTGAGCGACGATACGGCAGGAATAATCTGGCGAGTAGAAGCGCCGGGAGCCAAACCGGCAACCCCGCCCAGGGAGGTGCGCTCCACGCCGCTGCCTCCCCGGCGTGAGCTGAAAGGCGGGGCGATCGCGACCTTCAAGCCCGATCCCGATGGTGGCCAATAGGACGCTAGAGGCTTTTGCCCATGCGCCCGGCCAGTTCGGTGACAAATTGCCAGGCAACCCGGCCCGACCGCGCGCCGCGCCGCTTTGACCACTCCAGCGCCTCCTCCTCGTTATAAGCGAGACCATGGGCCGCCGCATATCCGGCGATGATGGCCAGATAATCTTCCTGCGAGCAGGCGTGAAAGCCGATCGACAGGCCGAAACGGTCGGCGAGCGCCAGCTTGTCGTCCATGGCATCGCGCGGGTTGATGGGATCATCCTGTTCGGACGTGTGGCGCGGAACGATCACCCGGCGGTTTGACGTCACGGCAAGGCGCACATTGCCCGGGCGCGCTTCCACCCCGCCTTCCAGCCAGCTGCGCAACAGGCGCGGACCTTCGCTGTCGGTGTCTGCGAAGCCCAGATCGTCGATGAACAGCAGGAAGTTGCGCGGAACCGCGCTGAGCAAGGCGAACAGTTCCGCCAGGCCCTCTAGCGCATCGGCAGCAAGCTGGACCAGGGCGATCTGCCCGCCATGGCTAACTTGTGCGGCAAGGACGCTGGACCTCAGCAGAGCCGATTTGCCCATGCCGCGCGAACCCCACAGCAACATGTCATGCGCAGCATGGCCTTGCGCAAGGCGCATCACATTGGCGGTGACCTGGGCCTTTTGCGGGTCGATTCCGCGCAGCAAATCAAGCGGCGGGGCTTCCAGCACTGCAACCGCACGGGTCTGACCCCGGCCCCAGACATAGGCAGGCGCTGCGAGCCAATCTGCCTTGCCGGGCGGAGGGGACAGCCGCTCCAGCGCATCGGCAATGCGGGCCAGATGATCTTGCAGGTCGGCCAATGCATCAATTCCCATACAAAGCTGACGAAAAGGAGAGCGCTGACGGCTTTTCCTTGGCTTGGTTCGCGCAAGCCTATAGCGGCTGGGGCCATGTCAGGCAAAGACACGCCTCTTGTTCAGCCCGCCGATGGCGATGCAATCGCCAGGGCCGCCGCGCGCCTTGGCCAAGGCGCGCTTGTCGCGCTGCCGACAGAGACGGTCTATGGGCTGGCCGCAAGAGCCGACAGCGCAGAGGCGGTGGCGCAGATATACCGCGCCAAGGGGCGACCCGATTTCAATCCGCTGATCGTGCATGTCGCTTGTCTGGAGGATGCTGGCAGGCTCGCTGAAATGGATGCGCAGGCGTTGCGTCTGGCAGAACGCTTCTGGCCGGGACCGCTGACCATGGTGCTGCCGCTGCGCCGCGGCGCGCCGGTGGCTGGCGCGGTGACCGCGGGCTTGCCGACCATCGCCATCCGCATGCCTGCCCATCCCGTCATGCGTGCTGTGTTGC
>CAZWEY010000064.1:0-11056 GCA_964632055.1 uncultured Sphingomonadaceae bacterium
GGAACTGCTGCGCCGCCTGCGCGAGACCAGCGATCTCCCGGTGATATTCCTGACCAGCAAGGACAATGAGCAGGACGAGGCGGAAGGGCTGGCCATGGGGGCCGATGATTATATCGCCAAGCCTTTCAGCCAGCGGCTGCTGCTCGCCCGAATCGCCGCGATATTGCGGCGCTCGGCTCTCGCTGCACCCGCAGAGGGGGAAGAAGGCCTGTCCGGCGATGGTGCAGTGCCTCCGCCCTTCAGCAGGGGCCGCCTATCGATGGACCCGGCGCGCCACCATGTCTCGTGGGATGACCGGCCGGTTTCGCTCACCGTGACGGAATTCCTGATTCTCGAGGCGCTGGCGCATCGGCCCGGCCTGATCAAAAGCCGCAACCAGTTGATGGATGCGGCCTATTCGGACGATATCTTCGTCGATGATCGCACGATCGACAGCCATATCAAGCGGCTACGACGCAAGTTCCGCGCGGTTGATCCCGAATTTGGCGCGATCGAGACGCTCTATGGCGCAGGCTACAGTTTCAGCGATGAGTGAGCCTGCACTCCCTGCCAGTGACGCCGCGGACGAGCGGGAGGAATTGCGTCTCAGCCCGCTGTTCTGGACCCGCAAGGCCTCGCTCACCGCGCGCATATTGCTGGTCAATATCGTGGCGCTGGCGATCCTTGGCGGCAGCTTGTTCTATCTCGATTCCTATCGCCAGCAATTGCTGGCCGAACGCTTCGCGCTGGCCCGAAGCGAAGCGCAGATCATGGCCGAGGCGCTCGATGCTGCAGGCCCGGCCCGCAGAGACGCGCTGATTGCAAGACTGGGCGAAAGCCAGGGCCTGAGAATCCGGCTGTTCGACCGGCACGGCGCTCTGGTTTCCGACAGTTTTGCCCTTTCCGCGCGCCCCGCATACAGGCTGGCCAATCCCGATGCCCAGCCATGGTATGACAAGGCGGCCCGGCTGCTGGATCGCGGAATGGATGCGCTGCTCGGTGCCCCGCCGGTCCCCCCCCATGTCGAACCGGCGCAGGATGCCGCGCGCCATTGGCCGGAAATAGGGCGTGTGCTTGGCCGCAGAGAGGCTCAGGTGGTGCAACGCTATGCGCCCGACCGGACGCCCATGATCAGCGCGGCCGCCGCAATCGGGGCGCCAGACGATACTGCTGGCCTGACCCTGCTCACCACCCGCAATTCTGCCGATATCACCGAACGTGTCCGGCTGGCCCGTCAGAACCTCGCGATTATCGTCGCAATCACCCTGTTCATCTCGGTCCAGCTCTCGCTGTTTCTCGCGCGCACCATTGTTCAGCCGCTACGCGCGCTGGTGCGTGCGGCGGTAAGGGTCAGGCTGGGCCGTGAACGCGCGGTGGAGGTGCCCCGCCTGCCCGAGCGCCGCGACGAGATCGGCATGCTGGCCCGCGCCATTTCCGACATGACCAGCGCGCTGCGCCTCAGGATCGACGCGGTAGAAAGCTTCGCCGCCGATGTGGCCCATGAAATCAAGAACCCTCTTGCCAGCCTGCGCAGCGCGCTGGAATCGCTGGAAACGGTCAGCAAGCCCGAGTTGCGGACCCAGCTTCTGGGGATAGCCAGCCACGATCTGCAGCGAATCGACCGGCTGGTCACCGAAATCGCGGATGCCAGCAGGATCGATGCCGAACTGAGCCGCGCCACTTTTGAGCAGGTCGATCTGGGCCGGCTGGCTGCCGCTGCCATCGGTGCAAGAGAAGACCGCCAGGAAAACGAAGGCCGCCGCATCACCCTTTCCAGCAAGGGCCGCGGACGGGCCATGGTGATGGGGGTGCCGGTCAGGCTGGAGCGGATCATAGAGAACCTGCTCGACAATGCCGTGTCCTTCTCGCCGCCCGGTGGAACGATTGCCGTGTTGGTGCGCAATGAGACAGACCGGGTGGTCATGAGTATCTGCGACGAAGGCCCCGGTATTCCTGCATCGGAGCGGGAAAAGATTTTCGAGAGGTTCCATTCCCTGCGGCCCGATGGCGAAGGATTTGGCAATCATTCCGGGCTTGGCCTTGCCATCGCGCGCACCATTGCCGAAGCCCATGATGGCACCCTTGGTGTGACCGACCGGCCCGACGGACTCTCTGGCGCCTGTCTCTCCCTGTCGCTGCCAAGGACCGCACACCAATGAGTAGCATCCTCCATCAGGCCGGCTGCGTGGCGATAGGCGGGCGCGGCTTGCTGATAGAGGGGCCACCGGGCAGCGGCAAATCCAGCCTGGCGCTCGCCCTGATCGATCGCGGGGCACAGTTGGTGGGCGATGACGGGGTCTTTCTGGAATCCTCTGCGGGGAGCCTGCTCGCCAGCCCCGCGCCTGCAACCTGTGGGCTTCTCGAAGTGCGCAATGTCGGCCTGATCGAACTGCCTGTGGCGCGGCTTGTGCCCGTTGCCCTGCTCATAAGCCTCGATCATGACGCGCCACGCCATGTCGAAAAGGCAGAAACCGTGAGGCGCCACGGGATCGCCCTGCCTCATATCCGCCTCTGGCCGGACAGCCCCGCGCTGCCACTTCGCTCCGAAATGGCGCTGATCAGTCATGGCACTGTCTAGGGGCGCTTTCCTTTACGGCGCAACCGGCGCATGTTGCCAGCGATGCCGCCAGACGCACAAGACACTCGCCCACGCATTCTGCTGGTGACCGGCATGTCCGGCGCGGGCAAGACGACTGCGTTGCGTGTGCTGGAAGATCTCGGCTGGGAGGCGATCGACAATTTCCCCGTCCGTCTGCTCAAGCGGCTGGTCGGCCCGGAGGACAAGCAGGGCGGCAACGAAGCAGTCCGATTCGCCATCGGTTTCGACAGCCGTACGCGCGGTTTGGATCCCAACGCCATCATCGCCCGGATCAAGGATCTCGCCGCCAGCGGCCGCTATCTGATCAACACTCTGTTCCTCGATTGTGCGGGAGAGGAACTGGAACGCCGCTACAATGAAACCCGGCGGCCCCACCCGATGAGCCAGGGCATGCCTGTTGCAGCAGGCATCGCGGCAGAACGCGAATTGCTGGCCCCCCTGCGGCGCTGGGCCGATTCGGTGATCGTCACGACCGGATTTTCCTCCAGCCAGCTGCAACAGGCGATCCGCGAGCAATTTTCCGAAGGCGGTGCCAGCGAGATGACCCTCACCGTCACCAGTTTCGGTTTTGCCCGCGGCATGCCGCCGGTCGCCGACCTGCTGTTCGACATGCGCTATCTCGACAATCCGCACTGGGATCCGCAGTTGCGCGAGGGAACCGGGCTTGATGCGCCGGTGGGCGATTTCATCCGGCAAGACCCAGCCTGGGAGGAAAGCATCACCCGCATCCGCGATCTGCTGCTGTGTCTTCTGCCGCGCTACCAGCTGCGCGGGAAAGCCTATGTCCATATCGCCTTTGGCTGCACCGGCGGCCGCCATCGCTCGGTTTTTGCAGCCGAACAGATCGCCGGGGCCTTGCGCGATTCGGGATTTTCGCCCACTGTGCTGCACCGCAACCTCGGTTCGCGCGCTGCGGAAATGATCGAAGGACCGCATCAACCGTGATCCGCGACGACTATTCCCTATTCAACCGCGAAGGGTTCGCACCCCATCCGGTTCGGAGCTTTTTCTTCCCATGATCGGCATTATCCTGGTTACCCATGGCAACCTTGCGGACGAATTCGTGCTGGCGATGCAACATGTCGTCGGCCAGCAGGAACAGGTGGAAACCATCTGCATAGGCCCCAGCGACGATATGGAGCAGCGCCGGGCGGAGATTCGCAATGCCGTGAAGGCCGTGGATACAGGCGAAGGGGTGATCATCCTGACGGACCTGTTCGGAGGGACCCCGTCCAACCTTGCCATTTCATTGATGGAAGCGGGGCATATCGAGGTGATTGCCGGGATAAACCTGCCCATGCTGATCCGGCTGGCGGGCGCGCGCAAATGCATGAATGTGACTGATGCGGCGATCGCGGCGCGGGACGCGGGGCGCAACTACATCACGATCGCTTCGCAATTTCTGGGGCAGGACGCCTGAAACAGGCGCATCGGGGGATGGACATGGAAACGGCACAAAGCGAGGTTCTCATCGTCAACCAGCGCGGCCTGCATGCCCGTGCCAGCGCCAAATTCGTCAATATGGTGAGCGAACTTCCCGAAGGGCTGAGTGTCGAAGTCTGCAAGGACGGCACCCGCGCCGCCGGAGGCTCGATACTCGGCCTGATGATGCTGGGCGCCGCCAAGGGCGATACTATCGCCATCGCCGTGACCGGCCCTGCGGCACAGGCAACGCTCGACGGACTGGTCGAACTGGTCGCCGGCGGCTTTGGCGAGGAATGATCGCGCCCCTATGCGCCGCCAGATAACCGGATTTTCCAACCCTACCGTCAAGGCGTTGCGCAGCTTGCGCGACAAGAAGCACCGGCGACGCGAGAGGCGTTTTCTGGCCGAAGGGTTGCGCTTGCTGACCGATGCGCGCGAGGCTGGGCACCTGCCCGAAACGCTGGTCATGGCCACAAGCCGCGATCCTCACCCGCTGCTCGATGCGCTGGAGGCCGTTGTGCTGGCCACAGGCGGCGAGATCATCGAAGTGCCCGAAGACATCCTTGCCAAGATCACCGGCAAGGAAAACCCGCAGGCCGTCGCCGGTGTCTTTGCCGAATTCGACACCACGCTTGCCAGCCTTGAACGTGCATCCGCGCCGATCTGGCTGGTGGCGCAGGCGCTGCGCGATCCGGGCAATCTGGGCACCATGCTGCGCACCGGCGATGCCGTGGGCGCGGGCGGGCTGATCCTGATCGACGATTGCACCGATCCCTTCTCGGTCGAGGCTGTGCGCGCCAGCATGGGCGCGATCTTCACGCAGCAGGTGGTGCAGGCCTCTTGGGCGGATTTCATCGTCTGGCTCCGCGCGGGGCCGGGGCAACTCGTCGCCGCCTCCTTGCGCGATTCGCTGCCCTATCGCGGGGCGCCCTATGCCGCCCCCTGCTTCCTCATGGTTGGCAATGAATCGCAAGGGCTGCCCGAAGCCTATGAGGCAGAATGCGACCTGCGCGTCACCATGCCGATGCGAGGGCGCGCCGACAGCCTGAACGCCGCCGTCGCCGCAGCGGTGCTGGCTTACGAGGTGCTGGCCACGCTGGACGGCTGAACCTGGGGTCTCACCCTTCCGACCCGGCCCCGCCCGATTCCGGCAAGCGGACGACGTTCGTTTCATCCTGTGTGCCCCCATAACGGGGTGAAGCTTCCACCAGCGGCACATCGTCGATCTCGCGCTTGCCTATGGCGATGCCCTTGTCGCGCAGGCGCTTGCCGGAGGACAGTACATTGCGTTCGAAGCTGCCGACGAAATTGTTGTAGTTCTTCACCGCGCTTTCCAGCCCCGAGCCCACACGCTTGAGATGATCGGCGGCGGTGGCGAGGCGTTCGTATAATTCTGCGCCCGCCTTGCCGATCTCGACCGCCTCGCGCGCGATGGTATCCTGCCGCCAGACCTCGGCCACGGTGCGAGCAATGGCGACCAGATTGGTTGGCGTTGCCAGCAGAACCTTGTTGCGGAAGGCGAAGTCCCACAGCTCCGGGTCATGTTCAAGCGCGGCGGCGACGAAATGTTCGCCCGGAACGAACATCACGACATAATCCGGCGCTTCGTCGAACTGGCTCTGATAAGACTTGGCGCCCAGCGTCTGCACATGGTTTCGCATCGAGCGCGCATGCTGCGTCAGCGCTGCCTTGCGCACATCATCGTCATCCTCGGCCTCGAAGGCTTCCTGATAGGCATTGAGCGAGACCTTGGCGTCGATCACCAGCTGCTTGTTGCCGGGGATGCGCACGATGGCATCGGGCCGCAGGCGTCCCTGCTCTGTCTCAACCGAATGTTCAGTGCTGAAATCGGTATGTTCCGACAATCCGCATTGTTCGAGCACGTTCTGAAGCGCGCGTTCGCCCCAGCGGCCCCGTGCCTTGGGCGCATTGGTCAGCGAATTGCCTAACCGCTGCGCCTCGCGCCGGACCTGTTCCTGCCCACTGCGCAGCGCATCGATCTGGCCCAGCAGCTGACCGAAGGCATCGACCCGCTTTTCCTCCAGCTCGCGCACCTGCTTCTCGTAATTTTCGAGCTTGTTGCCGACAGGGGCGAGCAGCGCCGAGAGCCGTTCCCCTTGCGTCTTTTCGCTTTCCTCGAACCGGGCCTGCGCGCGGCTGAGAAATGCCTCCTGAGCTTTTTCCAGCACCTTGGACCCTGCGTTCTCGAATTCCTTCTTCAAGGCTTCCTGCGCTTCCAGCAACAGGCGCTTCTGCTCCTCGAAATGGGCGGCATTGGCCTTGAGCGTCGCCAGTTCCGCCCGGACCGCCTCGCGCTCGTCCCGTGCGGCGGCGAGATCATCTGTCAACTGATCGGCGCGGGCCGCACGCTCGCTTGCGCCGGCCAGTTCGGTGATCGCGCGGCGGAACTGCTCGTCAAGTCCGCGCGCTTCTGCGTCTCTCGTCTCGAAGCGGGAGCGCCATTCGGCAACCGGCCGCGAGCCTGCAAACCAGCCAACAAGCAGCCCGGCAAAAAGAGCGAGGATGGCGATGACAGCGGTGATGACAGCATTATCCATTCCCGAACTCTATGCGGAACGGATGGAGAACGCCAGCGCTGATTTCAATCTATCCCCAACGGGGTTCACGCCGCACGGCGCATCTTCTCCAGCTTCTTGAGCGCCATGCTGCGCTTGAGGCGGGAAAGGTGATCGATGAACAATATGCCTTCCAGATGATCCATCTCGTGCTGGATACAGGTCGCCATCAGGCCTTCCATCTGCTCCTCATGCACATTGCCCTCAAGATCCTGCCAGCGAACGCGACAGGTCGCCGGGCGATCCACCTCGGCATAGATATCGGGCACGGAAAGGCAGCCTTCCTGATAGACCGAGTGGTCTTCGGACGGATCGAGGATTTCCGGGTTGATGAAGACCCTCGGTTCCTTTTTCGTCGGCTGGTGATGGTGGTGGTGGCCATCATGATCGCAGGCGACGGGCTCCGCGTCCGGGTCTTCGGGCTGGAGGTCGATCACCACCACGCGTTGCGGCACGCCCACCTGAATGGCGGCAAGGCCGATTCCGGGCGCGTCATACATCGTCTCGAACATGTCGGCGACGAGGATTTTCAGCGCCTCGTCGAATGTTTCGACGGGCACGGAGACCTGCTTCAGGCGCGGGTCGGGAACTTCGAGGATTTCGCGGATAGCCATGGGGTGCAGATAGTGCGGCTGACCTTTTCAATCAAGCGACAGGTCGCCGCGCCCGCAAGGCCTGAGCCAAAGTGCCCTCGTCCAGGTAATCCAGCTCGCCGCCCACCGGCAGGCCGTGAGCGAGCTGCGTGATGCGCACAGGCAAGCTTTCCAGCCGTTCCGCAATATAATGCGCGGTGGTCTGGCCTTCCAGCGTGGCATTCATGGCCAGCACCACCTCGTCGATGCCGCCAGCCGCCACCCGTTCCAGCAGCTTGCCGATGGAAAGGTCTTCCGGCCTCACCCCTTCGAGCGCGGAAAGGCGGCCGCCGAGCACATGATAGCGCCCGGTGAACAGCTTGGCCCGGTCCAGCGCCCAGAGATCCGCCACATCCTCCACCACGCAGAGCGAACGCGCATCGCGGCGCGGATCGGCGCAGATGGTGCAGGGACTGCGCGTATCGACATTGCCGCATTCAGGGCATTCGACCAGCCTGTCCTTGACCGCTTCGAGCGCGGCAAGCAGCTGCACGAGCGCGGTTTCGCGCTTCTTGACCAGCCAAAGCACCGCGCGCCGGGCCGAGCGCGGGCCAAGCCCCGGCAGGCGTGAGAGCGCAGACGCCAGTTGCTCGATCTCTTGCGATGCCATGCCCAGCCAGATAGGGCGTGGCGCGCTGACACGAAAGGCCGGGGCCAAGCTTATGCGCATCATCTTCATGGGGACGCCCGATTTTGCCGTCCCGGCGCTCAAAGCTCTGGTCCAGGCCGGGCACGAGGTGGTCGCCGCCTATAGCCAGCCGCCGCGCCCGGCGGGCCGGGGCAAACAGTTGCAGCCCTCGCCGGTGCAACGCGTGGCGGAAGAGCTGTCAATCCCGGTTCGCACCCCGGCATCACTCAAAGCAGCGGACGAACAGGCCGCCTTTGCCGCCTTCGATGCCGATGTGGCGGTCGTCGCCGCCTATGGGCTGATCCTGCCTCAGGCCATTCTGGATGCACCGCGAAACGGGTGCCTCAACATCCACGGCTCGCTCCTGCCACGCTGGCGCGGCGCGGCGCCGGTGCAGCGCGCCATCCTTGCAGGCGACGCGGAAACGGGCGTCGGTATCATGCAGATGGAGGCCGGGCTGGATACCGGCCCGGTGCTGCTGGAAAGGCGCACCCCGGTTGACCGCAAGAATGCGGGCGATCTGACCGAAGAACTGGCCCAGATGGGCGCGCGACTGATGGTCGAGGTGCTGGCCGACCTGTCCGCCTTTCCGGAACGCCCGCAGCCGGAAGACGGCATCACTTACGCTCACAAGATCGACAAGGCTGAAAGCCGGCTGGACTTTGCCGCCAGCGCCAGCGAAGTCGAACGGCAGGTCCGCGCCTTTGCGCCCGCACCGGGGGCGTTTTTCGAACTGGAGGGGGAACGGTATCGGGTTCTGGCGGCAGAAGTGGTGGAAGCCGCAGGCGCACCGGGCGTGACGCTTGACGATGCGCTGACCATCGCTTGCGGCGAAGGCGCGATCCGTCCAGTGCTCATCCAGCGCGCGGGGCGGCCTGCCATGGAAACGTCGGCTCTGCTGCGCGGACGGAGCATTGCCGCAGGGACGCAGCTTTCTTGACCCGCTTCGCCATCACCCTCGAATTTGACGGCACCCCGTTCATGGGGCTGCAACGCCAGGCGCATGGCCCGTCGGTGCAGCAGGCGGTGGAAGACGCGGCCTTCGCGGTGACGGGCGAGAAGGCAACGATGCACGCGGCCGGGCGCACCGATGCAGGCGTCCATGCGCTGGCCATGCGCGCCCATGTCGATATCGCCAAGGATATCGCCCCGTTCCGGCTGATGGAGGCGCTCAATCATCACCTGCGCCCCGCCCCGGTCGCGGTGACTGCTTGCGAGGCGGTGCCGGATGACTGGCACGCCCGCTTTTCCTGCGTGGGCCGCAGCTATCTCTATCGCATTTGCAACCGCCGCGCGCCGCTGACGCTGGAGGCGAACCGGGCTTGGGCTGTGCCCCAGCCGCTGGATGCAGAGGCGATGCACCGTGCGGCGCAGGCGCTGGTCGGGCACCATGATTTTACCACTTTCCGCTCGGTTCACTGCCAAGCGCAAAGCCCGCTGAAGACGCTGGACCGGCTCGATGTGCGGCGAGAAGGCGAAATGGTGCTGATCGAAACCGCCGCGCGCAGCTTCCTGCACCATCAGGTGCGCTCGATGGTCGGCTGCCTTGCACTGGTCGGCATGGGACGGTGGCGCGAAGAACAGCTGGCAGAGGCGCTGGCTGCGCGCGACCGGGCGGCACTGGGGCTTAATGCCCCGCCGGAGGGGTTGTATTTCGTGGCGGCGCGCTATCCGGGCGAAGCGGCCTAGCCCTTGCCGACGACGCTTTCCGGCAGATCCTCGCCGAACACGCGCTGGTAATATTCCGCCACCAGCATCCGTTCCGTCTCGTCGCACTTGTTGAGGAACGAGAGGCGGAAGGCAAAGCCGACATTCTTGAAGATCGCCGCGTTCTGCGCCCAGGTGATGACCGTGCGCGGGCTCATCACGGTGGAAATGTCGCCATTCATGAAGCCCTGCCGGGTGAGGTCGGCCACGCGGACCATGCTGGCGATGGTCGCCTCGCCCGTTCCCGGGGCCTTGGCGCCAACAATGGCGCATTCCGTTTCATGCGGCAGATAATTGAGCGCAACGACGATGTTCCAGCGGTCCATCTGGCCCTGGTTGATCTGCTGGGTGCCGTGATAAAGACCCGACGTATCGCCAAGGCCGACCGTGTTGGCGGTGGCAAACAGGCGAAAGTTTGCATCCGGGCGGATCACGCGGTTCTGGTCCAAGAGGGTCAGCTTGCCTTCGGTTTCCAGCACGCGCTGGATCACGAACATCACGTCCGGCCGGCCCGCGTCATATTCGTCGAACACCAGCGCCACCGGGTGCTGCAACGCCCAGGGCAGCAGGCCTTCGCGAAATTCCGTCACCTGCAACCCGTCGCGCAGCACGATGGCATCGCGGCCGATAAGGTCGATGCGGCTGATATGCGCATCCAGATTGATCCGCACACAGGGCCATTTGAGCCGCGCGGCCACCTGTTCGATGTGAGTCGATTTGCCGGTGCCGTGATAGCCCTGCACCATCACCCGGCGATTATAGGCAAAGCCCGCCAGGATCGCGAGCGTGGTGTCCGGATCGAACACATAGCTTTCGTCAAGGTCGGGCACCCGTTCGTCCGCCTGGGAAAAGGCGGGGCATTTCATGTCGATGTCGATCCCGAACAGCTCGCGCACGCTGATTTCGGTGTCGGGCGCAGGCAGCAGCGTTTCACCGCCATGCGGGTCGGAAGGGGAATGGGCCATCTGGTTCATCGTGCTGCTTCGCCTAGCGGCGCAGGCGCGCCGCCGCAACAGGCTTTGGCGCAAGACCCGTCATCGCGCAGTCAAATCTATCCTGCAGGCTGCACTCATGATAACCGGAACAGATGGCCATGCCGCATTACACCTTTTACACCAATCCGATGTCGCGCGGGCAGATCGCGCGCTGGGCGCTGCATGAAGCGGGCGCGGAATATGCAACGGTGCTGGTTGACTGGGCGGACAAGCCGGCCGCGCTGATCGCCGCCAATCCCATGGGCAAGGTGCCGGTCATCATTCACCATGCCGAAGAAGGTGACCGGGTGGTGAGCGAATGCGCCGCGATCTGCGCCTATCTGGCTGAAATGCACCCCGAACGCCAGCTTGGCCCCAGTGACACCGAATGCGCGGATTACCTGCGCTGGCTGTTATTTGCGGCCGGCCCGCTGGAACAGGCGGTGATCTCCAGATTTATGGGCTGGGAAGAACGCGACCCGCAGAAGCAGGGCATGCTGGGTTTCGGCAGTTTCGAACGCACGATGGATACGCTG
>CAZWEY010000065.1:0-11043 GCA_964632055.1 uncultured Sphingomonadaceae bacterium
CGATGCCCGGCCTTGGCGGTGGCTCTGGCGGCGGCGGTATGGGCGGCCTGCCCGGCCTTGGCGGCGGCGCTCCGGATTTATCGAATTTGCTCAAGAAGAAATGATTTTTCAGATATTTCAGTTGGAAAGGTAATATAAGATGGCAGTTTCCCTTCGTCTGTCGCGCGGTGGCGCGAAGAAGCGTCCTTACTACCGGATCGTGGCCGCCGATGCCCGCAGCCCGCGTGACGGCAACTATCTGGAGCAGGTCGGCACCTACAACCCGCTGCTGGCCAAGGACGATGAAAACCGCGTCAACCTGAAGGAAGACCGCGTGCGCTACTGGCTGGGCGTTGGCGCTCAGCCGACCGATCGCGTTGCCCGTATGCTGGACAAGGCCGGCATCAAGGAACGCGCCGCCACCAACAACCCGAACAAGGGCGAACCGGGCCAGAAGGCCAAGGACCGCGCCGAGGACAAGGCCGCCAAGCTGGCCGAGGCCGAAGAAGCCGCCAAGGCCGCTGAAGAAGCCGCCAACGCTCCGGCCGAAGAAGAAGTCGCCGAAGCGCCCGCCGCTGAAGAAGCTGCTCCCGAAGCCGCCGCCGAAGAAGCTGCTTCCGAAGCGGCTGCTGAAGAAGCTCCGGCCGAAGCTGCTGCCGAAGAGGCTCCTGCTGCTGACGCTGGCGAGGAAAAGGCCGAGGGCTGATTTCCTTGAGACAGGACAAGCCCGTTACCCTCGCTGCCATTACCGGCGCGCATGGAGTGACGGGCGAAGTCCGCCTCAAACTGTTCGGAGAAGGCGTGGTGGCGCTCAGGCGCTACCGCGCCTTTAACGATTCTGCACTGACGCTGGAAAGACTGAAGGATGACGGCAAGGGCGGCGCTATTGCCCGCTTTGCCGAGGTGAGTGATCGCAATGCCGCTGAAAAACTGCGCGGCACCGCGCTCACCGTGCCTCGCTCCGCCATGCCGGCTCTGGCGCAAGGCGAATATTACCACGCCGACCTGATCGGCCTTGCCGCTGTCTCCTCCACTGGCGAACCGCTCGGGAGCTGCATCGCGGTCGAGAATTTCGGCGCGGGCGATGTGCTGGAGATCCAGCGCCCCGCTGTCGATGGAAAGCCCGGCAAGCGCTTCATGGTGCCGATGCGCGCAGAGGCGGTGGTGCAATGGGATGCGGAGCGATTGGTGATTGAAGCGGGCTGGGCCGAACAGTGAGTTTTGCTGCGACCATCCTGACGCTTTACCCGGAGATGTTTCCGGGCCCGTTGGGCGTGTCGCTTGCCGGTCGGGCCATGGCCGAAGGAAGGTGGTCGCTCGATACCGTGCAGATTCGCGATTTCGCGAGCGACAAGCACCGCACTGTGGACGATACGCCCGCCGGCGGCGGCGCGGGGATGGTCTTGAAGGCTGACGTTCTGGCAGCAGCCATCGATCACGCGCGCGAAAATGGTGCTGCCCGTCCGGTCATTGCTATGACCCCGCGCGGAAAGCCTCTCACGCAAGCGCGTGTGCGGGAACTGGCGACGGGGCCGGGCGTGATCGTGCTGTGCGGGCGATTCGAGGGTTTCGACGAGCGGATATTCGAAGGCCGCGATGTCGAGGAAGTCTCGGTTGGCGATATTGTCCTGTCGGGCGGAGAGCCTGCCGCGCTGATGCTGCTTGATGCTTGCATTCGGCTGCTTCCCGGCGTAATGGGCGCCCCTTCCAGTGGGGCCGAGGAATCGTTCGAGAATGGTTTGCTCGAATATCCCCACTATACCCGCCCCACGACATGGGAAGGGCGCACGATCCCTGAAGTGCTGCGATCGGGGGATCATGCGAAAATCGCCGCCTGGCGGAAACAAAGGGCGGAGGATGACACACGGTTACGCAGGCCGGACCTTTGGGAGCGCCACAGTGGTGCTCGGGCCCAGCCTGCCTCTGGCGCGCGGCAAGAAAATGAGGACCAGGGTCAATGAACCTGATTCAGCAGATCGAAGCCGAGGAAATCGCCAAGGCGACCGCAGCTTCCAAGGAAATTCCGAACTTCCGCCCCGGTGACACGCTGCGCGTCGGCGTGAAGGTTGTCGAAGGCGAGCGCAGCCGCGTCCAGAACTTCGAAGGCGTGTGCATCGCCCGTTCGAACCGCGGCATGGGTTCCAACTTCACCGTGCGCAAGGTCAGCTTCGGCGAAGGCGTGGAACGCGTCTTCCCGCTCTATTCGCCCAATCTCGACAGCATCACCGTGGTTCGCCGCGGCGTCGTGCGTCGCGCCAAGCTCTATTACCTGCGCGGCCGCACCGGCAAGCGCGCCCGCATTGCCGAGCGTCGCGAAAATCGTCCGGGCGATTCGGCAGGCGCATAAGCACCGCCGTCTGGCGACGAACGGGAAAACAAGAGGGCGGTCCGGTTTCGGGCCGCCTTTTTGTTTGCTAGGGGCTTGGCATGAATGCCGCTTCGCAACGGGTGAACAACGCCGCACTTGGCCTGCCCGGCGCATGGGCCATGGCCGTTGGGGGAATGATCGGCGGCGGCATCTTCTCAACGCTGGGCGTGGTCATTTCGGTAGCCGGGCAATGGGCCGCCGTTTCATTTCTGCTGGGCGGAATTATCGCCTGGGCCACCGGCAAGAGCTATGCGCGGCTGACGGTTACGCTCGATGAAGCGGGTGGATCATACACCTATCTGCGCTCGCTCGGTTATATGCGGCTGGCAACGCTCGTCGCCTGGGTCCTGATTCTGGGTTATACGCTGACTGTCGCGGTTTATGCCTTCACCTTCGGCGCCTATGCCTCCCATTTCCTGAACGGGGCGCCATGGTTGCCTCATGCCTGTGCCATCGGCGTGATCGTTGTTCTGGCCGGGCTCAACCTGGTGGGCGCGCGCGAGGCTACCGTGTTTGAGCTGCTCGCCGTGTGGGGCAAGCTGGCGATCCTTGGCGCACTGGCGCTGGCCGGCCTTGTTCACTGGGCACCCGAACGGCTGGCGGCTCCTCATGCCGAGGGCGGCTTCATGGCCGCCGTCGTGGGGACGGGCGTGGTATTCATGGCCTACGAAGGCTTCCAGCTGCTCAGCTATGATTATGACGATATGAAGGATGCGCCGCGCACCATATCGCTCGCCATGCCGCTGGCTATTGCCGCTACCACCCTTGTCTATATCGCGGTTGCTCTGGGCGCGCCGATGCTGACCGGGGCCGAAGCGATCATCCAGCACAAGGAAGTGGCGCTGGCCGAGGCGGGGCGGGCGGCGATGGGGCAAGCGGGCTTCGTCGCAGTGACCATCGCTGCGGTTTTTTCGACCGGATCGGCTATCAATGCCACAGTCTTTGCCACCGCCCGGCTGGCCGATTATGCGGCACAGGACAAGGAATTGCCGGCAATTTTCGCGCGGCGCAATGCACGTGGAGTGCCCTGGTTTGCGACCCTGATGATCAGCGGCGTTGCCGCCTTGCTGGCGGTGATCGGGGGTATCGAACAACTGGTTGAAAGCGGCAGTTTCGTGTTCCTGCTGGTGTTTGCGCTGGTCAATGCGGTTGCGCTCAGGCGAGAGGCGGTTCCTCCTGCCTATGGCTGGATCGGGCTTGGCGGTTCGCTCGGCTCGGCGGTGCTGCTGGCGCTTTATTTGCTGGGCAAGGTCTGACAGGCGCGGTGACGGAGTCTTGCAACCGCGCGCACTGCCAGCTAACGCGCCGCTTTCGTGCATGTTGCACCGCAAAATACGGATGAAGGACTGGATAAATGGGTTACCGGGTAGCAGTTGTCGGCGCGACGGGGAATGTCGGGCGCGAAATGCTCGCCATCCTGGCCGAGCGCGAATTTCCCTGCGACGAGATCGCGGCCGTGGCCAGCCCGCGCTCGACCGGCACCGAAATCGAGTTCGGCGAAACCGGCAAGATGCTCAAGGTGAAGAATATCGAGCATTTCGATTTTTCCGGCTGGGACATCGCCCTGTTTGCGGCCGGTTCCGGTCCGACCCAGATCTATGCGCCCAAGGCTGCTGCGGCAGGCTGCGTGGTGATCGACAATTCCTCGCTCTATCGCATGGACCCCGATGTTCCGTTGATCGTTCCCGAAGTGAACCCGGACGCGATCGACGGCTATACAAATAAGAACATCATCGCCAATCCCAACTGCTCGACCGCGCAGATGGTGGTGGCATTGAAGCCCTTGCATGATGCGGCGAAGATCAGGCGCGTGGTCGTTTCCACCTATCAGTCCGTCTCAGGCGCCGGCAAGGAAGGCATGGACGAGCTGTTCGAGCAGAGCCGCGCCATTTTCGTGGGCGAACAGGCCGAGCCGAAGAAGTTCACCAAGCAGATCGCCTTCAATGTGATCCCGCATATCGACGTTTTCCTTGATGATGGTTCCACCAAGGAAGAATGGAAGATGGTTGCCGAGACCAAGAAGATTCTCGACCCTTCGGTCAAGGTGGTCGCCACCTGCGTGCGCGTCCCGGTGTTTGTCGGCCATTCGGAATCGATCAATCTTGAGTTCGAGAATGAACTGTCGGCCGGGCAGGCGCAGGATATCCTGCGCGAGGCGCCGGGTATCATGCTCGTCGACAAGCGCGAGAACGGCGGCTACGTCACGCCTGTCGAATGCGTCGGCGATTATGCCACCTACATCAGCCGCGTTCGTGACGATTCCACGGTCGAAAACGGCATTGCGCTGTGGTGCGTCTCCGACAATCTGCGCAAGGGCGCGGCATTGAACGCGGTTCAGATTGCCGAATTGCTGGGCCGTCGCCATCTCAAGAAAGGCTGATTGCCGCTTCTTCGATTGATCAAGGGCCGGGGCGATGCTCCGGCCTTTTTTCTGGTCAATGCCCGGCAGCAGCAGGGTCTATCGCACCGATTTCAGGTGGCCTGCGGACCAGCATGACCAGCGGCGAGACCAGGATCGCCCCCCACATGACCAGCCAGTATGCGTCGATATAGGAAACCATCGCAGCTTGCCGGTTGATCTCCGCATTAACGAAACTCATCACCGTTTCGCCCACTTCAACATAGCGGCTGGTCGAGCTTACATCGACGAAGTCGCTCGACGAGGCGTTGATATGTGCGCCAAGGTCGGCATGGCTGACCTGCAGGTTACGCGCGAAAAACGCCATGATGACCGATATGCCGACGGACGAGCCGACCAGACGGCCGAGATTGAGCAGGCCTGAAGCATCTGTTCGCAGGCGGCTTTCCAGTGTCGCAAAGGCGATGACGAACATCGGCAGGGTGATGAGGCCGATACCCAGCCCCTGAACGAACCCGGTCCAAATGACGGTGAACTGGTCCAGATCGAGTGACCAGCCTGTCATCAGATGGAGCGTCCATATGGTGAAGACATAGCCAAGGCCGATGGGGTAGCGCGGGTCGATCTTGCGTGCGAGCAGCTTGTTGGCTGCCTGCATGGCGATGATCCCGCCAACCCCGCGGGGGGCCATGGCAAGGCCGGTATCGACCACATCATAATTGAACAGATGCTGCAGCATGGGCGGGAACAGGGCCATGGTGGTGTAGATCACCATGGCGTTCACGGTCATGAAGGCGAGAGCGATCAGGAAATTGCGATCGAGAAAAAGGGCGCGTTCGAAAATCGGGCTTTTGCCGGTGACGATATGGACGACCGCCATCCAGAAACTGCCCAGACAGATGCCGAAATAGATCCAGCATTCCACCGCATCGAACCAGTCGATCTGTTGCCCCCGGTCGAGCAGCATTTGCAGCGAGGTGAGGCAGATGCCGATGACGGCAAAGCCGAACATGTCGAATCTGCGCGAGAACGGTTTGTAGCGCGGCAGGTTGGGGATCAGCACCAGCAGCGCTATGGCGCCCAGCGGCAGATTGACCAGGAAAACCCAGCGCCAGTCCAGATTTTCGGTCAGCCAGCCGCCGATCACCGGCCCCAGAACCGGCCCCAGGATTGTGCCAAGCCCCAGTGTCGCCATCATGTCGGCATGCTTGCTGGGCTTGCTGATATCGAGCAGCAGCGCTTGCGCGAGCGGGAAGAGGAAGGCTCCGGCAATGCCTTGCAAGGCGCGGAAGATCACCATCTGTATCAGGTTCTGCGCGATCCCGCACAAGAGCGAGGTGAGGACGAACATCAAAGTCGAGATGATGAACAGCCGGTGATGGCCGACCCTGTCTGCCAGCCAGCCGGTGATCGGCATGGCGACGGCGTTGGTCACGATATAGCTGGTCAGGACCCAGGTGACCGATTGCGGCCCGGCTCCCAGCGATGCCTGCATATGCGGAATGGCGACATTGGCGATAGTGGTATCGAGGATGGGCAGCACAGCCGCCAGCAGAATGCCGAATATGGCCAGCCCCTGATTAGGGACAGGCTTGAGCGGGACATCGGAAGCAGCCCCGGCCGAGATCGCATGTGTCGCCATTGCTGTTGTGGCTCAGCTGGCGCGCTTGGGCGGGCGCACCAGCAGGATCAGCGGCATGGTCACGATGGCCCCCCACATGATCAGCCAGAAATCGTTGATATAGGCGATCATGGCCGCCTGCCGGTTGATTTCCATGTCCAGCATGCGAAGCGCGCTGTCGCCAAATTCCCGGAACAATTGCAGCGAGGTCTTGTCGATGGCGGTCAGGTCCGCACCGTTCAGATGTGCGCCCATATCGGCATGGCTGGTTTGCACGCTGCTGGCATAGAGGGCGGTTACCACCGAAATGCTGACCGAAGAGCCAACAAGGCGCGAAAGGTTGAGCAGGCCAGATCCGTCGGTGCGCAGTCTGGGTGCGAGCGTGGCAAAGGCGATGACATAGATCGGCATGGTGATGAAACCGACCCCCATGCCCTGCACCACGGCAGACCAGAGGAATTTGGGGCCATCGGTATCCAGCGACCAGCTGGCCATGGCATAAAGCGACCAGATCACGCAGCCAAAACCGATGAACATGGGGATCCGCGGATCCCAGCCGCGTCTTTGCATTTGGCCCACGAGGTTCATGGAGAGCATGGCCCCGATCCCGCGCGGGGCAATGATCAGCCCGGTTTCATAGGCTGTGTAATGGAACAGGACCTGCAGCATCGGCGCCAGCAAGGCGGCCGTGGCATATATCACCATCCCCACCAAAATCATGAAAATGAAGGCAATGACGAAGTTGATGTCCTTGAACAGCGCCCGGTCATAGATCGGGTTTGGTGTGGTCAGCAGGTGGACCAACGCCATCCAGAAGGTGGATATGGCGACCAGCAGGTAAATCCAGCTTTCCAGGGCATCAAACCAGTCAACATGAGGGCCGCGATCAAGCAGCAGTTGCAAGGCGCCCATGCTCAGCGCCAGCAGCACGAAGCCGGCGAGGTCGGACTGGCGACGTTTCTTGGGGTGACCGGGCAAGGTGAAATAGAGCAGGGCCACCGCAATGAAGCCCAGCGGGACATTGACCAGAAACGCCCAGCGCCAGTTCCAGTTCTCGGTGATCCAGCCGCCCGCCAGCGGCCCCATGATTGGCCCCAGCACTGCGCCAAGGCCCCAGATCGTCATCATCGAGGTATGCCGGCTGGGTTTTGTCACATCCAGCATCAATGCCTGGCTCAATGGCATGACAAAGGCAGCCGAAATGCCTTGCAGCGTTCTGAACAGGACCATCTGTTCCAGATTCTGGGCAAGGCCGCAGAGCATGGAGGTGACGATGAAACCGAGGGTCGAGCCGATGAACAATTGCCGCGAGCCGACCCGATCCGCCAGCCATCCCGTCGCAGGCATGGCGACGGCATGGGCGATGATATAGCTGGTCAGCACCCAGACGACCGTTTCAGGGGTTGCGTTGAGCTGCGCCTGCATATGGGGCAGGGCGACATTGGCGATGGTGGTATCGAGCAAGGGCAGGATCGTTGCCAGCATCAGCCCGGCAACGCACAGCCCATGGTTGGGGGTGTGCAGGATCGGCTGATCGGAGGGCGCGTCGTGCGCTGGTGCCCCGGCGGGGCTTGCCATGCTTATCGTTTCCTGCCGTCTGTATAGACGGTTACATGTGTCGAAAGACCGGCAATGAGCTGAACCGGCGACTTGCCGTCAATCGTGATGCGGACCGGCACACGCTGGGTTACCTTGACCCAGTTGCCGGTGGCGTTTTGCGCCGGAAGCACGGAAAACTCCGAACCGGTCCCGCTGCCGATCGAGGCGACACGCCCTTTCAGTTCGACATCGGGATAGGCGTCGAGTTCAATCCTGGCGGGCTGGCCCACCTTCATGCGGGTGAGCTGGGTTTCCTTGAAATTGGCTTCGACATAGCTGCTCTGGTCGACGACAAGCGTGAGAACGGGCAGGGAGCTGATCATCAGCTGGCCCGACTGAAGACGGTCGGCTTCGGCTACGCGCCCGTCGACAGGGGCATAAACTTCAGTGCGGCGCACATTGAGCTGTGCGCTGGCAAGCTTGGCGCGAGCGGCCGCAATGCGCGGGTTTTCTCCAGGAACAGCCGAACCCGTGGCCAGCTTGGCCCGTGCTTCGCGTTGTTCGGCCTCGGCCAGACGCAGCGCATCACGTGCCACGGCTGCCGCATGAACCGCGTTGTCATAGTCGGCCTTGGTGGTGAAACCGCGCTCCCACAGTTTGCGCTGGCGTTCGAGCGTGATGTTGGCAAGCGCGATATCCTGCCGGGCAGTGGCGACTTCGGCACCGGAAAAGGCGGGGTCGGCGGCAAGTGCGGTCACATCGGCCTGGGCGGTCGCGAGTTCGGCATTGGCTTCGGCGGACTTCACGCGGAAAGGCTCGGGGTCGATGCGGAACAGCAATTGGCCCTTCTTGACCTGTTCGTTTTCATGAACGAACACATCGATCAGCTGCCCGCTGACTTCCGGAGCGATCGAAACCTTGTCGAGCTTGACATAGGCATTGTCAGTCGAGACCTTGCCCTGCTGGCTCCACCAATAGCCCAGCCCGCCGATAACCAGCGCCAGAGGAACCGAGAGCATGAGCATCTTGCGCCTGCTCTGGCGCGCGGCATCATCCTGCCCGGTATCGTTCATCGAGGATTCGCCTGTTATCTGCGTGTCGGCTTCAGCCATTGTTCTTACCAATTCACTGTTGGAACGGCTTGTGCGCCGTTTCATACCCCATTGCCCCAAAACTTGCGCCTTGCAAGACCGTGAAAAGCCCTTGGCGCTGTCAGGCAAGGGTCGATCTGGCGATTAACGCCTGACAAAACCCCCTTTGCGCGACTATCAGCCGCAAATGATGCAAGATGGATTGCGGCTTCAGACAGTCGCTTCGTTCGACGGGCAGGAATTGGCGGTGCATCGCCTTGGCGCGGGGCGGCCGGTGCTGTTGTTGCATGGGCTGTTTTCCGACGCGGCGATGAATTGGGTCCGCTTTGGTCATGCCCGGCAACTGGCCGAGGCCGGGTTCGAGGCAATCATGCCCGACCTGCGCGCCCATGGGCAAAGTGCGAAGCCGCATGATCCGCGATATTATCCGGCCGATGTTCTGGTGCGCGATGGGCTGGCTCTGGTCGAAGCCCTAGGCCTTGAGAATTATGATCTGTGCGGGTTCTCTCTGGGCGCCCGCACCGCGGCGCGTGGAGTTGTTGCGGGCCTTGCGCCGCGCAGGCTGGTGCTGGCGGGGATGGGCTTGCAAGGGCTGGCGGGCTGGACCCGGCGCAGCGCCTTCTTTCTCGATGCGATCGACCGCTTCGATGAAATCCGCCATGGCGATCCGGCCTTCATGGCGGTGTCCTTCATGAAAACGATGAAGGTGGACCGGGTGGCCGCCCGGCTGCTGCTCAATTCGGTGGAAGATATGGAGCTGAGCGAGCTGGCCCGCATCACCATGCCCACACTGGTGCTGTGCGGCGCAGATGACAGCGACAATGGCTCAGCTGAAGATCTGGCCGCAAGCCTGCCCGATGCAAGGCTTGCGACAGTGCCGGGCAATCACATGTCATCGGTGGCGCAGGAGGAACTGGGTGCTGCGATGGTGGAATTTTTGCGCGCTCTGAGGCGCTGACAAAAAAGGGCGCCGCGGCCAAGGCCGGGGCGCCCCCTTTATCGGATTGAGGAAGCTCAGGCTTCTTCGGTTCCGGTTTCCGCTTGCGCAGCGTCTTCCATCAGCTCGGCCGGAATTTCTCCCGGTTCAAGCGAAGGGTCGACTGCTTCGGTGAAGCCGACCGGCGCCTTGTCCTCTTCGAACATCTGCGCCATCACGTCGACGCCCTGGCTCTGCAGCTCGGCTTCGTCGTCCGAACGGGCGACATTGGCCTTGATCAGCACCTGGACTTCGGGGTGAAGCGAGACGCGCACGTCGAACATGCCGAGCGACTTGATCGGGTGCTCCAGAATGACCTGGCTCTTCGAAATGGCGTGGCCCTTGGCCGCCAGCGCCTCGACGATGTCGCGCACACTGACCGAGCCATAGAGCTGGCCGGAATTGGACGAAGCGCGGATCAGGACGATTTCCGTCCCGGCGACGCCTTCGCCCTGCTTTTCGGCTTCGACGCGGCGTTCCGCGTTTTCCTTTTCCAGGCGTTCGCGGTTGGCTTCGAAGACCTTGCGGTTGGCATCATTGGCGCGCAGCGCCTTCTTGTTGGGAAGCAGGAAGTTACGCGCGTAACCGTCCTTCACGGTGACGACATCGCCAATCGTGCCCAGCTTCTCGATGCGTTCGAGCAGGATGATCTGCATGATTTCTGCTCCTTACTTCACAAGGTAGGGCAGCAGGCCCAGATGGCGGGCCCGCTTGATGGCCTGGCTCAGTTCACGCTGCTTCTTGGCAGAAACGGCGGTGATGCGGCTGGGCACGATCTTGCCACGCTCGGACATGAAGCCCTGAAGCAGGCGGATGTCCTTGTAATCGATCTTCGGCGCATTCTTGGCCGAGAACGGGCAGGACTTGCGGCGGCGGAAAAACGGACGGCCCATGGATCAATCCTCCTCGCGGTCACGACGGGGGCGACGTTCGCGGTCGCTCTTGCGCATCATCACGGACGGGCCATTTTCATGCTCGTCAACGCGGATCGTCAGCCAGCGGATGACATCTTCGTTGATCGCGGTCTGGCGTTCCAGCTCGGCAACGACGCCGGCAGGGGCTTCGATGTTGAGCAGGACGAAATGCGCCTTGCGGTTGCGGTCGATCTTG
>CAZWEY010000066.1:0-11036 GCA_964632055.1 uncultured Sphingomonadaceae bacterium
TCCATGGGCTTCCGGCGAAGCCCAGCAAGGTCGTCTCAGCGCCAAGAGCAGCCCTGGTGAGGGCAACGGTGCGGTAGATCGGATCAAGGCGCTGTGGCACCTGTTGCAGGCCATCCAGCGCATGATCCACCAGCCTTGGCGAGAGATGTGGTCCTTCGCCAGCCAGGAATTGGAGATCCTGGCCCATAGCATAAGGAACGATCAGAATGTCGGAAAAGAGGATCGCCCCGTCAAAACCAAACCGGCGCACCGGCTGAAGCGTGATCTCGGCGGCTGCCTCGCTATCATAGACCAGCGCCAGAAATCCGCCCTTTTCCGCTCGCAGGGCACGATATTCCGGCAGATAGCGTCCAGCCTGACGCATCAGCCAGATGGGCCGACTGAGTCCATGAGCGCCAAGCAGGGTGTCGAGCAGGAGACCGGGCATGAAAGAAGGTCCAATCCAAAATAAAGATTCTTAGAAAGAAGGTTGTTGGAGTCTGTTGGTCCTGTGGAAAGCGGGAACAAGCGCGCCTTGCCCGATTTCTCCCGCCATGAACAGACCGAGGTGTATCGCGACTCAACGCAATCGCGCGTCAAGCAAAGCTTGTCCCCATAGTCCCCAGCCTGTTGAAAGCATTGTTCGCCTGTCCACAAATAGCCTGTCGCTGGCCAGATAATGGGCATCTATCCTGCTCCCGAACTTGTCCGGTGATCGCTCCCATGGTTTATGAGCCCGTCTATCCACAACCGGCCATGGGCATTTCAGCGATGACGCGTCGCCATCTTCATCTCTTGTCCGATTCCACCGGCGAAACGCTGGAAATGATTGCCAATGCGGCCCTTGCGCAGTTCGAGGACGGCGAGATTGTGCGCCATTTCTGGCCGATGGTGCGCTCGCTTCAGCATCTCGACCGGATCATGAGCCAGCTGGCGGCTGATCCGGGCCTTGTCCTGTTCACGCTGGTTGATCCCGATATCCGCGCCCGGCTGGAGGAACGCTGCCGCGCCCTGGGTTTGCCTGCCGTTCCCGCGCTGGATCTGGTCACCGCTGCGCTTGAGGATCATCTGGGTCAGCAGGCCAAAGGCCGCCCAGGCCGCCAGCACATGCTGGACGAGGCCTATTTCGCGCGGGTCGATGCAATTCATTATACCATCGCCCATGATGACGGGGTGGGCTGGGAAGACTGGGAACAGGCCGATATCGTGCTTGCCGGGGTTTCGCGCAGTTCCAAGACGCCGACCAGCATTTATCTCGCCAACCGGGGCTACAAGATCGCCAATATTCCGCTGGTGGTTGAAAGCCCGCCTCCCGATGCGCTGTTCGGTCTGCGCCATCCTCTGGTGGTGGGCCTGACCACCGCGCCCGAACGTCTGGTGCAGGTGCGGCGCAATCGCTTGCTGTCGCTCAACGAACAATCCGAGACAGCCTATATCGATGCCGAGCGGGTGCGGGCCGAAGTGCAATTTGCGCGGCGCTTGTTTGCCGATAATGGCTGGCCGGTGATCGATGTCACCCGCCGATCGATCGAGGAAACGGCGGCGGCGATCATCACGCTTTACAAGGAGCATCGCGAGCGCCGCGCCACCGAGGGCAAGGATGCGGCGGAGGGCATGGGCCGATGATCGTGCTCGCTTCGCAAAGTGCCTCGCGCCGGGCAATGCTGGAGGCGGCAGGCATCACGTTCGAGGCGATACCGGCGCATCTCGATGAACGCGCCATCGAGGCGGAGCTTGCGGGCCATTCTCCAGCCGCGCTGGCGCAGGCCTTGGCAGAGGCCAAGGCTTTGGCGGTGAGCGCGCAATGTTGTGCCCCTGGCGCACCGGGCAGGCTGATTCTGGGCAGCGATTCGCTGGTTGTCGTGCGCGGACGGCGCTTCGACAAACCGCGCGACAGGGAGGAAGCAGCAGAGCATCTGCGCTTTTTTTCCGGCAATGAGATGGAACTGCACAGCGCAGCGGCGCTTGTGCGCGAAGGCAATGTGGTGTGGAGCGAGGCCCGGTTGGCAAGGCTCCATGTGCGGCCCCTGTCCGAAAGATTCATCGCTCATTATCTGGACCGGGAATGGCCGATGGTGGCAGGGTGCGTCGGCGTGTTCCGGCTTGAAGCAATGGGGGTTCAGCTGTTCAGCGCGATAGAGGGCGACAGTTTCACGGTGCTTGGCATGCCTTTGCTGCCCGTGCTCGAAGCCTTGCGACAGGAAGGGGTTTTGCCCGCGTGACCGCACCCATTGCCTATGCCGAGGTGATCGGCGACCCCATCGCCCAGTCCAAATCGCCCGCGATCCACAATCACTGGATTGCGCGGGCGGGTTTGCAGGCCGAATACCGCGCCACTCTCGTAAAAACCGCGGATCTGGCCGGTTATCTCGCGCAACGGCGCGCTGATCCGGCATGGCTGGGCTGCAATGTCACCATGCCGCACAAGCAGGCGGTCATGCCCCATCTCGACCGGCTGGACCCGCTGGCCGAGCGCATCGGCGCGGTCAACACCATCGTGCCTGAAGGCGGCGCGCTGGTCGGCTATAATACGGATGCAGACGGCTTCCTCGAGCCGCTGCTGCCCCGGTTGGAGCGCAACCATCTGTTCCGCATGGCGCGGGTTCTGGGCACTGGCGGCGCGGCACGCGCGATCATTGTGGCCCTTGCCGCGCGCAATGTCGTCATCGTGCTGGCTGGCCGCGATCCGGCCAAGGCGCGAGCCCTTCTCGACGAACTCGATCCTGCCGGCGAACATCATGGTGTTGCGCTCGATCATTTTGCCGATCCGACCGATTTTGCCTTCGACGACAGGGGTGGCTGCTTCGATCTGATCGTCAACGCCAGCCCGTTGGGCATGGTCGGCCAGCCACCGCTGCGCTTCGATTTCAGCCACGCACCGCCTGGCAGCGTGGTGTATGACATCGTGACGTCACCGCTCGACACGGCTTTTCTGGCTGATGCGCGTGCTGCCGGTTTTGCAACGATCGATGGATTGGCGATGCTGATCGGCCAGGCGGCGCTGGCCTTTGCCCGCTTTTTCGGTGTGCCGCCCATGCGCGAGGATGGTGATGCGGCCCTGCGCAGGGAACTGACGGCATGACGCGACCGCTCATACTGGGCCTGACCGGTTCGATCGGCATGGGAAAATCGACCGTTGCCGCCATGTTTCGCGAATGCGGTGTCCCTGTATTCGATGCCGATGAGGCGGTTCATGTGCTTCAGGGGCCGGGCGGCAAGCTTTTGGGGGCGATAGAAAGCGCCTTTCCCGGCACCACCGGACCCGCAGGCGTCGAGAGGCAGGCGCTTGGTGCGCAGGTATTCGGCAATGAACAGGCGCTCGCCAGGCTGGAGGCCATCGTCCATCCGGCGGTTGCCGCCATGCGCCAAACCTTTATGCTGGAACATGCGGGCGAGAAACTGGTCGTTTTCGATATCCCGCTTCTGTTTGAAAAAGGCGGATTTCAGGAGGTTGACAGGATCGCGGTGGTCTCTGCTCCGGCCGAGGTCCAGCGCCACAGGGTTCTGGCGCGCGACGGCATGACGCCAGAAAAATTCACCCGGATTCTCGATCTGCAAATGCCCGATGCGCAAAAGCGCGCCCGCGCCGATTTCGTGATTGATACCGGGGTTTCGCATGAGGAGACGAGGCGGGCGGTTGAAAAGATCATTCGTCAGCTTGAAGCCTGACGGTTTCGCTTGCCAGCGCCCTTTGCGGGGTGAATAATGCCGTAACAATGCGGGAAATTATCTTCGACACCGAAACGACCGGACTTGATCCAAGGACGGGCGATCGCATGGTCGAGATCGGTTGCATCGAGATGATCAACCGGGTGCCCACGGGGCAGACCTTCCACGCCTATTTCAACCCCCAACGTTCCATGCCGGCCGAGGCCGAAGCGGTGCACGGCCTCTCCGAATCCTTTCTGGCAGACAAGCCGCTCTTTGCTGATCTTGCATCCGAGTTGCTCGATTTCCTGAGCGATGCGCCGTTGGTGGCGCATAATGCCGGGTTCGACTTTGCCTTTCTCAATGCCGAACTGGGCCTGTGCGGGCTCGACCCGGTTGGCGATCACCGCAAAATCGACACCGTGGCGCTCGCGCGGGTGCGCCACCCAGGCGCCAAGCTCTCGCTCGATGCGCTGTGCACCCGCTATGGCATCGATCGCAGCCACCGCACCCGCCACGGCGCCCTGCTCGATGCCGAATTGCTGGCACAGGTCTATGTCGAGCTGACCGGCGGCCGCCAGATCGGACTTGAGCTGGCAGGCGAGCAGGCGGCTGTCGTCGTTGCCGAAGTCACCACCATCATGCGCGAGCGCGCCTATCGCGCGCCTCGCGCCCATGCCCCCGAAGCGGATGAGCTGGAAAGGCACGCTGCTTTCATTCAGGGCATGGACAACCCCCTCTGGGCTCGCTGAATGGCGGGCGGCTGGAGTATCTGAACAGGAGTATTGCCCATGGAAATTCGCGTAGCAGGTCATCAGGTTGCCACCGGCGAGGCGCTGCAGACTCACGCATCGGAGCGACTGGGCACCATCATAGAAAAATATTTCAGCCGCGCGCTTTCCTCGGCGGTCACATTCGGCAAGGCTCCGGCGGGCGCTTTCAGCTGCGATATCGTCACCCATGTAACCCAGGGCCTGATCCTCAAGGGCCATGCGGTTGCGCATGATGCCCATCATGCGCTCGATCAGGCGGCCGAGAAGATCGACAAGCAGTTGCGCCGCTACAAGCGCCGGCTGAAAGACCGCCACGAGCAGGCCAGCCATGCGGTTCGCGAGGAAGAGGCGGCCTACAAGGTCTTTGCGATCGAGGAGCCGGAGGCAGAGGTGGAAACCGACGATGCGCCGCTGATCATCGCGGAAACCCGGGTGGATATTCCCGAAGCATCGGTGTCGGATGCGGTCATGATGCTGGACCTCAGGAACACCAACGCGCTGTTCTTCAAGAATGCGGCCACCGGGCGGCACAATATGGTCTATCGCCGGGACGATGGTTCGATCGGCTGGGTTGAACCATCCTGAGGCGGCTTTTCTTCAGGGTTCCGGGGGAACTTGCGTATGCCATGACACTGCGCTACGGGCGGCCCTTCGCGCAGAAGGGACCGCCCGCAACGTCTTGCGGAAGGCTTCTGGGGCAAAGCGGGACCATCGAACAGGAATGATGTCGATCCGGATGACTGGTCAGTTCACCTTTTCTCCCGATGCAGCCGCCATCATTGATGCCGACAGCAAACAGGCGGTGCTTGAAGCACTGGCGGATTGCTTTGCCTCTGCATATGGCCTCGTCCGTGACGAAGTGCTTGAGCGGCTGGAAGAGCGCGAGCGCCTTGGCAGCACCGGATTTGGCCGCGCGGTCGCCATTCCCCATGCGCGTATTGCCGGGCTGGGCGCTCCAGTTGTCGCTCTGCTGCGGATTAATAATCCGGTCGCTTTTGACGCTGCGGATGGCCTGCCGGTGGATCTCGTGATTGGCCTTCTCTCGCCGGAAAATGCCGGCGTTACGCATCTTCATGCGCTGGCCGCCATTTCCCGGCTGGTGCGCGACGACCGGATGCGTGAAGCCCTTGCCACCGCACCACATGGCGAGGCGCTCTCCGGTCTTTTCACCAATGTGACGGACAGGGATGCCGCCTGAGCCAAAAGACGCAGGGGCTGCGGCCTCCGGTGCGGCGCTGCACTGGCGGGCGCTCGAAAGTCTCTATGCCTCGGCTCCCATCAATGCCCTGTTTGATTCCCGGTTGACCATCACCGGCGATGGAGAGGCGAAGATCCAGTTCACCGTGGACGAGCGCTTCTATCATGCGGCTGGGGCCGCACATGGTACGATCTATTTCAAGATGCTGGACGATGCGGCCTTCTATGCCGCCAACACGCATATTACCGACCGGTTCCTGCTGACCACATCCTTCAATCTCCATTTTTCCCGCCCCATCCGGCATGGGCGGGTAACTGCCGAAGGTCGCTGGATCAGCGGGCGCCGCCGGGTTCTGGTGGCTGAATCCCGTCTGATCGATGCCGATGGCGAGGAAATCAGCCGAGGCACAGGGACCTTCATGCGCTCGCATATCCCGCTGTCCAGCCTTCCGGGCTATCGTCCGGCAGATAGCTAGGTCCTGCCCGGGCATGGATCAGCGCCTGCCGGCTCATCTGGAGGTTTCCGCCCTGCTGCGTGCTGTGGATGCCGCGGGCGGCTTTGCGGCAGTGCTGGCAAAAGGGGAACGCGAAGCGGGCACCATACTTGTCGTTTGTTGCGAAAACGGCGCTTCCTGCGAATTATATGAACGAATGCCGACGCCCCAAGGGTCGCGCGAGTGGACCAAGACAGCATCACAAGATAATGATAATAAAGAGAAATTTACGGAATATCTTGATCGTCGCCACAAGCAGGACCCGGACCTGTGGATTGTCGAACTGGATATCCCGCAGGCAGAACGTTTCATCGGAATTGACCACCCGCAAGGTTGACTTTGCTGCACCTGCGAAGTAGCGGCCGCCCCACTTCGTAAGTGCGAGGGCAGCCGGGGCGGTAATGCGATCGTCCGGCCAGCACGCAGACGGGGGGCAGTCGGCAGGACAGGGCGTGTTTTGCGTCCACGAAGATGGCTCGGTCCATCTCGTCTCCTGCGCCAGCACTCGCTCACCGCTCAATTTGATGGTTTATGAGTCGCAAGACCGGAATTACCAGCGCGGTTTGCACGACCGCGATACTTGCCAGTGTGATCGGCGCCCATGCCAGCGGCGCTTATGCGCAGGAAGCCCAGGAAGACGCGATCGTCATGACCGGCCCTGCCACTTCCGATACTTGGATCGAAGCCCTGCCAGATCCCGTTGAGACATTGCCAGATCCTGTTGAGACATTGATTGCCGATGCGCCCGCGCCCGCGCCCGTTTCGCTGGCCGAGATGGTGGCGCGTCATTCCTCGCAGGACTCTCTCTCACAAGAGCTGAGCTGTCTTGCCAGCGCGATCTATTTCGAGGCGCGCGGCGAACCGCTGATCGGGCAGCTGGCTGTGGCCAGCGTGGTGGTCAATCGCGCGGAGTCGGGTCGTTTCCCATCCAGCTATTGCGAAGTGGTTCATCAGCCCTCGCAGTTCAGCTTTGTGCGTGGCGGCAAGATGCCGTCGATCAGGAAGAATTCCGTTGCCTGGAAGCGCGCCCGTGCACTGGCGGCGATTGCCGATCAGGGTCTTTGGGAGAGCCCGGTGCCCGATGCACTGTTTTTCCATGCGTCCTATGTGAAACCGCGCTGGAAGCTGCAGCGCATCGCGCGGGTCAACACGCATATTTTCTATCGCTGAGGTTCGGGTGTCGGCCCTTCACGGCTGACACCGCCAGGCCCGCAGACCTGATCAGGCCAGCTCGATCCAGACAGGCGCATGGTCGCTGGCCTTTTCCCGACCGCGATAGTCCTTATCGACGCCCGCGTCGCGCAGACGGTCGGCCAGGTCGGGTGAGAGCAGCGCATGATCGATGCGGAAGCCATGGTCGCGTTGCCATGCACCGGCCTGATAATCCCAGAAGGTCCAGACGCCGCCTTGCGGATGCACAATGTCGATTGCGTCGGTCCAGCCATCATTGAGCAACCTGGCATAGGCATCGCGCGATTGCGGCTGCATCAAGGCATCGCTGGCCATGGCGCCGGTTGACCAGACATCCTTGTCCTGCGGGATCACGTTGAAATCGCCGAAGACCAAAGCCGGGATTTCCTGCGCGGCCAGCTCTGCCATGCGATGGCGCAATCGCTCCATCCAGGCCAGCTTGTAGTCGAATTTGGGGCCGGGCTGGGGGTTGCCATTGGGCAGATAGATGCAGGCGATGCGCAAGCCCGCAATATCGGCTTCGAGATAGCGGGCCTGTTCATCCGATGGATCGCCATCGAGCCTACGTTTCATTTCCACCGGCAGCGTGTCGCGCGCCAGAATGGCAACCCCGTTAAAACCCTTCTGCCCATGCCAGATTGCCTTGTAACCGATGGCCTCTAAGGCATCGGCCGGGAAGCCTTCGTCCTGTGTCTTTATTTCCTGGAGGCATGCGACATCGGGCCGGGTTTCCTGCAACCATTCGAGCAGGCGCGGCAGGCGCGCCTTGATGCCGTTGATGTTGAACGAGGCGATGCGCATCGCTGCGCTCAGATACCGAAGCTGGAGCCGCAACCGCACCCCGAAGCGGCATTGGGATTTTCCACCCGGAACGCCGCGCCGCCCAGCGATTCGACATAATCGACCGTGCAGCCCGAAACCAGATCGAGGCTGACCGGATCGACCAGCAGGGTGACCCCGTCGGTTTTGGCGATGCTGTCATCGGCTTCAGGCGCATTGGCCAGGTCGAATTTATATTGAAAGCCGGAACAGCCGCCCCCTTCGACCGAGAGCCGCAAGATTGGGGCACGCGCCTGCTTTTCCGCGATCAGCGCGACACGGGCGGCGGCGGCGGGGGTCAGGGTAAGCATCGTCATGCAGGTGATGTAGGCTTTGCCCCCCCTGCCCGCAAGTATGGCACCGCCCGAATGCCGCCTTCAGGCGGTCTGGATATAGGCGCGCAGCGCGTCTGCCTCGGCTTCGATCAGTTCCAGCCTCAATTTGACCAGATCGCCGATCGAAACGAAGCCGATCATGCGGCCTGCATCCATCACCGGCAAATGGCGGATGCGGCGTCGGGTCATCAGATCCAGTGCTTCGAGGGCATCGGCATCCCGGCTGACCGTTATGGGTGGCGCGGTCATCACCTCGCCCACCTTGCGATCAAGGGTGCCGGAACCTGCGGTTGCGATGCCGTAAAGAAGGTCTCGCTCGGAAAATATGCCGACCACCTTTTCGCCATCCATAACCGGAAGGGCCCCGATGCGTTTTTCAGCCAGCAGGCGCGCTGCTGCATCAACGCTGTCTGTGGCGGAGCAGCTGAAAATCTGGCCTCGACGCTGTTCGACCAGTTTTGCCAAATCCATGATAAACCCCCTTGTTTTGATTGTGTTCGGGACAGCACATCATGTCATGGATTCGCCATATTTGCCAGTGGCGCGCAAAAGGCGCATGGGGGCTGCATGATACCCCCCTCGCCCCTCGATAATCCCGATCATGCGGCCTTTGCCTGGGCGCGGTATAAAAGGCTGATGCGCTTCATGGTGCTGATCACACTGGCGGTGATCGTTCTGGCCATTACGCTGCTCTATCGCAACAATGGCTTTGTCTCGATCCATTTCTACATTGCGACCGCATTGGGGATCGGCTTTGCCATGCTGCTGATGTCGGCCTTGATGGGGCTTGTTTTCCTGTCGAGCGGGACGGGCCATGACGAGGCGATCGTCGATCCGCTCTCCGATGAGGATAGTGGCCGGTAAAGAATATTCCGGCCATGCGCGCTTTCAGGCCTGCAGCCGGTAATCTTCTACAGGAACACCGCCAATCAGATGTTCCTGTATGATGCGTTCGAGGACTGCGGGCGTGCAGCTGTGATACCATACCCCATCAGGCCAGACGACCGCCACCGGCCCCGCCACACAGATCCGCAGGCAATCGGCCTTGGTCCGGGCAGCGCCGCCCTTGTCGGCAAGGCCTGTTTCCTTCAGCCTCCGCTTGAGAAATGTCCAGGCTTCCTCGCCTTGCGCAGCTGAACAGCACTGGCCCTTCTGCGATGTGGCGCACAGGAAGATGTGGCGGGCAATCGCATCGCCGCCCGCCAGTTTCAGCGCCTTGCGCGCGGCATCGATCTGTCGGGAAAGGGGGATGTCCGTCGCCATGGCGACGGCTCAGCCGCGCTTGCCGGCGATCCGGGCGATTTCGGTGGCTACCATCCGTTCGACCATGGCCGGCAGGTTGGCATCGAGCCATTGCGCCAGCATTGGGCGCAGCATTTCGCGCGCCAGCCCCTCCAGCGAGGTTTCGCCGGACCGGACGATTTGCGGGCGAGCGCCTGGCTCGGCCAGCAGGGCCAGGGCTTCGAAGGAATCGCGCATCGAAGCGCGCGCTGCCGCATCCAGCAAGGCATCGTCGCTATTGCCAGACCCTTCCTGGGCATCGGCATCGAGGATTTCGGCTTCTTCGCCCAGGTCGAGCACATCAGCCTCCGTCGTGTCGCTGGCTTCATCCGAGGGGTGGCTGGCGCGCTGGCGTTTCTGCTCGGCAGCCGATTCGCGGTTTTCCCGGCCGATCACCTTCTTGATCGAGGCGAGGATCTCCTCGACCGATGGTTCGCCATCCTTGCGCATCTCTTACTGTCCTTCAGATTGGCAATCAGTTTTCGCCAGCGATTGTGCCCTGCTGGGCTGCGCTGTCAACGGTGCGGGTGGAGATGGCCTCTGGCGCCGGGTCCGTATCCCAGTCGAAGAATTTGCCCCTGACCCGGCGATAATTGACGTCCGGATCGTAGAGCGCGCCTTCCTCGGCGATTGCCAGATCGCGCGCTTCGGCCCGGCCCATGGCGGCGAGCAGGCTGAAGCCTGCGACATAGGCATTGCGTCTTGCGGTTACCAGCTTGGCGCGCGCGCTGACCAGCTCCTGCTCGGCATCGAGGATATCGAGAATGGTGCGGTTGCCCACGCTGTTTTCGGCTTTCACACCTTCCAGGCTCAGTTCGGCAGCCGCTATGGCGCTCTGGGTCGATTCGATCAGCGATTGCGCTGCCTGCCAGCTGGAAAAAGCAGCCCGCACCTGGGCGATCACATCGCGTTCGATTGCGATTTCGCGTTCCATGGTGGCGGCGGCAAAGGCCTGAGCCTGTCGTTCAAGGGCTGCGGGGCGGCCGCCCTGGAAGATGGGGATCGTGGCCCTGACGCCTGCGGTGGCTGCGGTGTTGGAATTGGGGAATGCACCACCCAGGGCAGGATCGATTCCGCGTTTGGTGTGCGTGTAATTGCCGCCGGTAAACAGCTCTACCCGCGGCATCCGGCCGGCCCCTGCAACGCGGATATCGTAGCCGGCGGCCCTGGAGCGCTCGCGTGCGGCGATGAGATCGGGGTTGCTGTCGAGCGCAACGGCAACTGCGCCGCTGACGTCTTCCGGCAGGTTGGGCAGCGGCGGCGGTGCTTCCAGCGTGCCCGGCTCGCGCCCGACAAGCTGGATATAGCGTTCGCGGGCC
>CAZWEY010000067.1:0-10839 GCA_964632055.1 uncultured Sphingomonadaceae bacterium
GCCGCAGCAGCCGCCGACCATGTTGACCAGCCCATCGTCGATCCATTGCCGGATCAGTTCTGCCGTGCGTTCGGGCAATTCGTCATACTGGCCCAGTTCATTGGGCAGGCCCGCATTGGGATAGGCAAGGATCAGCGTATCGGTATCCTTCGCCAGTTCCGCCAGATAAGGCCGCAACTTGTCGGCGCCAAACGCACAGTTCGCGCCGATGGTCAGCGGCTTCAGGTGTCTGAGCGAATACCAGAAGGCCATGATGGTATGGCCGGACAAATTGCGCCCGCTCATGTCGGTGATGGTGAAGCTGAGCATCAGCGGAACGTTCCGCCCGGCGGCGGCTTCGGCTTCCCGCGCGGCCATCCCGGCGGCCTTGGCATTGAGCGTGTCGAAGCAGGTCTCAACCAGCAGGAAATCGACTCCGCCCCCATTTTCTCCGGCGATCAGCGCATCGCATTGTTCGCGATAGCTGGCCTTGAGCGTGTCGAAATCGACCTCGCGGAAGCCGGGGTCGTTGACATCGGGCGAGAGCGACAGCGTCTTGTTGGTCGGCCCGATGGAGCCAGCCACGAAGCGCCGCCGCCCGTCCTTTGCCTGTGCCGCATCGCATGCCTCGCGCGCCAGTTTTGCGGCGGCAAGATTGATGTCGCGCACCAGATGTTCGCAGCCATAATCGGCCATGGCGATGCTGGTGGAACTGAAGGTGTTGGTCTCGATCATGTCAGCGCCGGCATCGAGATAGGCATCGTGAATGCCGCGGATCACATCAGGCCGGGTCAGGCAGAGAAGGTCGTTATTGCCCTTCTGGTCTTTCTCCAGAGCAAGATCGCCCCTGTAATCGGCCTCGGTCAGCCCATGCTTCTGGATCGCGGTGCCATAGCCCCCGTCGAACACGAGGATCTTCTGCGCGGCAAGCGCACGGAAATCAGCCTCGGCGCTCATGGCGTCTGCTCCGGCCTCACGCCCAGCATGTGGCAGATCGCGTAAGAAAGCTCCGCGCGGTTGAGCGTGTAGAAATGAAACTGCCTCACGCCGCCTGCATAAAGGCCGCGCACCAGTTCGGCGGCAATGACGCCCGCAACCAGTTCACGCGCCTTGGGCATGTCGTCCAGCCCGGCAAAGAGGTTGGCCAGCCACGCAGGAACAGCAGTGCCGCAAGCCGTGCTCATCTTCTGGACGGCGGCAAAGCTTGTGACAGGCATGATCCCCGGCACGATTTCGGCAGCAATTCCAGCGGCAGCGGCTTCGTCCCTGAAGCGCAGGAAGGTGTCCGGTTCATGGAAAAACTGGGTGATCGCGCGGGTCGCGCCCGCGTCAATCTTGCGTTTCAGATTGTCGAGATCCTCGGCCTTACCCGGCGAATCAGGATGGCTTTCAGGATAAGCGGCAACCGAAATCTCGAACGGGGCGACCTCGCGCAGCCCTGCGACCAGTTCGGCCGCATTGGCATAGCCTTGGGGGTGGGGCTGGAAGGGCGTGCCCGGCCCAGCCGGCATGTCGCCTCTCAGCGCCACGATATGCCGCACGCCTGCATCCCAATAGGCCTGGGCCACCGCGTTCACTTCCTCGCGCGAGGCTTCGACGCAGGTGAGATGGGCGGCGGCAGGAATGCCGGTCTCGCACACGATGCGCGAGACGGTGGCATGGGTGCGTTCGCGGGTAGAGCCGCCCGCGCCATAGGTAACGGAAACGAAGCGCGGGCCGAGCGGGGCAAGCGTGGCGATCGCCTGCCACAGCGCCTCTTCCATCTTTTCGCTCTTGGGCGGAAAGAATTCGAAGGACACAGCGATGTCGCCCGGCAAGCCCGCGAAAAGCGGCCCGGCAAGCGGTATTGCGTTCCTGTCCTTCTGTGTGGTGCTCACGCTCAGATAAACCCGATCTCATGAAATGGGCGAATGCAACGGCAAAACCCGCCCGGTTGCAACGGGTCGATAGAGAGAAGCCCCTGATCAGACAAGTGGCTAGGGTCTGGACTCTGGGCGGAACAGGTCCAATTGCCATTTGCGCAGCCATGCAGGCTTGGGTTAGTAAGGCGCGCGCCCGCTGTCGGCGGGTCCATCCAACCGACCAATCGGGGAATTGCCATGAAAAAGATCATCAGCGCCGCCTTTGTCAGCACCGCCGCCCTCGCCCTTGCCGCCTGCGGCAGCAGCGACAGCGCAGCCGACGAAGCCCAGGCCGACAATGTCGAAGTTCCTGCCGATGCCGCACTCGAAGATGCCGCCGAACCGGCTGCTGACGAAGCCGCCAATGCGGTGGAAGATGCCGCTGCTGATGCAACCGACGCTGCAGAGCAGAGCGCTGACGAAGCCGCCAAGTCGACCGCTGCTGCTGCTGCCGCCGCCGCCGATGTGACCGCGGCCGCTCAGGAAGCAGCGGGCGAAGCGCAATAATTCAAGCGCGATTGCAACAGACAAGGCGGCGTGGCGACACGCCGCCTTTTTGTTTGCCCGCTCAGCGCGTCGCCAGCCAGGCGATGGCGGCGGCGCCTGCAACGATGCGATACCAGGCAAAGGGCGCAAAGCCCGCCCGCCCGACATAGGCAACAAACAGGCGGATTACCGCCAGCGCCACGACGAAGGAAACGCCGAAGCCGATGGCGATTTCGCGCAAGCCCACGCTTGTGGCTCCGGTCATCAGTTCATCACCCTTGAACATCAGTTCGAACACGGTGGCCCCCAGCATGGTGGGAACAGCAAGGAAGAAGGAAAACTCGGCCGCCGCGCGCCTTTCCACGCCCATGGCCAGCGCCCCCATGATGGTCGCACCCGAACGGCTGACGCCCGGCACCATCGCCAGACATTGCGCACAGCCCACGCCAAACGCCTTGCGCAGGGGCAGCTGCGAAACGGGCACATAGTCGCCCGGCTTCACCACCCGCTCTATCGCCAGTATGGCGATGCCGCCTGTCACCAGCGCCCAGCCGACCAGCATCGGGCTGCCCAGCATCATTTCGATCTGGTCCTTGAACAGGAGCGCGAGCATTGCGGAAGGCAGGAAGGCGACCAGCAGATTGCGCAGGAACATCAGCCCGTCGCGTTCCAGTTTCAAGACGCCAACCCCCGCATTCCAGAAGGTGCCACAATATTGCACCACCACGGCCAGAATCGCGCCAAGCTGGATCACGACGTTGAACATCGCCCATTCATGTGCGTCATAGCCGAACAGTTCGGTCGCAAGGATGAGGTGCCCGGTCGAGGAGACCGGGATGAATTCGGTCAGCCCCTCGACAATGCCGAGCAGGATGGCGGTGAGCGTCTGGTCCATGATCGGCAGTCCGGCTTGCTGAAACTTGGCTTCGCCTACCAGATACGAACGCGCTTTTCAGGCGGCAGATAAAGCTTGTCCCCCGGCTTGATGCCAAAGGCCGCATACCACGCGTCTATATTGCGCACAGCACCATTGACGCGGAATTGCGCGGGCGAATGGGGGTCGGTGGTCAATCGCTGGCGCAAGGCATCCTCGCGCATGGCCAGCCGCCAGACCTGCGCCCATGAAAGAAAGAATCGCTGGTCGCCGGTCAACCCGTCGATCACCGGGGCCGGCTTGCCGGCCAGAGACATATGATAAGCGCGATAGGCAAGGCTGAGCCCCGCCAGATCGCCGATATTCTCGCCCAGTGTCAGCTGGCCGTTGACGCAGGTCTTGCCCTCATCGAGCGGACAGAAGCGTGCATATTGGGCCACCAGCGCATCGCCGCGCTCTTTGAAGGCGGTCAGATCCGGTGCCGCCCACCAGTCGCGCGCCTTGCCCGTGCCGTCATATTTGGCGCCCTGATCGTCAAAACCATGGCCGATTTCATGGCCGATGACCGCGCCGATACCGCCATAATTGACCGCGGGATCGGCCTTCGGGTCGAAGAAAGGCGGTTGCAGGATCGCGGCGGGAAAGACGATTTCATTGAGCGACGGATCGTAATAGGCATTCACCGTCTGGGGCAGCATCTGCCACTTCGCCCGGTCCACCGGGCCTGCCAGCCTCGCCAGATCGTCCTTCCAGCTCCACGCAGCCGCAGCGATACCATTTTCCAAAGGCTTGCCCGACTGGATCTCAAGCCCCCGATAAGTCTCGAATTTGTCGGGATAGCCGATCTTGGTGGTAAACTGCGCCAGCTTGGCCTGCGCTTCGGCCCTGGTCGCCGCACTCATCCAGCCATTGGCATCAAGCGCTTCTCCCATCGCCTTTTTCAGATTGGCGACCAGATCGAGCATCGCATCCTTGCTTGCAGGCGGGAAATGGCGTTCGACATAAGCCTTGCCCAGCACCTCGCCCAGCTGGCCTTCCACTGTGTCGATCGCACGTTTCCAGCGGGGGCGTTGTTCCTGCTGGCCGTTGAGCATTTGGCCGTAGAAGGCGAAATGCGCCCGGTCGATGGCGGTGGGCAGCACATCGGCATTGCCCGACAGGAAATGCGCCGCCATCCACGCCTGTGTCGTGGCGAGCGGGGTTTTTTCCAGCAAAGCGAGCATGGCGGGCAAGCCTCCGCCAAGCTTTGCCATATCCTGCGCGCTCAACCCCAGCGCCTGCTGCTTCGCCTCGTCGGGCGGCAATTGCCAGACGACGAAACGCTCCACCTTGCCCAGCCCCGAACTGGCCAACATCGCATCGAGCGGGAAGGCACCCAGCCCCAGCAATGCATCGCGGTCGAGCGTGCTGTAAGTCAGATCGCGGTTGCGCGAGAGCGCCCTGTCCCAGCCGGCCTGCGCCAGCCGATGCTCCAGATCATAGACCGCAAGCGCCGCATTGGCCGGGTCCTGATAACCGGCTTGGCCAAGCAGAAAGGCAAGGTAATCGCGATATTTTTGCTGGATCTCGCGCGATTTGGCATCGGTTTTCAGATAATAGTCCCGGTCGGGCAGGCCCAGCCCGTCACCATAGACGCCCACGGTGTAGCGGTCGGGCTGTTCCTCGTCGACCATCACGAAGGCGCCGAATGGCGCAGGCATACCGGGCGCTCCGAACAGGGTGGCGATATCGCTCAGGTTGCGCGCGGCAAAGATGCGGTCGAGCCAGGGGCGCGCCGGGGCAAGGCCGGCGGCATCGATTGCGGCGGTGTCGAGATAGGACTGGTAGGAATCAACAATCCGCCGTTCGGCCGTGCCAGAGGCGGGATTGGCGCTCACCAGCTCTTCCACAAGATGGCGCACATCGGCCTGCGCATTTTCATCCAGCATGGCAAAGGCACCATAGCTGCTGCGTTCAGGCGGGATTGGCGTCGCCGCCACCCATTGGCCATTGACCATGGCGAAGAAATCGTCGCCGGGGCGCACCGCCGGATCGATCTGGGTGGTGTCGATGCCCCATGCGCCAAAGCTCATCTGCGGGGCGGGGGTGGCGGCTGGCGCGGGCTCATCATGTGCGCGGGCAACCGGACTGATCGCCAGGGCAGAACAGGCGGCAAGGCTGAGCAAAATCCGGTTCATGGTCGCGATATTCCCCTGTCATGATGAACGGGCGTTTAAGCGTCTGGAATCACAGCTCCTCGCGGGCAACAGGCTGGAACTGCAAGGCGGCCAGCCGCGCATAGATCCCGCCAGCATCGGCCAGGTCCGCATGGGTTCCCTGCTCGACGATGCGCCCTTCATCCATCACCACGATCCGGTCCGCCGCGCGCACGGTGGCCAGCCGATGCGCAATGACCAGCGTGGTGCGGCTTTCCATCAGCCGGTCGAGCGCCTGCTGCACCAGCCGCTCGCTTTCGGCGTCAAGCGCGCTCGTCGCCTCGTCGAGCAGCAGGATCGGCGCATCGCGCAACAATGCGCGGGCAATGGCGACGCGTTGCCGCTGCCCGCCCGACAGCCTCGCACCGCCTTCGCCAAGGAAGGTGTCCAGCCCATCGGGCAGGGCGTCGAGGAAATCTTCGGCATTGGCGGCGCGGATCGCCTCGCGAATGTCCTCTTCGCTCGCATCCCAATTGCCATAGCGCAGATTGTCGCGCGCACTGGCGGCAAACAGGATGCCTTCCTGCGGCACAAGCGCGATGCGCTGGCGGATCTCGGCCGGGTCGGCGCTGACAAGCGGAACGCCATCGAGCCGGACGCTCCCTGCTTGCGGATCGTAGAACCGTTCCGCCAGCTGGAATATGGTCGATTTGCCGGCCCCCGAAGGCCCCACGATCGCCACCGTCTCGCCCGGTTCGACCACCAGGTTGAAATCGCTCAGAGCCAGCGTGTCGGGCCTGGTCGGATAGCGGAAGCTCACATTCTGAAAGGCAAGGCTGCCGCGCGCCGGAACGGGGAGCGCCTGAGGGCGTTCGGGCGGGGCGATAGCCGGAGCAGCATCCATCAGCTCGCTCAGCCTGCTGGCCGCACCTGCTCCGCGCAACAGATCGCCCGCAACCTCGACCAGCGCGCCAAACGCGCCTGCGACCAGCCCGCCGGTCAGAACGAAAGCAGCTATGGTGCCCCCGGTGATGCGCCCCTCGGCTACGCCCACAGCACCTTGCCACATCAGAAGCGTGATTGCCCCGAACACGACGAAGATGATGATCGCCGTCATCACGGCGCGGATGACGATACGGCGGCGAGCGGTTGCGAAGGTCCGCTCGACAGCATCCATGAAACGTTCGCTCTCCCGGCTCTCCTGATTGAAGGCCTGCACCACCTTCATCGCGCCCAGCACTTCGGACACCATCGTGCCGATATCAGCCACCCGGTCCTGGCTGGAGCGTGAAACATTGCGCAGCCGCCGCCCGAACAGGCGCAGCGGAACCACAACCAACGGGATCATGATCAGCAACCCGCTGGCGAGGCGCGGGGCCAGCAGGAACAGATAGGCCGTGCCGCCGATGGCCAGGATAATATTGCGCAGAGCGACCGAAACCGTCGTTCCCACCACCTGTTCGACCAGCGTGGTATCGGCGGTCAGCCGCGAAGCGATCTCGCTGGGGCTGTTTTCCTCGAAAAATCCGGGCGCCATGCGCAACAGATTGCGATGCACCTTGAAACGGATATCGGCCACCACCCTCTCGCCCAGCCAGGACACGAAATAAAAGCGCGCCGCCGTGCCCAGCGAGAGAACCGCGACAATGCCGAGAAGATAGCGGAACCAGCGCCCGATATCCTGCGCATCGCCGCCTGCAGCAAAGCCGCGATCGATGATCAGGCGGAAACCTGAGGGAATAGCCAGCGTTGCCGCCGCGGTGATACAGAGCGCCAGAAAAGCCAGGGCCAGCTTGCCGGGATAAAGCCGCGCCGTGCGCCAGATCATGCCCAGCGGCCTCAGGCTGCGGGCAGGCTCGGCCCCGGCAACAGGCTGGGCCTTGCGGCGAGCAAACAGGCCGCGGCGCGAACGAGCAGAAGAAGAAGCAGCGGCATCCATGCAGGGCGCGAGTTAGGGATTCGCAGCCAGATGCGCAACAGCGCGTGCCACCTTGCAGGCGATTACGCAGGTTTTCCTTCACAAAATCGACATTGCTGCATTGCAACATGAGTAAAATGCCGCCACACTGCCACCTCGATATGGCTCTGGGGGCCTGTCACAAGGATGTGGAGCACAGCCGATGCTGTATCATGCCTATGAAGTCCAGCGCAGGATGCTCGAGGGGGCAAGCGCCTGGGCATCCATTGGTGCGGAGCTTTGGGCCAATCCGCGCAATCCGATGCGCCATCTCGGAGCGGCCCCTGCTGTGGCGTCGGCGCTCGATGTCTTTGCTCATGCCTCTGCGCCGCGTGGCAAACCCGCCTTCGGCATCGAAACGATCGAACTGGACGGCCAGCATCATCGCGTCGAGGAAATGGTCGTGCTGACCAGGCCTTTCGGCAATCTGCTGCGTTTCCGCCATGAAGGGCTGGGCAAGAATCCCCCCCGTATCCTGATCGTCGCCCCGATGAGCGGCCATTACGCAACTCTGCTGCGCGGCACTGTCGAGCGATTGATGGAGCGGGCAGAAGTTTTCATCACCGACTGGGCCGATGCCAGGATGGTCCCTCTGTCGGCCGGCCGTTTCGATCTGGACGATTACATCGACTATATCGTCGGCTTTCTCGAACATATCGGCCCCGGCGCCCATCTTCTCGCCGTGTGCCAGCCTTCGGTGCCTTCGCTCGCAGCCACAGCGGTCATGGGTGCGGCAAAGCATCCCTGCCGGCCAGCAACCCTGACGATGATGGGCGGGCCGATCGATACGCGCTGTTCGCCCACAGTCGTCAACGAAATGGCCAAGAAACGTCCGCTGAGCTGGTTCAGAAACAGCGTCATTGCTACCGTCCCCTTCATACATCCGGGCGCGGGGCGCAGGGTCTATCCCGGCTTCCTGCAACTGGCGAGCTTCATGAGCATGAATCTGGGCAACCACATCATGAGCCATTACGCCATGTTCAAGCATCTGGTGACGGGCGATGGCGAAAGCGCGGATGCGACCAAGAAATTCTACGAGGAATATCGCGCGGTCTGCGACATGACCGCCGAATTCTATCTCCAGACGGTCGAGCATGTGTTTCAGAAGCATTCTCTGCCCAAGGGCGAGCTGATGCACCGCGGCGCGCCGGTGGATCTGTCGGCCATCACCGATACCGCCATTTTGTGCATCGAGGGAGAGCGGGACGATATTTCAGGCGTGGGCCAGACAAGGGCCGCGCTCGAAATCACACCTGCCCTGCCCGACCGGCTGAAGCACTACCATCTCGCTCGCGAGGTCGGCCATTACGGCATTTTCAACGGCAGCAAATGGCGCAGCCGCATTGCTCCTGTGGTGGAAAAATGGATCGCTGAACATGGCAGGCCGCATTTGCAAGCGGTGGCCTGATTCATCAGAACCGGCAGAGCGTCATCCATTCGCAGATCAGCGCAGGGGTTGAACTCCCTTCGATCTCCACTGTCATCTCGCGCTTTTCCAGCCATTCCGATGGCCGTTTTTCAGCGAAAGACAGCTCGCGGAATACCCCTCGCACCCTGCCTCCAGCGCGAACCGGCGACAGGAAACGCAGGCGGTCGGTTCCGTAGTTGAGATTGTAGAGCATCCCTTCCGGCTCCGGCAGGTCGGCGCTGGCCATGAAACGGGTCATCAGGGCAAGCGTCAGGAACCCATGGGCAATAGTTCCGCCAAACGGAGTCTGTGCAGCACGCACCGGATCGACATGGATGAAAAGATGATCGTCGACGAGGTCGGCAAAGCGGTCGATCCTCTCCTGATCGATCAGCTCCCAATCCGACACGCCAATGATCTGGCCGGCCATCGCGGCCAGCTCCTCGCGGCTGATCTTGCGTCCCATTTCCTGCCCTTTCGCGCCAGAGGTGCCTCAGCGCACGCGTCAAGGCAAGGGAGAGCGGGCCGCGCGTGACTGCATGAAGGATGGGACCGGACGGCCCTGTTGCCGTAGCCGCTCCTCGCGGCGCAAATAGCTCCACAAAGCGCATTGCAGGCCGATCAGCATGAAGATGAAGGGCTGGAAGGCAATGCCGACGAAAAGCGAGCCGACCAGATAGGAAACCTGCCCCAGCTGCAGGGCGGTGGCCAATGGCGCCTGCCACTGGCAATCCGGCTCGCTCCGCCCGATCCAGTGCCGCCGCAGCCGCTCCATCTGCCACAGGCCCAGAAGCTGCAACCATATCCACAGGCCAAAGCCGATATAGCCCTGCTCACCCAGCATCTCGAAATAGCTCGAATGATAGGCTCGCGATTTCTCGGTGATACGCTGGTTTTCCGTCACCACGGCGTTGCCTACCTGCTCGGTGGTGACGAGATCATAGCTCACCTCATTGGCGATATAGGCGTTGAATCCGCCGCCCAACGGATGCTGTTTCACATAATCGAGCGTCCAGCTCCACACCGCCAGACGGGTCGAGGCCGACTGGTCCCCCTTGTGATCGCCAATCGTGCTCATCCGCTCGGCAAAGCTTGCCGGCAGGAACGGAACCGCGACCAGCAAGGCCACTCCGGCCAGCGCGGCATAGGCAAAGCGGTGCTTCACGCTTCGCATCAAGAGAGCGCCGATCACACCGGCGCAAAGCAACCCGGTGCGCGCCTCGGTCCCGATGGGGATCAACAGGCAGGCAAAGATCAGCGCGGCCACGAACAGGCGCACCCGCCAGTCCGGCGGGAAGATCGTGCCGTGGCGGGCCAGCCAGAGCGCCAGGGGGATGATCGACATGGCCACAGCGGAAATGATCGAGCCTTCGTAGATCCCGCTATTCTCGCGCACGAAAAAGGTCAGCGTGCCATAGCCTGCGCCGCCAAAGGCCGTTTTCATGCCCCCGTCGATGACGATGGCGCCAACCGACAGCACCATCACCAGCGTCGCGGCCTCGATCCGCAGGCGGGTGGTAAGAGTGAGCGGCATGAAGGCAGCGAATATCAGCGCCTTCCACACCCATGCCCATTTGAGGGCCGCGGCTTCGGGGAACTGGGCGGTGAAGGTGGTCATTGCACAATAGGCAAGCAGCAGGACGATGAGCCATTGGCGCAGGCCAAAGCGCGATCCGGTCTTGTCATCGATCAGCAGCCATCCGCCAAACACCGCGGCAAAGGCAATCAGCGAAAAGGGAATGGAGGGCAGGATCATCCAGCCGATCTTGGCCGGAGAGAGGATATCGACATAAAGATAGGCCAGCACCCAGATGAACGGGTGGCGCAGCCCCATGACGAGCAGCAGGCCGAAAAAGCCGAGAAGCGCGATTTCAATCACGCCTGCGGCTCCGTTTGTCGCGCAGTTTGCGCGCTGCAGGTCGTTCGCGCCCGGCGTGCGGGGGCAGCACATCGCCAGCGACATCGAGATCGGGACGCTGCAATATCCGCCAGCAGGCCAGCGCGATCAGGCCATGGGTGAGGCCAAGGGCGAAAAGGTCGATCTCGACATCGAGATCGGGACGCTGCAATATCCGCCAGCAGGCCAGCGCGATCAGGCC
>CAZWEY010000068.1:0-10823 GCA_964632055.1 uncultured Sphingomonadaceae bacterium
TGGGCGATCTGGGGGCGCATCTCCTCATTGATCAATTCGATGTCGGCATCCACCGGCATCATCTCGATCCCATGAAACCCTTTGCTCATACCGTGCTGCAACCGGCCCATGGGGTGATGCTGACATCGGCCACACTGACCGACCGGACCGGGCATGGCGGGCCGGACTGGACCAGCGCCATAGCCCGCAGCGGGGCGCCATGGCTGAATATCCAGCCGCATCTTTCACTTGCCCAAAGCCCTTTCGATTATGCCAGCAACGCCGAGGTGCTGATCGTTACCGATGTGAAAAAGGGCGATATTCCGGCCCTTGCCGGCTCCTTTGCCCGCATCATCGAAGCGAGCGGCGGCGGAGTTCTGGGCCTGTTCACCGCGATCCGCCGCTTGCGCGCGGTGCATGGCCGCATCGCTGACCGGCTGGCGCGCTCCGGCCTGCCGCTGTTTGCCCAGCATGTCGACCCGATCGACACCGGCACCCTGGTCGACATCTTCCGCGACGATCCGCGCTCCTCGCTGCTGGGCACGGATGCTTTGCGCGACGGGGTGGATGTTCCCGGGCAATCGCTGCGCTGCGTGGTGATGGAGCAAGTGCCCTGGCCCAGGCCCGGCATCCTGCATCGTGCCCGGCGCGCAAGCCTGGGCGGCTCTGCCTATGACGATCGCATCATCCGCGCCCGGTTGGCCCAGGCGTTCGGCCGGCTGATCAGGAGCAAGGACGACAAGGGCCATTTCATCGTGCTCTCGCCAGCCTTCCCCAGCCGCCTGCTCGGCGCCTTTCCCGAGGGCACGCCTGTCATAAGATTGACGCTGGAGGAGGCTTTACAACGGCTCGGCCATGATGCTTTGAAAGAAGCCGAAGACACGCCAGCTCTGCGGCAAGAGGATGAAAACTCAACGTGAAACGGCTCGGACTGCTCCGCCACGCCAAATCCGACTGGACGGATGAAGCCTTGCGCGATTTCGACCGGGGCCTGAATGACCGGGGCCGCAAGGGTGCCGCATTGATGGGCCGCCACATCCGCGATCACGCAATCCGCTGGCAAGCCATCATCGCCAGCCCGGCCACGCGCATCCGCCACACCATCGAGGCGGCGGCGCAAGCGGCAGGAAGCAGCCCCCGCGTCGAATGGGATGAACGCGCCTATCTGGGCAGTTCGGCGGCGCTGAGCGAAATCCTGAAAGAAGTCGATGACCGGATGTCCGACGTCATGCTCTGTGCGCACAGCCCCGGGCTGGAGATGCTATTGCTCGACCTGGCCGGGCATGAAGCGGGTAACCTTCTGCTGGACATCGTGAAGGATAAATACCCCACCGGCGCCTTTGCCGTGCTCGAACTCGCCATCGAGAGCTGGCGCGAGCTTGGGCCGGGATGTGGCCGGCTTGTTCACCTGGTGCGCCCCCGCGATCTCGACCCTGATCTAGGGCCGGAATTCGGCTAACCATCCTCCAGAATCAGCAATTCGACGATTACGCCCATGCGCGGGCATGGCATCAGCCGGTGATCGACACAAACCACAGCAGCATCAGCCACAAGATGGCCGGGAACGGCAAACTCATGATCCGGCAATTGATCGAGAAATCGCTCGCCAGCCGCCACCGCTTCTTCGCCTTCAAACGCCAGCTCCACCCTGTGGCGCGCACCGGAAAAGGTGATGCTGGCCCAGGCCTGCTGGCTATGCGACACGATCTCCGCCTGGCCTTGTGCAAGGTCAGACAGCGCCGCACGCATCCTCTCTGCAGGGCCGCGCCGCTGGCGCAAGGGAGCGCGGAAAGTTCTGGCCGGTTCAATCAGCATGCGCATTCTCCTGAAATATGTTCATGAAATGTTCTACCCGTTTTTCCGTTGCGGAACGCGGGGTGCGCCCCATCCTCAGATCGAGGACAAAGCGCGGATCATGCGTGGCCAGCCTGCCGAATTTGGTGGCGGGCATCCCTGTTTCCCTGAGGAATTTTTCGATCTTGCGGATAAGCACCTGTTTCTCCCGGCGAATCGAGCGATGCATAAATCTCCCCTATGAAATCCTACTTGTCTAGGAAATTTCCTACGTGTAGGATGCAAAAATGAAAAATGCTTCATTCAGCGGCGATTCGGACCCGCGCCAGAGGCTTCTCGCTCTTGCCGAGGCGCGCGGGGTCAGCCTTGCCGCGCTTTCCGAACTGCTCGGGCGCAACCCGTCCTATCTCCAGCAATTCATCCGCAAGGGCAGCCCGCGCAAGCTGGACGAGCAGGACCGCGCGACTCTGGCGCGTTTCCTCGGCGTGGCGCAAAGCGAGCTGGGCGGCTCTGCGCCTGCGCCCTCGCCCTCTTCTCGGCGCGGAGAATGGGCCGATATCCCGCGCCTGCCATTAGAGGCTTCGGCAGGCCCTGGCGCAACCGGCGCTCTCGAACAGGCTTTCGACGCATACCGCTTCTCGGCGCGCTGGCTGCGCGAGCAAGGGCTGCAGGCTGACATGCTGGCAGCCCTCTCCGTTTCCGGCGACAGCATGGAGCCCTTGCTGCGCGATGGCGACGAAATCCTGGTCGACCGCACCCCCCGCCCGATGCGCGAAGGCGTGCATGTAGTGCGCATGGGCGATGTTCGTCTGGTCAAGCGAATCCAGCAGGGCCAGCCCGGTCGAATCACGCTGATTAGCGAAAACCCCCATTATCCTCCGCTCGACGTATCGCTGGACGAGGTCGATGTGATCGGGCGCGTCGTGTGGAAGGGCGGGCGGCTGTGACATTGCAATTTGCCCTCCCCTCCGCCACATCGCGATGATGTCCGACACCTCCCAGCCGCCGATGCGCGCCGCCATCATTCCCGTCACCCCGTTCGAGCAGAACTGCTCTCTGATCTGGTGCACAAAAACCATGCGCGGCGCTCTGGTCGATGCGGGCGGCGATCTCGACCGGCTGAAACTGGCGGTAGAAAAGGCGGGCGTGAGCCTCGAAAAGCTGCTCGTTACCCATGGCCACATGGATCATTGCGGGGCCACCGGCGTGTTGGCGAAAGAACTTGGCCTGCCCGTCGAAGGCCCGCATGAGGAAGACCGCTTCTGGCTCGATCAGCTGGAGGAAAGCGGCGCGCGTTTTGGCATACCGAGCGAAAATTTCCTGCCCGACCGCTGGCTGGCCGACGGCGACACGGTGCAGGTTGGCGAGCTGGAACTGGAGGTGGTGCATTGCCCCGGCCACACGCCTGGCCATGTCGTGTTCTTCCATGCGCCATCGCAGTTTGCCATTGTCGGCGATGTGCTGTTCCAGGGCTCGATCGGACGCACCGATTTTCCGCGTGGCAATCATGCAGACCTGATCGCATCGATCACGGGCAAGCTATGGCCGCTGGGCGATGATGTCACCTTCATCCCCGGCCATGGCCCGGTCAGCACTTTCGGCGAGGAGCGCCGCTCCAACCCCTTTGTCGGCGATCACGCGGTGCGTTATGCGCAAGCCAACCTGTCCGGACCCGGCTGAGGCTTGCACCTTTCCCAGAAATGGTTATAGGCGCGCCTTCGCAACGCCTCGGCCTGGCCCTGGCGCTTATCGCTTTTGATCGCATTTTGCAGGAACAGGTGCCGAGATGGCTGTCCCCAAGAGAAAAACCACACCCTCCCGCCGGGGCATGCGCCGCAGCCATGACGCGCTGAAGGTCGAGGCATTCCACGAATGCCCGAACTGCGGCGAGCTGAAGCGCCCGCACAATCTGTGCAACGCCTGCGGCCATTATAACGGGCGCGAGATCGTCGCCGTCGGCGCCTGAGCCGACCTGATCGGGGAATGACGCAATGAGCCTGCCGCGTATCGCCGTCGATGCGATGGGCGGTGATGAAGGCGTGCGCGTCATGGTCGAAGGCGCGGCACTCGCCCGCCGCCGCCACGACCGCTTCAAATTCCTGCTTGTGGGCGACGAAGCGCGGATCAAATCCGCTCTCAACAATCACCCCAACATGCGCGGCGCGTCCGAAATCCTGCATTGCGACGATGTCGTGGCGGGCGACGAAAAACCAACCGCAGCCCTGCGCCGCGCCAAGACCACATCGATGGGCCTTGCTATCAATGCTGTGAAACAAGGCGATGCGGGTGCCGCCGTCAGCGGCGGCAATACCGGCGCGTTGATGGCGATGAGCAAGCTTGCGCTGCGCACCATGCCGGGGATCGACCGCCCTGCCCTTGCCGCACTGATGCCCACTTTGGGCGATAATGACGTGGTCATGCTCGACCTGGGCGCCAATACCGAATGCGACGCTCGCAACCTCGTGCAATTCGCCATCATGGGGGCGGCCTATGCGCGAATCGTGACCGGCCGCGAAGCACCGCGCGTGCGCCTGCTCAATATCGGCACCGAAGATACCAAGGGCACCGATATCCTGCAGGATGCTTCCGCCCAGCTGCGCGCGGCAACCGGCCTTGCCCTCCAGTTCGACGGATTCGTCGAGGCCGACAAGATCAACCGGGGCGATGTCGATGTCGTTGTCACGGACGGCTTTTCCGGCAATATCGCCCTGAAAGCGATCGAAGGGGCCGCCCGCTTCGTCGGCGATCTCCTGAAGCGCAGCTTCCAAAGCTCGCTGCGCTCCAAATTCGGCTTCCTCATCTCGCGCCCTGCGACAGAGCTGCTCAAGCATCATCTCGATCCCAACAACCACAATGGCGCAGTCTTTCTCGGCCTCAATGGCGTGGTCGTGAAAAGCCACGGCAGCGCAAGCGCCAAGGGCGTGGCCAATGCCGTGGCCGTCACCGCAAGGCTGCTGGAGGATGACCTGACCCATCGAATCGCTGCCGACCTTGCCGAACTGGGCGCGGAAAACCTGCGCAGCCGCAACGGGATGAGCGACAAGGGAACCGCCGCATGATCCGTTCCGTTCTTCGCGGGACAGGCTCCGCCCTGCCCGCACGCTGCGTCAGCAACGCCGAAATGGCGGCCATGGTCGACACCAGCGACGAATGGATCGTGGAGCGCACCGGCATTCGCCAGCGCTATATTGCAGGCGATGACGAAACCACGTCGAGCCTGGCCACCCTTGCCGCGCAAAGGGCGCTTGAAGCAGCTGGCTTTGCCGGCAGCTCGATCGATCTCATCGTGCTCGCGACCGCCACGCCCGACCATACTTTTCCAGCCACCGCGACCAAGGTTCAGTCGGCGATCGGAGCCAATGGATGCATGGCCTTCGATCTGTCCGCGGTCTGCACCGGCTTTCTCTATGCGCTGGGCGTTGCCGATTCGATGCTGCGGAGCGGACAGGCAAAAAGAGCGCTGGTGATCGGCGCGGAAACCTTCAGCCGCATTCTCGACTGGGAAGACCGGACGACCTGCGTGCTGTTCGGCGACGGCGCGGGCGCCATGGTGCTGGAAGCGGTCGAGAGCGACGATCCGGATGCGTCCGGCATCATCGCCGCGCGCCTTCATGCCGATGGGGCGCATTGCGACCTGCTTTACACAGACGGCGGCCCCTCCACCACGCAAACGGTCGGCAAGGTGCGCATGAAAGGCCGCGAGGTGTTCCGCCATGCCGTCGTGAACCTGGCCGAAGTGCTTGAAGAAGTGCTGGCGGCAACCAGCTTTGCGCCCTCTGACCTCGACTGGGTTGTGCCGCATCAGGCCAATGCCCGCATACTCGACGCCACTGCTCGCAAGCTTGGCCTGCCGCCCGAAAAGATGGTGGTCACCGTGGACAAGCACGCCAACACTTCGGCCGCATCCGTGCCGCTGGCCTTCGATGTTGCGGTGCGTGACGGGCGAATCAAACAGGGCGATCTCGTCATGCTCGAAGGCATGGGCGGAGGCTTCACCTGGGGTGCCAGCCTGCTCCGGGTCTGACCGCAAAAGGCAGAATCGACCGCCTGCGATGCTTCCCGATGGTATAAACAGGGTTAAACCTGTCAGGCATTGAAAACTTACGAAAAATGCATATCGTGCCGCGTAAGGGTATCGCAAAAAACAAACAAGGGGACTTCGCATGATGCGATCGGTTGGGACTTTGACGCGCGCTGATCTGGCGGAAACCGTCAACCGCAAGTTGGGCTTTTCGCGTTCTGAATCGCTCGAAATGATCGAGTGCATATTGCGCAACATGACACAGGCGCTGGAACGTGGCGAAAACGTCAAGATCTCCGGTTTCGGCACATTCCTGCTGCGCGACAAACGCGAACGCATCGGCCGCAATCCCAAGACCGGCGTCGAAGTGCCGATCACGCCGCGCCGCGTCATGACATTCCGCGCCAGCCAGATCCTCAAGGATCGCATCGTCAAGGGCGACTAGGCGGATGAGCATGTCCGCGCCCCTTTTCGATGATGGCAAGGACCCGGACGCCCTGCGCACAATCGGCGAGGTAAGCAAGGCGCTCGATATCCGCCAGCATGTCCTGCGCTACTGGGAGCAGCATTTTCCCATGCTCAACCCGCTCAAGCGCAGCGGCGGCAGGCGGCTGTATCGTCCAGAAGATGTGGCACTGGTCGCGACCATAGACCGGATGGTAAACCGCGAAGGGCTGACCTTGCGCGGGGCGCGGCTGGCTCTGGAAAAAGGCGGGGCAGATCCGGAAACACTGGTGCAAACAGCGCCCGCAACCCGGCCCAGTGCGCCTGTGCCAGCCCCGATTGCCTCGGCTGTCCCGGCAGAAGCCATCGCCCGACTGAAACAGATCAGGGCAAGGCTCGCTGCTGCACTGGCAGGCTGATCATCAATAGCCCTTTGCCGGATCATAGGCCGGCTGGGGCGCCTCTCCGCGCTTGAACCGATCGCAATTGGCAAGGAAGCGTTCGGCAACGTCCCTGAACATCGTCTCCTGCGCGCGACCGGACAAATGCATAGTGATATGCGCGTTATCGAGGCTCCATAGCGGGTGATCCTGCGCCAAAGGCTCCGGGTCCGTCACGTCAAGCAGTGCTGCAGCAATCCGCTTTGCCTGCAAGGCTTCGACCAGCGCCTCCTGATCGACCAGCGTGCCGCGCGCGACATTGACCAGCACGGCGTCGGGCTTCATCGCCGCCAGTTCCGCCGCCCCGATCATGTGCCGCGTTTCCCCGGTGGAAGGCGCGGCCAGCACCACCCAGTCGAAGCCGGAAAGCCGCCCTCGCCACTGATCCGGGCGCAAGGTGCCCTCCGCTCCCGATCGGGTCACCCCCGTCACGTCCACACCGAACGCGCGCAGGCGGGACGCCAGTTCCCGTCCGATGGCGCCAAAACCCACGATCAGCGCGCGGCTGCCGGCAAGCTGGTGCGTCCCCGGCGAGTTCCACAGCCATTCGTGCCGGTCCTGCGCGCGCACCACTTGCGCATAGCCCTTGGCGATGGCGAGCATCCCCATCACCAGATATTCCGCAATCGGCGCGGCGTTGACGCCGGTCCCCTTGGTGATCACCACACCGCGCTGCATCAGCAGGTCGAGCGGGAAGAAATCGACCCCGGCGCCTGCCGTCACGATCCAGCGCAATTTTTCCCCCAATCGCGCCGCTTCGGTCATGGAGGGGACATAGGTGTTGTCGAACCAGCCGATCTCGGCGCGCGGCGCAAGGGCGAGCAACTCCTCAGGGCTCGAGAAATAGAGCGGCTCGATCCAGTCCGGCATGCGCCCTTCGACAATGGCCTTTGCGGCCATCGGAAGGACGGCAATGGTCAAAGCTTCCATTCCCAGCCAAGCGGGTCGCCGTCCATCACCTCGACACCGCTCGCCGCCAGTTCATCGCGGATCGCGTCGGAAGTGGCAAAATCCTTGTCGGCGCGGGCTTCCTTGCGGCGGGCCAGCGCGACCTCGATTTCTGCGTCGGTGATGGTGGCGGATTTGGGGCGGATGCGGAGATCGGCGCGGGTGAGATGTGCCATATTCAAACCCAAAACCTCATCCATAACATAACCCAAGCGCAAGGCCGTTGCTGCCCAGGTCGCACCTTTACCCTTCATGCCTATCGCTTGCTCGAACGCAACAAGAGCACGGGGGGTATTCAGGTCATCAGCTATCGCTTCCTCAAACTCCGCAAGCAGATCAGCCTGCCTTTTATCGAGTCCTTCATACCGATCTTCGGGGGATGAAATTTCAATTCCCTGACTACGCTGACGCCACATCTCAATATACCATAACTGCCGCTTCAGCCGCGTCAGCGCCGCGCCCAGCCCTTCCCAGCTGAACTCCAGTTCGCTCCTGTAATGCGCCTGCAGGCACATCAGCCGGTAAGCGAGCGGGTGGTATCCCTTGTCTTTCAGCAATTGCAGCCGGAGGAACTCGCCCGACGACTTGCTCATCTTTCCAGAACGTTCGACCAGGAAATTGTTGTGCATCCAGATACGGGCGCCCGAATTTTCCGCCGTATCGAGGCCATTCGTGCAGCAATGCGCCTGATTCTGGGCAATCTCGTTGGGGTGGTGAATCTCGCGATGGTCGATGCCGCCGGTGTGGATGTCGAAGGGGAAACCCAGCACTTCGCCTGACATGACGGAACATTCCAGATGCCAGCCCGGCGCGCCGCGGCCCCATGGGCTGTCCCATTCCATCTGCCGTTTCTCTCCCGGCGGAGTCTTGCGCCAGATGGCGAAATCGGCGGCGTGGCGCTTGCCCTCGACCTGCTCGATCCGGCCCTCCCCTTCATCCGTGCGGGCGCGGGCAAGGCGGCCATAATCGGCAACGGTCGAGGTGTCGAAATAGAGGCCGGACGGCAGCTCGTAGCAATGCTTCTCCGCAATGCCCTTCGCAAATTCGATCATCTGCGGAACATAGTCGGTCGCCACGGTCCATTGCGCCGGCTGGCGGATATTAAGCGCGCGCACGTCGGCCCAATAGGCCTGCTTGTAATGCTCGGCGATATCCCAGATCGACTGCGCTTTTTGCGCTGCCATCTTCTCCATCTTGTCCTCGCCCGCATCGGCATCGTCCGACAGGTGGCCGACATCGGTGATGTTGATGACATGGGTGAGCTTGTAGCCCTTGAAGCTCAGCGTGCGGCCCAGAATATCGGCAAAGACATAAGCGCGCATATTGCCGATATGGGGATAATTATAGACCGTCGGCCCGCAGGAATAGACCCGCGCCTCCCCCGGATGAACAGGCTCGAACGCCTCCGGCTTGCGGGTGAGGGAATTGAACAGGGTAAGGGGGGCGTTGCTCATGCCCGCGGCATTGCGCGCAGGCCAGCGCAGGTCAAGCCCAGTCTTTGCTCTGGCCTCACCCCAAAAACCGCACCTGCTCCTCCAGCGCCACTCTTGGGCGCGGATAGTTGTTCAGCGGCTTGCTCATATCCGGCCAGCCGATGGCGAGGCCGGTCCACAATATATGCGTTTCGTCGCTGATGCCGGTGAACTGCTTGATGAGGCGGGCATAGGCATACATCGATTCCTGCGGGCAGGTGCCCAGCCCCTCCTCGACCAGCAGCAGCATCACCGTCTGCAGCCAGATGCCGAGATCCGCCCATTGCGCCTGCCCCAGCTCGCGGCGGATGAAGACGAACATCGAGGTCGGCGCGCCGAAGAAATCAAGGTTGCGGGCCATCAGCCGGGCGCGCCCCTCCTTGTCCTCCCGCGCGATGCCGATGGACCCCATGCGCTCCGCCATGATCGCCTCGCGCCGCTGGAAATAATGGTCGGGCGTAGCGGGCGGGGTAAGCTGGTATTCCTCCGGTTCCTGAGGCTTTGCGGCCTTGATGAGGGCAGTGAGTTCGCGCAGCGGCTCGCCCGAGACGACCACCGTCTCCCACGGCTGGAAGTTGTAGCCAGACGGGGCCATGCGCGCCTTGTCGAGCACGCGCTCCAGCACGTGCTGAGGCACAGGCCTGTCAAGATATTCGCGGATCGACCGGCGGGCCTCTACCGCTTGGGAAACGTTCATGACATCCCCCTTGTCAGAAGCCGACGAAGGCGACCTGATCCTCCAGCGGCACCCTTGCCCGCTCGAAATTGTTCACCGGTGCCGCCTCGTCGCGATAGCCGATGGCAAGGCCGCAGAAGAAGATGTGCGTTGCATCGTCGATGCCCAGCTCCTCTTTGATGAGGCGCGAGTGAAGCGAGAGATATTCCTGCGGGCAGCTGTCCAGCCCTTCCTCGCGCAGGAGCAGCATCACCGTCTGCATCCACATGCCGACATCGGACCATTGCGGCTCCTTCATCAGGCGCGGCATGTAGCACATGAGCACCGCCGGTGCGCCGAAGGAAGTCATGTTGCGGGCCATGAAAGCGTCGCGCGTTGCCTTGTCCTCGCGCGAAATGCCGAGCGAGCCATACATCGTCGCGCCCAGTTCCGTCACGCGGGCGAGGTGCGTCGGCGATGCGCTCGGCGCGTTCCAGTCATATTCGATCGGGTCCTGCGGCGGGGTGGCGAGCATCCTGGCCTGAAGCGCCTTCAAGGGTTCGCCCGCCATGATGGTCGCTTCCCACGGCTGGAAATTGCAGCCCGACGCGGCCCAGCGCGCCTTGTCCATCACCCGCTTCAGCACATCTAGCGGCACCGGCTTGTCAAGAAACTGCCGGATCGACCGGCGGGAAAGAACTGCGTCTGAAACCTTCATGCTCACTCCACTTCGAACAGGCCGGCGAGTTGTTCTATGATCGTGCCGCCCAGTTGTTCCACATCCATGATCGTCACGGCGCGCCTGTAATAGCGGGTGACATCATGGCCGATGCCGATGGCGACCAGCTGGACGGGCGATTGCCGCTCGATCCAGTCGATCACCTTTCTCAAATGCTGCTCCAGATAGCCGGCATTGTTGACCGAGAGCGTCGAATCATCGACCGGCGCGCCGTCCGATATGACCATCAGGATGCGGCGGTCCTCGCGCCGCGCAAGCAGGCGGCTATGCGCCCAGAGCAGCGCCTCGCCGTCGATGTTTTCCTTGAGCAGCCCTTCGCGCATCATCAGGC
>CAZWEY010000069.1:0-10636 GCA_964632055.1 uncultured Sphingomonadaceae bacterium
TGCCCGCGCTGGAGGATGCCGGGCTGGGCCATGTCCGGATGCTGCTGCAGGTGCATGACGAACTGGTGTTCGAATTGCCGCCAGGCGACGTCGAAGCCGCCAGCGCCATCATCCGCAGGGTGATGAGCGAAGCGGCTGGGCCATCGGTCACGCTCGACGTGCCGCTGGGCGTCGAGATCGGCCACGGCGCAAGCTGGGACGCGGCGCATTGACAAGGGCCGCGACCCGTCGCGGCCCCGCCCCGGTCACTCGTGCTTCTTTTCCCGCGTCGATTCCACCATGCCCTCGTGCAGAAAACCGATCGGCCGGACTTCGGCGGCGCGTTTTTTCAGCTCGCCCTTCATCTTGGCATATTCTGCTTCCATTTCTGCGGTGACGGTGGCGCGCGCGTCTTCCAGCGCCTCGGCAAAATCCGCGGCCGAGACATTCTCAACCTTCTCGCCCGCGCGACGGATCGCATTGAGGCCCGCGCGCCGGGTGACATCCTCCAGATCGGCACCGGTGAAGCGATCGGTCTTTGACGCGATATCGGCCAGATCGACATCGCCCGCCAAAGGCATGTCGCGGGTATGGATCTTCAATATGTGTTCGCGCCCTGCTTCGTCAGGCGTGCCGACATAGACCAGCTCATCGAAGCGCCCCGGCCTGAGCAGCGCGGGATCGACCAGATTGGGCCGGTTGGTGGCGCCGATCACGACGACCGATTGCAGTTCCTCCAGCCCGTCCATCTCGGCGAGAATGGTGTTGACCACGCGGGCCGTCACCTGCGGCTCTCCTGCGCCCGTGCCGCGTGCCGGGACCAGCGAATCGATCTCGTCGATGAACACGACCACCGGCGCCACCTGTCTTGCCCTGGCAAAAAGGCGGGCGATCTGCTGTTCGCTCTCGCCATACCATTTTGACAGCAGGTCGGAGCTTTTCATCGAGATGAAATTGGCCTCCGCTTCCTTGGCAACGGCCTTGGCGAGCAGGGTCTTGCCGGTGCCGGGCGGGCCATAGAGCAGAAAACCCTTGGCCGGCCGGATGCCCAGCCGGCGAAAGGCGCCGGGGTTGCGCAAGGGAAGCTCGACGCCTTCGCGCAGCTTTTCCTGCGCTTCGCCCAGGCCGCCAATGTCGCTCCAGCCGACCTTGGGCACCTGCACCATCACCTCGCGCATGGCGCTTGGCTGCACGCGTTTCAGCGCCGCGACAAAATCCTCGCGCGTGACTGACAGCTCCTCCAGCACTTCTGGCGGTATGGTGCGGGCTTCAAGATCGAGCCTGGGCATGATCCGGCGCACCGCCTCGATCGCCGCCTCGCGAGCAAGGGCGGCGATATCGGCGCCGACAAAGCCATGGGTGGTGCGCGCCAGTTCCTGAAGCTCCACCCCTTCGCCCAGCGGCATGCCGCGCATATGGATGGCAAGAATCTCGCGACGGCCCGATTCATCGGGCACCCCCACCACGATTTCACGGTCGAAGCGGCCGGGGCGGCGCAGCGCCTCATCAATCGCATCGGGCCGGTTGGTGGCGGCGATGACGACAAGGTTTGTCCGCGCCTCCAGACCGTCCATCAGCGTCAGCAATTGCGCGACCAGCCGCTTTTCCGCCTCGCCATGCACGGCGCTGCGCTTGGGCGCGATCGAATCGATCTCGTCGATGAAGATGATGGAGGGGGCTGCGCGGGTCGCCTGTTCGAACACTTCGCGCAGCCGCTTCTCGCTCTCGCCATAGCCCGAACCCATGATTTCGGGGCCATGGATGGTGAAGAACTCGGCCTCGCTTTCATTGGCCACGGCCTGCGCCAGCCGGGTCTTGCCCGTTCCTGGCGGGCCATGCAGCAGAACCCCGCGCGGAGGATCGACGCCCAGCCTTGTGAACAATTCGGGATAGCGCAGTGGCAGCTCCACCATCTCGCGCAGCTGGGTGATAGTATCGCCCATGCCGCCCACATCGTCGTAATTGACGGCAGAGCGGCCATCGCGTGCCTCCTCGAATTCGGCGCGCAGCTCCACCTCGGTGTTCTCGTCGATATGGACGATGCCCTTGGGAGCGGTCGAAACGACGGAAAGGCGGATCTGGGTCAGCGCATAGGCTGGTGCGTTGAACATGCGACGCACTTCGTTTGGCATATCCGTCACCGGCTGCTGGCCCGCAGTGGCCACCAGATCGCCCGCGACCAGCGGCTTGCCGAAGAAATTGCGCTTCAATGCCTGCGTCGGCCCCTGCAACACCATGCCGCGCTGGGCGGGTGCGAAAACGACGCGGGTGGCAGGCCTGCTTTCCGCCTTTTTGATCTGGACATGCTCGCCAGAGCCGACCTGCGCATTGCCGCGCTGCAAACCGTCAAGGCGCACGACAGAGAGGGCTTCGTCTTCGGGATAGGCATGGACCGCAAGGGCGGCGGTGGAACGCTTGCCGATGATCTCGACCCTGTCGCCTTCCGCAACGCCCAGAGACTGAAAGGCACTGCGCGGCAGGCGCGCTATACCTTGCCCGCTCTCTTCCTGTCTGGCCGGGGCGACCTGCAGCCGGACCATATCACCAGCGGGCGCTGCCTTTGCATCTGCCATATCCGCTCAAAACTCCGAATTGCATGGAAAGGCTGATGCTTCCCATGACGAAGCTAGGCATAAAGCCGGGATATTTCAAACCTCTGCGGACAGAAGGGTCGCCGGCTGCGTCACACAATGGCTGAGCGGGCAAAAAAAGGCCCGGACGTTGCCGTCCGGGCCTTGGAAGTTTTGGGAGAGGATGCCTGAAAGGCAGGTTCCATATCTGGCCTGACCCGATTTTTTGCAAGTGCGAAAAGATCATGATATGTTGCGAGAAATGCAATATATGATATTTATACTTTATATCATAAGTTTAGCTCTGTGCTTCTGGCCCTTCCAGCCATTTGATACGCCTTGAACAAGGGTGGAACTCTCTTTTGTTGCGCTGCACAATGTGTCGGCTGGCTTGCCGGAGCACATCTGAGCAGAGACGCCCTGTTCGTCCGGGCCGCATCAATGCTATCGGGTGGCGATGATGAACAACAGGAACGAGGAACCAGCCGGGGTGACAAGTGCCCACCCGCTTGACGGGCTGCGCGTGGTCGAACTGGCCCGCATTCTGGCCGGTCCCTTTGCAGGACAGACCCTGGCCGATCTTGGCGCCCACGTCATCAAGGTCGAAAGCCCGCAAGGCGATGACACAAGGCAATGGGGCCCGCCATGGATAGAACGCGACAACGCCCCCCGCGACGCCGCCTATTTTCATGCCTGCAATCGCGGCAAGACAAGTGTTTGCGCTGATTTCAACCATCCGGATGATCTGGCCCATGTGCGGCGATTATGCCGCGATGCCGATGTCGTGATCGAGAATTTCAGGACCGGGACGCTGGCAAAATTCGGGCTGGATCATGCGAGCCTTGCGGCCGACAATCCGCGGCTGGTCTATTGCTCCATCACCGGCTTTGGCCACACCGGCCCTTATGCGCACAGGCCCGGCTACGACTTCGTGATACAGGCCATGAGCGGTTTCATGAGCCTGACGGGCAGCCCCGATGGCGAGCCTATGAAGATGGGCCTGCCCATTTCCGATCTCCTGTGCGGGCTCTATTCGGTGATCGCGATCCAGGCAGCCCTTGCCATGCGGGAACGCACCGGGCGCGGGCAGCATATCGACATGGCCCTGCTCGACTGTTCGGTGGCGACGCTGGCCAATCAGGGCCTCTATCAGATGGCGACCGGCCGCAACCCGCCCCGAATGGGCAATGCCCATGCGCAAGTTGCTCCCTATCAGGTCTTCCCGGTCACAGACGGCCACCTTATCCTTGCGCCGGGCAATAACGAGCAGTTCCGCAAGCTGGCCCTGTTGCTGGGCCGCGAGGATCTGGCGCAGGATCCTGACCTTGCCACCAATGCCGGAAGACTCGAAAACCGGGACAGGATGGTGGCGGAGCTGGCCAGGGAAACGGCCCGCTTCGACAAGGCCTCTTTAATGGCGGCATGCGAGCAGGCTGGCGTCCCTTTCGGCCCGATCAACCGTCTCGACGAGGTTTTCGCAGACCCGCAGGTTCAGGCGCGCGGCATGGTGGTCCCGCTGGCCGAAGGACCGGGTGCCATCCGCAGCCCGTTCGTCTTTTCAGAGGCCGAACTGGCGCTTGACTTGCCCGCGCCTGCAAAGCCCTCGCCGGATGGACGATTGCCCGATGACAAGCGCCCCTCATGGCACCATGATGCGGACCACAAACCGACGAAAGGACGCATGGCATGACCTCTCCCCTTCCCGATATCGCGCTGACCCGCAACGACGGCTCGCCTGACAGTCTGAGCGCTCACCGCGGCAATGTGTTGCTGGTGGTCAACACCGCCTCCAAATGCGGCCTCACCCCTCAATATGAAGGGCTGGAAGGCTTGCAGTCAAAATATGGCGCACAAGGCTTCGAAGTGCTCGGCTTTCCCGCCAATGATTTCGGCGCGCAGGAACCGGGCACGGATGACGAGATCCGTGAATTCTGCCAGCTGACTTACAGCACATCTTTTCCCCTGTTCAAAAAGGACAGTGTCGCAGGACCGGACAAGCAACCGCTCTATGCCGCCCTTGTCGAGGCCGCGCCCGAAAAACGCGGCGATGTGGCGGCATGGCGCAAGCTATTGTCCGATCATGGCATGACCCCCAATCCGGACCCCGAAGTGCTGTGGAACTTCGAGAAATTCCTGATCAACCGCGATGGCTCGGTTGCCGCCCGCTTTTCTCCCAATGTGGCGCCCGATGATGCGGAACTGACCGCGGCCATCGAACAGGCTCTGGCCAGCTGACCAGGGATATCGCCCCCTTCCAGGCGGTCGCCATCGGGAAAATGGCGCATGAGCTGGCCGGGCAGGGCCGCTCCGTGATCCATATGGAATATGGCCAGCCTTCCACCAGCGCGCCGGGAGCGGCGATCGCGCTGGCGCATCGCGTGCTCGACACGGACCCGATGGGTTATTGGGAAAACGAGGCCCTGAAGGCGCGCATCGCGGCGCATTACCGCGCGACCTATGGCGTGAGTGTGGAGCCGGAGCGCGTGATCCTGACCTGCGGGGCATCTCCTGCCCTTGTGCTGGCCCTGTCCACCCTGTTCCGGCCCGGCGCGCGGGTCGCCATGGCGCGGCCCGGCTATGTCGCCTATCGCAACACGCTGAGCGCGCTGTTCATGGAGCCGGTGGAGCTGGATTGCGGCGAAGCGCAGGGCTACCAGCTCACCACCGCAGCAATTGCGTCGCTGGACCCTGCGCCCGAAGGGCTGATCATCGCCAGCCCTGCCAATCCGACCGGAACCATCCTTGCGCCAGATAGCTTCCGCTCGATCGTCGATCTGTGCCGGGAGCGGAACATCCGCATCCTTTCCGATGAAATCTATCATGGCATCGCCTATGGAATGCGCACGGCATGCGCGCTGGAATTCACCGCCGATGCCATGGTGGTGAACAGCTTCTCCAAATATTACTCCATGGCCGGGTGGCGTCTGGGCTGGCTGGTGGCGCCTGCCGATCTCACCGAGGCCGCCCGCGCCCGCATGAGCAATCTGTTCCTCACGCCGCCCTCGCTGGCCCAGCATGCCGGGCTGGCAGCGATGGATTGCCATGCCGAGCTGGAAGGCCATGTCGCAACCTATGCCCGCAACCGCGCCTTGATGCTGGCGGGATGCGAGACAATGGGGCTGGGCCGCATCGCCCCGCCCGACGGCGCATTTTATATCTATGCCGATATCGGCCATCTGACCGATGACAGCCTGGCATTTTGCAAGAAGTTGCTGGGTGAAACCGGGGTGGCAACCGCGCCCGGCATCGATTTCGACCCGATAAACGGCAATCGTTTCATCCGGTTCAGCTTTGCGGTTTCCACCGCTCTGGTGGAAGAGGCGCTGCGCCGGATGAAACCATGGTTTGCCGCCCAGCCCCTGCTAGAGCGCTAGGCGAGCGCCGCCTTGAGATCATCCACCAGATCGGTCCGCTCCCAGGGGAAGAAATCGCCCTTGCTGTTGCGGCCGAAATGGCCATAGGCGGCGCTGGGCAGATAGATCGGCTTGTTGAGGCCGAGATGGGTGCGGATCGCGCGCGGGGTCAGCCCGCCCAGCTTGCCCAGCCCCATGATCGCCTGTTCCAGCGCGGCATCGCTCACCCCGTCAGCCGCGGTGCCATGGGTGTCGACATAGAGCGAAAGCGGATGAGAGACGCCGATCGCATAGGCAAGCTGGATGGTGCAGCGCCGCGCCAGCCCTGCCGCAACAATGTTCTTGGCGAGATAGCGGGTGATATAGGCAGCTGACCGGTCTACCTTGGTCGGGTCCTTGCCGGAAAATGCGCCACCGCCATGCGGGGCTGCCCCGCCATAGGTGTCGACGATGATCTTGCGGCCGGTCAGCCCCGCATCGCCATCCGGCCCGCCGATCTCGAAGGTGCCGGTGGGATTGATGTGATAGACGGTTGCATCCGACAAAAGGGCCGCCGGCAGGACATCGGCGACCACTTGCCTGACATAGGCCTTGAGCTGGGCCTCTTTCGCACCCGTGTCATAGCCGGGCGCATGCTGGGTCGAGACAACGATGGCGGTGGCAGCAACAGGCTTGCCGTTTTCGAAGCGCAACGTCACCTGGCTCTTGGCATCGGGTTCGAGGAACGGGGCAGCGCCCGAATGGCGGTCAGCCGCCATGCGTTGCAGGATCTTGTGGCTGTAATCGAGTGCAGCGGGCATCAGGTCGGGGGTTTCATCACAGGCAAAACCGAACATGATGCCCTGATCGCCAGCCCCTTCATCCTTGTTGCCGCCAGCATCGACGCCTTGCGCGATATGCGCCGATTGCGGGTGCAAATTGTTATAGAATGTGAGCGTTTCCCAGTGGAACCCATCCTGAGCATAGCCGATATCGCGCACCACCTTGCGAACGGTCTGCTCGATTTCCTGCTGGATGCCCGGCGCCCAGTTGCCCTGCTCGTCCATGATGCCGCGCCCGCGAATTTCGCCTGCCAGCACCACCAGCTGCGTGGTGGTCAGCGTCTCGCAGGCGACGCGCGCTTCCGGGTCTTTCGACAGGAACAGATCGACAATGGCGTCCGATATCTGGTCGGAAACCTTGTCGGGATGGCCTTCGGAGACACTCTCAGACGTAAACAGGTAATTCGCGCGCATGGATGCGAAGCCTTTCTGCGGCACTAAGCAACTGGAAACAGCCACTCCTCGAAATGACCGACCTCTAAACGGCGGTGCGGCGCGTGGCAACAAGGGCAAGCAACGCCAGCGCCAGCGCCCAGATCAAAGGCAAGGCATTGCCCGCCCGCGAAAAAAGCGTAGGCGACGCAGGAGGCGGGATAAGCCCGTCGACCCTGCCCGATCTGTGGCGCGGAAGGCTGGCCCGCACCACGCCACGCGCATCGATCACCGCGCTGATGCCAGTGGTCGTGGCGCGCAAAACCGGCAAGCCTTCCTCTATTGCGCGAAGCCGCGCCTGCGCGAGATGCTGCGGCGGGCCCCAGCTGCCAAACCAGCCATCATTGGACGGGTTGAAGATATAATCGGGCCGGTCGGCCCGATCCGTCACCTGGCCCGAAAAAATGATTTCATAGCATATCTGGACGCCAGCCCGCCCCCATGGGCCAAGATCAAGCGTGCGCGGGCCAGAGCCAGGCAGGAAATCAATCGACCCGGCCACGAACCGCGCAGCACCCAGCGGTTCGAGCAGCCAGCGCAGCGCCAGATATTCGCCATAGGGCACCAGATGCGCCTTGGCATAGCTGCCGCGAATGGCGCCTGCATGATCGATTGCGGTCACCACATTATAAGCGCCAGCGGCCCTGCCATCCTTGATCTGCAGATCGACAGCGCCGGTCAGCAGCAATGCGCCCGGCCCGATTGCCCGGCCGATGCGCGCGCGCGCGAAGGCCGGGTCGCCATTGGCGGTCATCTGGTTGTAATAGCGTTGCGGATAGCCATCGCGCAGATAGTCGGGCACGCCCGATTCCGGCCACAGCACCAGCCGGTGCCCCCCCTGCCCTTGCTCAGCTTGCGGCTGGCCGGCGCGTGGCAGGCTCAGCTGAGCGGTCTTCATGAAATGGTCTTCGAACAAGGCCGTCTCGTTCAGCACCTCCTGCCTGATATCGGGCTGCACCAGGGTGAAGGGGATTTTTCCCTGCTCACCGTCCGCAAACGGCATCAGCATAAAGGCGCAAAGGCCCGTCGCCAGCCCCCCGAGCATCAACCAGGCCCGGCGGCGCAAGGCCAGCAGCAGAGCGCCCGACAAGAGAATGGCGAGGCCGGACAATGCATAGGTGCCCAGCCAGGGGGCAAGGGCGGCCAGCCCCGGCGCATGCGTTTCGCCGAGCAATATTATGCCAAGGGGATTCCAGGCAAATCCGGTAAAGACCCAGCTTCTCAGCCATTCGCAAAAGATCCAGCTGGCTGCGAGCGCAAGCACCAGCGCCATGCCCCTTTCGGCAGGAATGAGCAGCCTGGCCATTGCCGCGGCCAGAGCAGGGTAGATGGCAAGATAAAGCGCCAGCAATGGCACAGCGACCCAGCCCAGCATGGCTGGCATTTCAGCCTGATAGGAAAAGGCCGTCGCGATCCAGTTAATGCCGATGGCAAAATGGGCGAAACCGAACAGCCCGCCCAGCATGGCGGCCTGTCGCCAGCCCTCTGCCTTGCCAAGAAGCGCCATGAAACCGGCCATGGCCAGGAGCGCCACCGGCCAGAGACCTAATGGCTGGAAACCGGTCGCCGCAGCCGCGCCCAGCAACAGGGCGAGGATGCGGGGATGCCCGCAAGCCCAGACCTGCAATCGGGAGCGCCAAAGCATATGCTATGCCGCCCGGCCTGCCTCAGCCAACATTTTCCAGCGATTCATCGCCATCGGTCTTGCTGCGCCGGGTGCGGCGGCGCGGCTTGGGCGCTTCCTCCGCGGCCTCAGTCTCAGTTTCAGCAGCTGGCTGCATGATGGAGGGCGGAAGCGCGGCCGTATCGATTGACGAGGCAAGCTCTGCTGCGCCCTCTTCTTCGGCGCGGGGCCGGCGCGGCTTAAGCTCTTCACGGGCGCGGCCACGCTGCTGGCGGTTGTCGCGCGTGAAAGGGTTTTCGGAAGGCTCGAACTCGCTTGCCTCATCCCGGTCGGACTGGTCTTCCGGCGAATTCTGACGTTGTTCCGAGCCGCGATTGCCGCGTTCTTCCTCGCCATCTTCCTCGGGGCTCTCGCCATCGCGATCCTCGCGGCGATTGCGGGTTTCGTCGCGGGGCGGGCGGGAATCGGCGATTACCCGGAAATAATGATCGGCAAATTGCAGGTAATATTCGGCCTGCACCCTGTCGCCATTGAGCGAGGCATCCTGCGCCAGCTTGCGATATTTATCGAGCAGCTGGGGGGCATTGCCGCGCGCCCGGCTATCTATCCGGTTGAGCTGATTTCCACCTTGCGAACGATTGCTGCGGCCCCGCCGCCGGTTGTTGCCACGATTGTTATTCAAGGGAATTCATATCCTTAACTGGACCAGCCGCTGCGCGGACATATGGTCACACTGTCCCCCGCCATTGCCCCAAGGAGCAACGGCCCCCCATCTGCATGCCATCATTCGAAACAGTTTCGAGGCGTTACGCAAATGTTGGAACTTTCGCATGCGCCAGGGGAAGCCCTCGTCCTTGGCGCTGCTCGGGCCGGGTTACTCCCGAATTTCACCCTTGCCAAGCCCTATTTCCAGCAGCAGCGCGCGCGCGCGTCCGCCCAGATCGCGATGCAGACGCACAACGAAACCCGCATCCATCGCCATTGCGCCCACCGCCTCGGCCTGTGTCCATCCAATTTCGAGCGCAGCAACCCCGCCCGGCTCAAGCAATGCGGGAAGCTGCGGGAGGAGGATGCGATAATCGTCCAGCCCTTCTGGCCCTGCAAACAAGGCGCCAGATGGTTCGTGCAGGCAAACAGAAGGCGCAAGCATGGCCCCTACCTCGACATAGGGCGGATTGGCGAGGATCAGGTCGAAACGCCCCAGCCCCTCGCGCCAGTCCGGGCTGGTCCAGTCCCGCTGCATCAGCTGCGTGCGGCGGCTCAGCCCCAGCGCCTCGGCGTTGCGCTCGGCCATGGCAAGGGCGGCAGGCGAACGATCGATCCCCAGCCCTGTGGCATCGCCCCGTTCGGCCAGCACAGTCAGCAGCAACGCGCCTGAGCCGGTGCCGCAATCGAGCACCCGTCGCGGGGCGGGGCAGGCATCAAGGGCGGCAAGGATCAGCGTCTCGCTATCGGCGCGCGGGATAAGGACATCGGGGCTCACGAGAAAATCGCGGCCGAAAAATTCCTGCCGGCCGAGAAGATAAGCAACCGGCTCATGGCCCATGCGGCGCGCCAGCAAGGGCGCAAAGCCTTCGGGCGCATCGTCGCGCACATGGCGCAGTAAAAGTTCCGACCGGCTCACCCCCAGAGCATGAGCCATCAGCAATTCGGCATCTAGCCGGGCTGTATCGGAGATGGCGGCAAGTCTCGCCGCCGCATCGCGCAATGTCTCGGCAATCGTGCTCATTCGCCCATGGCGGCGAGCCGCTTGGCCTCGTCCTCGCTGATCAGCGCATCGATAATTTCGGCCAGCCCCGGCCCTTCGAGCACTTCGGGCAGGCGATGCAAAGTCAGATTGATGCGATGATCGGTGAC
>CAZWEY010000070.1:0-10565 GCA_964632055.1 uncultured Sphingomonadaceae bacterium
GCGATGCCGAAGTGGTGCCGTTCAAGCACAACGACATCGAAGCGATGGAAAAGCGCCTGAAACGTGTGCCCGAAGGGGCGGGCAAGCTGGTCGTGCTCGAAGGCGTCTATTCGATGCTGGGCGATATCGCTCCCTTGAAGGAGATGATCGCGGTGGCCAAGGCGCATGGTGCCATGGTGCTGGTCGACGAAGCCCATTCGATGGGCTTCATGGGCCCCAATGGCAGGGGCGTCGCCGAGGAGCAGGGCTGCCTCGACGATGTCGATTTCGTGATCGGCACTTTTTCCAAGTCTGTCGGCACGGTCGGCGGCTTCTGCGTTTCCAACCACCCCAAATTCGAGATCATGCGGCTGGTTTGCCGCCCCTATGTCTTCACCGCCAGCCTGCCGCCGAGCGTGGTCGCCACCGCGGCCACCTCGATCCGCAAGCTGATGCACGGGGCCAACAAGCGTGCCCATCTCTGGGAAAATTCGCGCACGCTCCATGCCGGATTGCGCAATGCCGGCTTCACGCTGGGCACTGAAACGCCGCAAAGCGCGATCATCGCGGTCATCATGCCCGACCTGGAACGCGGCGCCGCCATGTGGGAAGCCTTGCTGCATGAAGGCCTCTATGTGAATCTCGCAAGACCTCCGGCAACGCCTGCGGGCATGACCTTGCTGCGCTGCTCACTTTGCGCCGAACATTCGGCCGATCAGGTGCAGACGATCATCGCGATGTTCGAACGGGCAGGGCGCAAGGTTGGTATCATTTAGGATTTGGGTCCGCGCATCTGCGCCCAATCCCGCTCTACCGCGTTATTTTCCGGTTAACGCTTCGACGCTAATCTTGGCTGGCAACCCCGGATAACTTGCCATGCAGCGTCGTCGCGAACAGCGAATACCAGTCGAAATCCTCAGCCGTTTCCGCACCGGCAGCGGTTGCGCGCATAATGCCTATGTCGCCAATCTCTCGCGCACCGGATGCCTGCTGGTGCAGAATTTTTCCACCCTGCCGGTCGGCAAGCGCATCACGATCAGGCTGGATACGATCGGGCCGATCGATTCGGTTGTCCGCTGGCACGAAGGACGAAGGGTCGGGGTGGAATTTGCCGTGCCGCTGCACCATTCCGTGCTGGAACATCTGGCCAAGCGTTTTCAATTTGGCGATGCAGGGCTTTCAAGCCGCCGCCCGGTTCCGATGCACCCGGCGCCGCAGCGCCATTACCGGAGCCGCTAGGCCGCCTCGCTGGCAGCCTGCGTGCAAGCAGGATCGCCTTTGTCCTGCCCGCCAAGCTGCGCGGCCAGGATGAAACCGCCGACGACGAGAACTACGAAACCCACCGTCACCAGGCCCAGATAGCGGTCGATGAACCGCTTGATCGGCGCGCCGAACAGACGGAATAATATGCCGATGATCAGGAAGCTGATCGACCGGCTGATGATACTGGCCCAGATGAACGGGACCAGCGGCATGGCGATAAAGCCGGCAGTGATTGTCAGCAGCTTGAAAGGGATCGGCGTTGCCCCCTTAATCATGATGATCTCGGCGCCATATTCCCTGAGATAGCAGGCAGCGACCGGGAAACTCTCGGTCATGCCAAGCAGGGCCAGCAATTGCGCGCCCACAGAATCATAGAGCATATGCCCGATCGCATAGCCGAGCAGCCCGCCCAGAACCGAGGCGATGGTGGCGATGGCCGCGAAACGCACCGCCTTTTTCGGTTCGGCCAGACACATCAACCCCAGCAAGGGATGCGGTGGTATGGGGAAGAAGCTGGCTTCGGCAAAGCTGAACAGTGCCAGCCACCACACAGCATGGGGATGCGCAGCCTTTTCAATGGTCCAGTCATAAAGGCGACGCAGCATCGATATTCCGGCACATTCTTGGTCGAGGCAAAGGATTAGGCGAGGCAGGGCAACCGGGCAAGCCCTTTCAAATAACCAATATGGCACATTAATGATGACTTTTTATTTTATTTGGCAACTTGCCTCCTGTGATGCCGATTGCAGGCCGGCTACCCCCGCCTTGCCGATGCCGCCCGCGCGATTTCGGCCAGGCCTTGCGCCAGCAGCAGATTGGCGGACTGGTTGTTGACCATTAGCGCACGGTGCAGCCCGGTCAGCTTGTCCACCAGCCGCTCCAGCCGTCGCCCGCGCCAGCGGTTCAGCTGGTCGGCCAGATCGCGCTTGTCCTTGAAGAATACACGCCGCGCCCTGCTCTCTGCCTCCAGCAGCCTCTCGACATCGCCGCCATGGCCAAGCCGGGCCGCCAGCTGCGCCAGCTGGGCCGCCCGCCGTTCAACAGCCAGCAACAGGCCGACCGGGTTGAGCGAAGCCTCCTCGATCCGGGCCAGTTCGCCCGCCAGCCTTGCGCTCTGCCCGGACAGAACCGCATTGACGACGGCCATGAAGCCATCATCTTCCGTTCGCGCGCCAACCGCGTCCCATGCGGCGGCATCGGCCGTGCGGGGCGCTTGCGGGCTGGCATCGAGATAGAGCGCCAGTTTGGTGATTTCCGATAGTGCCAGCCGCACATCCAGCCCGCAGGCGCGCGCGATGCGTTCGGCCATGTCGCCCGCCAGCCCTATGCCCGCTGCATCGCCCATCTGGCGCACGCTGCCCGCCACCGCGGCCAGATCGGGCGGATAGAACATGGCGACCAGAGCATCGTCTCTCTCGGCCAGCAGCTTGGCGATGCGCGACTTGTCTGTGGCGCTGGTAGCGATGATGAGGACCGGGCAGGCCTCGCCCTCGCCTTCCAGCAGCGTCTTGACCGCATCATGGGCATCGTCGCCGCTGGCCCTGACAAGAATATGCCGTCTGTCACCGAACAGCGAGATCGAGCGCGCCTCGTCGCCCAGCAAAACCGGATCGCGACGCAGATCGGCGCCCGAAAGCTCCACCCTCTCGCCGGGATCGTCGAGCAGGGAGACGATCGTCTCCAGCGCCATGGCCGCGCCCGATTCATCCTGCCCGCAGAAATAGAAGATGCCGCATTGCCGGGCCGCCTGTTGCGCCCGAGAGGCGAAATCTCGCTGGTTCGCCTTCACGCCCGGCCCGTCAGCCCTCTGGGCGCAATTGCAGCGCCAGCCGGGTCACGATCCTGTCGGCCACCTCGCGGGCGAGATTTTCAAGCGCGGTCTGTTCGGCGGCGATGGTGGCATATTCCGAGCTGACCACATCGATGCCCGCATCCGAACCCGCGGTCGCATCGAGCATGACCTCGCCGCTGGCATTATCGACCAGCTGATAGCGCGCGCGCAAGGTCCGTCGTTCCCGCCCGATCGTGTCATCGTTGAGCAGGCCGAAACCTTCGAGGCTGTCATCCAGCCTGACCTGCAGCACATAGCGGGTCGGCCCGCCATCGGCCCCGCTTTGGGACAGGCGATCGGTAAGCGCATTGCGCAAGAGCCATCCGGCGCGGCCTTCGATGGGCGCGACCTCGATACCAGCCAGCCCTTGCGCCACAGCGCCCTGGCCGCCGCCCGCATACATGGGCGAGAGGCCGCAGCCCGCAAGGGCCATGAGCAGCAGAAAAGGGACCGTCTTGCGGATCATGCGACGATATTCACCAGACGGTCGGGCACGACGATCACCTTCCTGACAGGAGCGCCATCGATCGCACGCTGCACCTTCTCGCTGGCTAGCGCAAGCGCCTCCAGCTCCGCCTGCGGCAATCCCTTGGCGACGGTGATGGTGTCGCGCAACTTGCCCTTGACCTGTACCGCGATGGTCACCTCGTCTTCCACCAGCAGGGCCGGATCGACATCGGGCCATGCCGCTTCGGCAACCAGCCCCTCTCCGCCGGTGGCCGCCCAGGCTTCTTCCGCCAGATGCGGCATCATCGGGGCTGCGAGCAGCAGCAGCGCGCGGATCGCAGCGTTTCGGCTGGCCGAGGGGGCGGCCTTCTCAGCCGCGCCGGTCAGCTCGTAAATGCGGGCCACCGCCTTGTTGAAGCCCAGCGCCTCGATATCGGCGGCAACGGCAGCGATGGTCTGGTGGGTCTTGCGGTCAAGCGCCTTGTCCTCACCCGTTGCAGCCGCATCATGCTGGCCAAACAGGCGCCACAGCCGCTGGACGAAACGCGCGCATCCTTCGATGCCGGCTTCCGACCAGGGCAGGTCGCGTTCGGGCGGGCTGTCCGATAGCATGAACCAGCGCACCGCATCCGCGCCATAGGTGTCGATGATGTCGTCCGGATCGACCACGTTCTTCTTCGACTTGGACATTTTGATGACCTTGCCGATTGAGACCGACTGGCCATCTGTCACCAGCACCGCGCTGTCCGCGCCGCGCCTCACCTCGCCGGGGCTGTAGAAGACCGGGCGGCCATCCACTTCGCGCGAATAGGTCTCGTGCGTCACCATGCCTTGCGTGAACAGGCTGGCGAAAGGCTCTGCAAAGGCGATCTTGCCGCAATGCTGAAGCGCGCGGGTCCAGAAGCGGGCATAGAGCAGATGCAGGATCGCGTGCTCGATCCCGCCGATATATTGCTCGACAGGCAGCCATTGCGCGACTTCATCGGCATCAAACGGCTTGTCGGCAGGCTGGCTCGCAAAGCGCAGAAAATACCAGCTGGAATCAACAAAAGTGTCGAGCGTGTCGGTCTCGCGCAGCGCGGGTTTGCCGCATTTGGGGCAATCGACATGCTTCCATGTGGGGTGGCGCAGCAGCGGGTTGCCGGGCACCGAGAAATCGACATCCTCGGGCAGCGTGACGGGCAGCTGGTCCTTGGGCACCGGCACGATGTCGCAAGCTTCGCAATGGATGAAGGGGATGGGCGTTCCCCAATAACGCTGGCGCGAGACGCCCCAGTCGCGCAGGCGGTATTGCGTCTCGCCAGCGCCCCAGCCGTCATGAGCGGCCCGCGCGATGACAGCGGCCTTGGCGTCTTCCACGCTCATGCCGTCCATCCATTCGGAGTTCACGATGCGGCCCGGCCCGGTGTAAGCGACATCGCCTGCGAAATCAGGGTCGGTTTCCTCGCCATCGGCCACCACGCGGGTGACGGGAAGCTCGTATTTGCGGGCGAAATCCAAGTCGCGCTGGTCATGCGCGGGGCAGCCGAACACCGCGCCCGTGCCATAATCCATCAGCACGAAATTCGCGACATAGACCGGCAGATGCCAGTCCTTCTTGAGCGGATGCTCCACCGAGAGACCGGTAAAGAAGCCTTTCTTTTCCGCCGTCTCCAGCTCCGCCGCCGTGGTCCCGCCGCGCTTGCACTCGGCGATGAACTCCGCCAGCTCCGGCACATTCAGCGCCATGCCCTGTGCCAGCGGATGATCGGCCGCGATGGCGACGAAGCTCGCGCCGAACAGCGTATCGGGCCGCGTCGTGAAAACCTCGATCCCGTCGGGGCTGTCGACGAAACGGAAAGTGCAGCGCAGACCCTGGCTCTTGCCGATCCAGTTTTCCTGCATCAAGCGGACCTTTTCCGGCCAGCTTTCAAGGCTGCCCAGCCCTTCGAGGAGGTCATCGGCAAACTGGGTGATCTTGAGGAACCATTGCGAAAGCTTGCGCTTTTCCACCAGCGCGCCCGAACGCCAGCCGCGCCCGTCGATCACCTGTTCATTGGCGAGCACCGTCTGGTCAACGGGATCCCAGTTGACCGCGCTTTCCTTGCGATAGACGAGGCCCGCTTCGTAAAGGTCAAGGAACAGCGCCTGCTCATGGCCGTAATAGGCGGGGTCGCAGGTGGCGATCTCGCGGCTCCAGTCGAGCGCGAAACCGAGGCGCTTCAATTGCGCCTTCATGTTGGCGATGTTCTCGTAGGTCCAGGCTCCGGGGTGGACGCCCTTTTCCATCGCCGCGTTTTCGGCCGGCATGCCGAAGGCGTCCCAGCCCATCGGATGCAGTACTTCGTGCCCGCGCATCGCCTTGTAGCGCGCCAGCACGTCGCCCATCGTATAGTTGCGGACATGGCCGATATGGATGCGCCCCGAAGGATAGGGGAACATCTCGAGCACGTAGCTCTTGGGCTTGGTGCTGGCGCTGTCGGCGGCAAAGCACCGGGCTTCTTCCCAGGCACGTTGCCAGCGGCCGTCGGAGCGCGACGGGTCGAAACGGGTATCGGTCATAGGTCTTGCGTCCGGGTTTTAGCCGGCGACGGCGGAACGCCGCAGGTCGCGCGCCTTGGTGAGGATGATGTCTTCGAGCTTCTGCACGGTGGCGGCATCAACCGGCGCTTCCATCCATGCCCCGCCATTGGCCACCTGGCGGCTGGCCGCGACGCGCAGCGCATCGGCGCGCAGGTCTTCATCGAGAATGGTGACCGAAACCTTCATCCGTTCGTTCGGGTTCTTCGGGTTGGTATACCAGTCGGTGACGATGACGCCGCCATTGCTGTCGGTCTGCAAGAGCGGCATGAAGGAGAGTGTTTCGAGGCTGGCGCGCCAGAGGTAGGAATTGACCCCGATCGTGGTGACCCTGGCGGCGGCGATGTCGGCCTTGGGCCGATCCTTCTTGCCGCAGGCACCAAGGCTCGCGAGAGCCGCCGTGGCGGCAAGCGCAATGCCGGCGCGGCGGGCCAGAGACATCGAATTAGAGCTGGCAGTGTTCAAGACCGTGTTCCCGTGTTCTGGTGTTGCGGCATAAAATCATGACGTGATCGGCGTGGCCCGTTCAAGCCGGGCAAGGCTTTCAAGGCACAGTGCAGTTCTCTATAGCCGCCCCAACGCCAGCGGCAAGCCCGCTCGGCAGTGCAGCCAGCCATGGCCGGGCAAGGCGCGCCTCTTAAAACCGGCAGCTGTGGATTGTTTGCAACACTTGTCCGGGATTCGACAGCCGGATGCATAAGGGCTGGCATTGAGCATTGGAAAAGCATAAAACACGGTCACGATTAGGGACTCGGCGTAATTGCGCCATTTTTTCAGTCTGATTTACCCCTCGTGGGATGGATAATTTAGGGCTTCGATGATGACACGGCTAAAAGGCAGAATGAGCATTGGCGGTTTTTCCGCTGGTCTCGTGCTGGCCGGTGCCGTCATTGCCGCCTCCTTCCCCAGCGCCGGCATGGCTCTTGGCGGGTTGGCTGACGAAGCGGTGAGCCTCGCCGCTCGTGGCAGCTTTGCCTCGTTCACCCCTGCCTCGATCGACCCTGCCCTGAGCAAGTTGCTGTCCGAACGGCTGACCGCCAAGGGCCGGCTGATGCGTTTCACTCCTGCCGGTGCGGCCAATCGCCCTGACCGCTCGGTGACCGTGGCTGTTCGAGTAGACGAAGAGACCGCCCGCGCCATTTCGGTGCGTACCGCCGTTGCTGCCGCTCAGGGTGAAGCCGGGCGCGGCCTTGGTTCGCTTACCCTCGCCCCCACCCGCTATAATCTGGGTGTTGCCCGCGGTTACAAGAGCTTCGCCCAGACCGGCGCCACCGCGCCCGCATTGCCGAATATCGAGATGCCCGATCTGGCGAGCTTCGCTCCGCATAAGGAAGCGTCAAGCGCTCCCGGTCGGTTTGGCGCTCGCATCACGGTCGATACCAAGGCGAAACTGCCCGCGACCGCTGCTTTGAATGATGACAGCGTAAAGACCAGCGTCGATGTGGGCGGCAGCTACCGCGTGATGCGCAATCTCGATCTGACGGCAGGCCTGCGCTATTCCCAGGAACGCGACCGTCTCGATCCTCTGACCGATGGCAGACAGGACAGCCAGGCGGTCTATATCGGAACCCAGTTCCGCTTCTGACCTCCGGGGCTGCCTTAGCACCTCAAATAACTCATATTTCCTGTGAATGGCTGACAGCCTCTTGTCGGCTGGCTTGGCCTTGTTTACCCCTGCTTGCAGAGGGAGCGCACACAAGGGAACTCGCATCATGTCACGTGTCGCAGTCGTAACCGGGGGAACCCGCGGTATTGGCAAGGCTATCTGCCTCGCGCTCCAGGCTCAGGGCCGTACCGTCATCGCCAATTACGGAGGTAATGCCGAAAAGGCGATGGCCTTCACCCGCGAGACCGGCATCGCCGCCTATCAATGGGATGTCGGCAATCATCAGGCGACGCTCGATGGCTGCAAGGCCGTCGAGCAGGATCATGGCCCCATCGACATCGTCGTCAACAATGCCGGCATCACCCGCGATGGCGTGCTGCACAAGATGAGCTGGGAAGACTGGGACGAGGTGCTGCGAATCAATCTTGGCGGCTGTTTCAACATGGCCAAGGCCACCTTCCCCGGCATGCGCGAACGCGGCTGGGGCCGTATCGTCAATATCGGTTCTTTGAACGGGCAGGCCGGGCAATATGGCCAGGTCAATTACGCTGCCGCCAAGTCAGGCATTCATGGCTTCACCAAGGCGCTGGCCCAGGAAGGGGCGAAGTTCGGGGTGACGGTCAATGCGATCGCGCCCGGCTATGTCGACACCGACATGGTGGCCGCCGTGCCGACCAATGTTCTCGAAAAGATCGTCGCCAAGATCCCCGTTGGCCGTCTCGGTCATGCCGAGGACATCGCGCGAGGAGTTGCATTCCTGTGCGCAGAAGATGGCGCTTTCATCACCGGGTCGACCATGTCGATCAATGGTGGTCAGCATATGTATTGACGGGCGGGTGGAAACCACGCCCTACCATCCTCCGGTCAAGCGCTCGGTCGAGATTGCCGGTCACAAGACTTCGATCAGCCTTGAGCCTTTTTTCTGGGAACAGTTGAAGGCTGCCGCAGAGCGCGAGGCCATACCCGTCAATGCACTGATCGCCCGCATCGATGCCGAGCGCATTGCGGCAGAGCATCCGCCGGGGCTGGCCTGTGCCATCCGGCTATGGCTGGTCTGGCACGCCAGAAAATCCTGAACTCTGCAAGAATGTCAGGCTGAAGGCAGCTTGCCTTGCGCCACCGCCTCGCGCACCAGCTTGCGCGAAATCTTGCCGCTGGAGGTGTAGAACAGGCTGTCCACCCGGAATATGCGGCGCGGATGCTTGTAGCGGGCCAGCCATTGCTGGCAGGTGGCAAGGATCGCCTCATCCCCGGCATCGCCAACGACATAGGCCGTTACGACATGGCCCCATTGATCGTCAGGAATGCCTATCACCGCCACTTCGCGCAAGCCTTCGACCCGCATGATCGCGGCTTCGACCTCAGCCGGATAGACATTGAGGCCGCCCGACAAGATGAGATCAACCCGGCGGTCGGCTATGGTAAGGTCGCCCTCCTCGTCGATGAAACCGACATCGCCTGCGGTCAACCAGCCATCCTTGCGCAAGATTTCCGGCATGTCCGGAGGGGGCACTTCGCCGACATAGGCCGAAACCAGCATCGGCCCGCGCGCATAGACCGTGCCTATTTCGCCCACTGGCAGTGGATTGCCATCATCATCGGCTACCAGCACTTCCATGCCGCCGCGCGGCTTGCCGACAGAGGCCGGCTTACGCAGCTGGTCTTCGGGCATGAGCCACGCACAATTGCCGCATTCGGACGAGCCATACATTTCATAAAGGCCAACCTCCGGAAAACGCGCCAGCAGCCGCTCTTTGAGAGCAGGCGCCAGCGAAGCGCCAAGCGAGACCAGCTTGCGCAGCGCAGGCGCTTCGCCTTCAAAGCCCAGCGCGGTCGCCACCATCGTCGGCACGACCATCGAATTGGTGATGCCGTTCTCGCCGCAATCGCGGAAGAAGCTCTCCTTGTCGAAGGCTTCGCGCATGATCACCGTGCCGCCTGCATTGAGGGTGGGCAGCGCATAATGCAGCGCGGCATGGCTCAGCGGGCCGACAACCAGATGCCGGTCGTTCTCGTCGAACTGCATCGCATCTTGAATGATGGTCGCTCCGGCGGCGCTGGCCTTCTGGACAGCCAGCATCATCTTGGGCTTGCCGGTGGTGCCGGAGGAAAAGCGGATATGCGATGGCGCCCATTCATCGGCATGAGGGATCACCGGATCGTCGCTCGCTGCTGCCAGGATCTGCTCGAAACTCACACCGCCTTCGCCGATGACAAGGCGCGGGCGGACCTGGCTCATCTGATATTCAACCTCGGCGGGGGTGAGATATTTGCTGGTGGCATGAAAGATCGCCCCGATCCTCATGAGCGCCAGAAACCAGGGCAGCTGCATCCAGTGATTGCCGATGCGCGCGGTCACGGCCTCGCCAACTTCGACGCCCAGATTGCGCATGCCGCTGGCCAGCTGGCGGATCAGCTCATCGGTCTGGGCAAAGCTGTATTCGGTGCCATCCGGCGCGATCAGCGCGACCTTGTCGGGCATGCGCAGCGCGGGGATCTGGAACTGGCGATAGGGCACCGACAGGCGGGAAAAATGCTCAGCGCCGACAGGACAGCCGCCATATTGCGAAAAATTGCGAATATCGCCCCTGGTGCCGTCCATTGATGCTCTCCCTGTTGCTCCGGGCCCTTTCGCTCCGGGCCCTTTCACTCCGGGCAATGTTTCACCCGCTCCCGCCCCAAAAGGCAAGGTGGATGTCAGGCAAGGCAAGCCCGTTGCCAGCAGCAGCAAAGCTCCGTGCGTCAGTCACCGCCGACACGCTGGATATTGGCGCCAAGCAGCGCCAGCTTTTCCTCCAGCCGTTCATAGCCGCGATCGAGGTGATAGAGCCGGTGAACCTGCGTCTCGCCCTCTGCCGCCAACCCTGCAATGACCAGGCT
>CAZWEY010000071.1:0-10386 GCA_964632055.1 uncultured Sphingomonadaceae bacterium
TCAAGTGGCCTGGTTTTGCTCCGCCCAATGGACGACTTTTACGCCGCCGTTGACACTTGGAGCCGCTGCTTGCTGCCCGGAATAAGCTGCGCGCGGAATTTGCTCGCCTGCACAAGAAAGTGCTGGCGTTCGTCGAGGAGGATGCGATTTGCAAGCGCTTGATGACGATCCCAGGGCAACGAGTCCAGGTTAACGGGCTTGGGTGGCGGTCATTTGGATGGCGGTCATGAGGTAGTCGGTATCCCAGGTTGCGAGTTTTCGCTTTCCCTTGATGGAGTGTTTGCCGGGCATTGCGCGGATCAGGTTGAGGCCGAGATGGCGGACCATGGCCATGTTTGTGGCGCCGTGGCCGCGGCGCAGGCGCGATTGGTCCTCCTTGAACTGGACGTCGAGAACCCAGTGCAGGCCGTTCTCGATGCCCCAATGGGCTCTGGCGGCCTCGGCGAAAGCCTTTTGGCGGTGAGGGCGCGGGAGGAGATGTAGCATCGCCGCTCGACCCTGACTTCGGTCCCCGTCTCGATGCGGGTCTCGACCATGGCGATGGTGGCGAGGCCCTTGAAGCGCGGCTCGTCGGGATAGCGCCTTTTGCCGCTCATCCAGTCGACACGTTGCGAGACGAGATGACGGCGCGTCTCGATGCGGCCATGGCCCTTCTCGACCTCGACGAGCGCTTCGATCTCATCGGCGGGAGCGGCATCGAAATAGAGCTGGATCTCGGCATGGGCGGTCTTCTGGTTGTCCTTGGTGGCCAGGAGATAGTCGCCGCCGAGATCGACGATCTTTTCGGCGATGTCGGACTGGCAGCCCATGGCGTCGATGGAGACGAGGCTGCCGGCAAGCGCCCCGGAGGCCGCCAGTTCCTCCAGAAGCAGGGGAATTGCAGTGATCTCGTTGGACTTGTCGGCCACCGCCCGTTGGCCCAGCACGAGGCTGTGGGTGGTCGCATAGGCCGAGACGAGGTGCAGCGCCGCCTGTCCACGTCCGCGATCATGGCTGCGGCGCGAGGTCTTGCCGTCGATGGCGATCTGGCCGACCGCCTCGGGCAGGCGCTCGGCGACGAAGGCGAGAAAGCAGGAGGTGAACAGGTCTGGCCCGATCCGGTTCATCACCACCCGCAGCCAATCGGCGCAGGGAATGCCAAAATGGAAGGGCGCCAGACGCCGCAGGAAATCGAGGTGCCGGTTCCCCCACAGGACAATGTCATCGTAGTCGTCGCAGGCCGCCATCGTGCCGCAGACCACCAAAAGCAGCACCTCGCCGAGCGGATACATCACCTTGCACGGCTGACGATCGTCCCTGATCGCCGAAAAATGCTCCAAAAGGCTCTTGCGGCGCGGCGCGGCGACTTCGCTCATGGCTTCCTCCCGAATCTGCGGAAGCCTCTTGAATCACGCCGACCTACGTCAGGTCACCCTCCTCGTTAACCTGAACTCGTTGCCCTGCCTCTACTAAGACGGGTTTTGACACCGGCGATCGCCAATGAAGAATGACAGTTTGTGTCGATCAGCGTGAAGATAATCGAGCAATGCCGGCCAGTCATCGTGATTTTAGGAAATCGCAACCGTATCGGCGACAACCATCCGTTCCACGTGCATGGATGCTCTTTCCAAGTGGTATCACGCGGTGGTCAGCCGGTCGATCCCGTGACCGAGGGGCACAAGGATGTGGTGGCGGTCGACGGGCGCGGCGTCGAGATCCTTCTGCGGGTCGATCAGAAGGCCGACAAGGCAACCCCGTTCATGCTGCACTGTCACATCCTGGAACATGAGGATGCCGGCATGATGGGGCAATTCACAGTGGCCTGACAAACGTGCGGGCCGTCGAATGAGAAGGAGACAACGATATGGGATCAGGTATGGGATTTGGCATGGGATTTGGCGGCATCTGGATGCTGCTGATACTGGTGCTGGCCGTCCTGGCCATCGTGGCGCTAGTCAAATACTTGCGCAAATAGGAATACAAACGATCGACTAAATAGGATTACTGTCATGGATTATACCATGAATCGCAAGATCGAGGGGCTCACGCTGGACGAGGCCGAGGCGCGTACGCGTGAAGCCCTCTCCGCGTCCGGGTTCGGTGTGTTGACCGAGATCGATGTACAGGCCACGCTGAAGAAGAAGCTGGGCGAAGACATGCGCGGCTATCGCATTCTGGGCGCGTGCAATCCGAAAATGGCGCATCAGGCGCTGGGGCTGGAGCCGCGCGTGGGCGCGATGCTGCCGTGCAACGTGATCCTGCGCGAGGTCGACGGCGGCGTGGAGATTTCCGCGATCGACCCGGTGGCGTCGATGCAGGCGATCGACAACCCCGAACTGCTGCGCGTCGCCGCACAGGTCCGCGACATGCTGGCCGGGGTCGTCGAAAATGCCTGACACTGCATCGCCCGAAGTATGCATCGCCGACGGCGTCGTCCGCCTGAACGTCGATACGCCCCCCGGCCCGGTCGAGATTCGCCGGATCGCCGATACCGAACATCGCCTTTCCGGCGAATGGGCGCACACCTCGCGCCCGGCGCCACCGGCCGTGCTGCAACCGCTGGTACCGGTCGAAGGGGTGATTCCGCTGGGCGAGCTGGAGTTGATCGAGGCCCTGCGCGATGCCGATATCGTGGTCGCCGACGGCCGCAAGCCCGCGCAGTTCACAAAATACTCGATCCCCGGCGCGATCAATTTGCCGTTCACCGAGGTCGAGCACGCGCTGGAATATCTCGGCTGCTGCCGCAACGCGGAGGGTTGGGATTGTGGGCGCGCGCGCCGCGTGGCGCTGTTCTGCAATGGCGTCTGGTGCGGGCAGTCGCCCGCTGCGATCCCCAAGATGACAGCGGCCGGCTTTCCGGCAGAGCGCATCCTTTACTATCGCAACGGCATGCAGGGATGGTTGCTGCAGGGGCTGAGCGTCTGGACGCCCGGCGAGGCGCGGTGTTTTCACATCTAACTTCGAGAGCGATATCCCCCGCGAAGACCATTGGCAAACTTGCGCTCGGATGCAACCCCGCTCCGACGACCGCCAGACGGGTCTTCGCCGAAAGACCTTATATGCGAACCCAAACAGCGCAAGGTTCTGCAGGGAGGCCGGCGTGGTGCCGACCCAACTCGCCCGTTGTAAACGGGCAGCGGTCCCTCGCCCTCGATGCAGTTATGTAGAAGTAGTGCAACTTGGACCAGTTGCCCGAAGTAAAAGGGCGCGATCTATGCTTTGCAGCGCCCTCTTTCGATGAGCATGGCCCGGTTTCAATCGTGCGCCAACGCCTGCTTCCCCTTTTTGGACCAAAGCGCTCGCGCCCGTTCACTGTCCTCGCTGTTGAGCTTTTCCGCCATCCAAAGCAGCGCGCCGAGGATGGTGGCTCGGTCGTCGCCGGTCAGGTCCACGATCCCGGCTTTGACGACGAGGCCGCCGAGTTCGATCAGGTGTCGGGTGCGCTTGCGATGCTCGACCTGCCGGGTGCGCATGTCATGTCGCGCCTGTGCCGCCTGATGGCGGTTGCGCGCTGCGCGGTTGCGTTTGAGCGCCGCTGCTGTCGCGCTGAGATGCCTGAGCAGTTCGCCGTGATTTGCCGCGAAAGAACGCTTGCCCGCGCTTGGCCCATGCCTCCCTCTTTCCGGCGTCTTTGGTTTCTGTCAGCACCATTAGCGCGCCCGCCAGTTCCTCGGCGCTGAGCGCATCGGCGCCGGTGGCGATCACCAGCTCGCCGAGCTGCTGCACCTTGCGGCCTTTGAGTTCCCTGGCCTTGTCCTCAAGCGCCTTCAGTTCCGCGTCATAGTCTCTCGGCTTGCGCATCTGCTTCTCCTGTCGTTCCTGCAAACTGTCGATGCAGCGAGGATAGTTGCGCAGGCGGCTGAGCGCAGTAATGTTGCCGGGACGACCTGGCACGGCCCGGTCCATCCCGAGATTTTTTCGAGGGAGGGCGCGCTTATACGTCGTTCCGACGTGCGCTTGGCCGTGGCAATGCTTGATCGCGATGGCGATCTATCATCTTCACGTCAAGGTCATTGGCCGTAAGGCCGGAAGCAGTGTGGTGGCCTCCGCCGCCTACCGCTCGGCCTCGCGGCTGCGCGACGAGCGCATCGACCGCGTGCAGGACTTTTCCAACAAGCGCGGCGTTGTCCATTCCGAGGTGCTGTTGCCGGAGAACGCGCCCGAGCAGTGGAGCGACCGCGAACGGCTCTGGAACGATGTCGAAGCGTTCGAGGTCCGCAAGGACGCCCAGCTTGCCCGCGAGGTCGAGTTCGCCATTCCGCGCGAGATGACGCAGGCGCAGGGCATCGAGCTTGCCCGAGACTTCGCGCAGGCCGAGTTTGTAGACCAGGGCATGATCGCCGATTTGAACGTGCATTGGGACATCGGCGAAGACGGAATGCCAAAGCCCCATGCCCACGTGATGCTCACCATGCGCAGCGTGGACGAGGACGGGTTCGGCAAAAAGGTGCGCGACTGGAACCGCACGGAAATGGTGGAACGGTGGCGCGAGCGTTGGGCCGAACATGTCAACGAACGTCTTGCCGAACTCGACATAGATGCCCGTATCGACCACCGCAGCCTTGAAGCGCAGGGCATCGACCTTGAGCCGCAAAGCAAGATCGGCGCACCGGCGCAGCGGATAGAGGGTGAAGGGATAGAGGCCGCTGACCGCGCGGAACTGCACCGCGAGATCGCGCGTGGCAACGGCAAACGGATCATCGCCGATCCTGACCTGGCGCTGGACGCGATCACGCATCAGCAATCAACCTTCACGCGGCGCGACATGGCGATGTTCGCGCACCGGCACAGTGACGGCATCGACCAGTTCAACGAGGTGATGGGCGCGATGCGCGGTGCGCCGGATTTGGTCGAATTGGGCAAGGACGGAAGCGGCGAAGATCGGTTCACCACGCGCGAGATGATCGAGGCCGAACAGCGCCTGCATCGTGCTGCGCGACTCATGGCCGAGAAGGAACGCCATGATGTGAACGACCGGGAGAGAGAAGCCGCCCTTGCGCGCGCGGAAGAGCGCGGCCTTGTCCTTTCCGGCGAGCAGACCGACGCGCTTTCGCATGTCACGGACGGGCGCGATCTCGGCATCGTCGTCGGCTATGCCGGAACGGGAAAGAGCGCCATGCTGGGCGTTGCCCGCGAGGCTTGGGAAGCGGCAGGCTTTGAGGTCCGGGGCGTTGCCCTGTCCGGCATCGCGGCCGAGAACCTGGAAAGCGGATCGGGCATCGCCTCGCGCACCATCGCCAGCATGGAACATGGCTGGGAACAGGGTCGCGAAATGCTCGCCAGCCGCGATGTGCTTGTCATCGACGAGGCGGGCATGGTCGGCACGCGGCAGTTGGAGCGGGTGTTGTCCCACGCGGCTGAGGTTGGCGCAAAGGTGGTGCTGGTTGGCGATCCGCAGCAGCTTCAATCCATCGAGGCGGGCGCTGCCTTTCGTTCGATCCATGACCGGCACGGCGGCGTCGAAATCCATGAGATTCGCCGCCAGCGCGAGGACTGGCAGCGTGACGCCACCCGCGATCTGGCGACCGGCAGGACCGGCAATGCCATTACCGCCTATGACCGTCACGACATGGTGCATTCCGCTGAAAGCCGCGAACAGGCGCGGGGCAATCTGATCGACCGCTGGGACCGTGACCGGCAGGCATCCCCCGACAGCAGCCGTATCATCCTCACCCACGCCAATGTCGAGGTGCGGGAGTTGAACGAGGCCGCGCGCGAGCGGATGCGGGAGGCTGGCGATCTGGGCGAGGATGTGCGCGTCACGGTCGAGCGCGGAGAACGCAGCTTCGCAGCCGGGGATCGCGTCATGTTCCTGCAAAACGAGCGCGGGCTTGGCGTGAAGAACGGAACGCTCGGCACCATCGAGCAGGTCAGCACGCAGAGCATGACCGTGCGGACCGACGATGGGCGCTCCATTGCCTTCGACCTGAAAGACTATGACCGCATCGACCACGGCTATGCCGCGACCATCCACAAGGCGCAGGGCATGACTGTGGACCGCACCCATGTTCTGGCAACGCCCGGCATGGACGCGCACGGCAGCTATGTCGCCTTGTCACGCCACCGCGACGGCATGGACCTGCATTATGGCCGCGACGACTTCGCCAGTCGGGATCGTCTTGCCCGCACCCTGTCGCGTGATCGGGCCAAGGACATGGCGACGGATTACAGCCAGCAGATCGACCCGGCACAGGACTATGCCGAGCGGCGCGGTATCACTTTTCGGGAGCGGATGGAGCGGGTTGTCGAGATCGCCAGGCAGGTGCCGGAGAAGGTGCGCAGCATGTTCGACGGCCTGCGCCTGCCCACGGACGGTGCGCCCGGCGCAAATGTCCCAGAGCTGCCGGAAAGGGGGAGAGTAGACGCAGATAGCGCGCAGCGCCGACCGGCATCGCCTGCGAGGAAAAAGGACGATGATCCGGAATTGGCGGTGCGCCGCGCCCGGACTGCTGCGCTCAAGCGTCATGCCAGCGTGGTGGACGGGATATTCAGGACCGAGGACTCGGGCGGCAAGGCCAGCCCCGAGCAGATGCGTGAACTGACTGAGGCCCGCAAAGCCTTTGAGGAAGTGCGGCCGCATGGCTGGCGCGATGCCGAAGCGGCCTACGGTAAGGACCCGGAGCTTGCCCGTGAGGCAGGCGGCGGCCGGGTCAATCGTGCCATCCGCGCCCTCCAGCTTGAAACGGAAATTCGTACCGATCCGCAGCGCCGCGCCGACCGCTTCGTGGAGCGCTGGCAGAAACTCGACCGCGCCAGTCAACATCAGTACCAGGCGGGCGACATGTCCGGCTACAATGCCACCCGCTCGGCGATGGGCGACATGGCGAAGAGCCTCCAACGCGATCCGCAACTGGAATCCATCCTCGCCAACCGCAAATTGGAACTCGGGATTCAGTTCGAATCAGGCCGCCGACTCGGCGCCGAACTCGCCTTTACTCACGGCATCGACTTGGGGCGGGGACGCGGGATCGGACTCTAAGACCATCCTATTTACCGCCGCCTCTACGCCACAGCACGACGCCCGCTAAATAGCTATTGCGCAACGGTAATTCGCCGCTCTGTCTGATCCCTGCACGCTTCAGAAACAACCAGCAGGAGGCAGAAGAGCCATGCACGATCCAGACCGTATCATCCGCATGAACACCGTCCTCGCCCGCACCGGGCTGTCCAGGTCTACCATCTACCGCAAGATCGCCGAGGGCACCTTCCCACCCCAACTCAAGATCAGCATCAACGGCGCGGGGTGGCGCGAATCCGACATCAACCGATGGGTTGCCGATCCGGTCAGATGGCGGCCGGAGGAAGAAGCCGATGAAGTCCGCTAAGGCGGCCGCGTCGGCCGATCCGGGACATGACGGGACGACCGACGAATCCCATTCCCAGCACGCCAACAAACCGCTCACCGCGTCTGAGCGGCTTGAGGAATTGTTGGGCTATCCCTGGCCCTTTCCCGGCAGGCCGCCCAAACATGACCTGTCCACATGGACCGTCACCGACGACTGGCCCGACCCCGTTCCCGTCACAGAAGCCGAGATCGAGGTGTTCGAGCGGTGGTTCGGCGACCTGTTCGATGAACTGTTCGGCTCCGGCGGCTGAACCCTATTTCCCATTGCAATCTGAGTTATAGAGTGGTACATATGCCCATTATTGGAGTAAAGCTGTGATCGTAGGCTTTCGGGACGACTGGCTGCGGGCCTTCTTTGTGGATGATATCCGTTCCCGCAACATCCCTTCCGACCTGGAAGCCCGCCTGTTCCGCAAGCTCCAGATGATTGACGACGCCGTGACCGATCAGGACTTGCGTGTGCCGCCCAGCAATCACTTCGAGAAGCTGCGTGGCAATCTGGCGGGTTTCCATTCCATCCGGGTCAACCAGCAATGGCGGTTGATCTTCCGGTGGGATGGCAAGCGCGGCGAGGCGGACGGAATCTATCTGGACGATCACAGCTACCGATGAAAGCGAGGCAAAGATGCTGACCACCAAGCGCAAGCCGGCGACTGTCGGCGAGATACTGACCGAAGAGTTCATGCAGCCGATGGGGCTGACACAGGGCGCGCTCGCCGAGGCGATGGGCGTCCAGCGCAAGCACGTCAACGAGCTGTGCGGCAATCGCAGGAACGTGACGGCCGCGACGGCGCTGATCCTCGCCCGTGTATTCGGCAATAGCCCGGAGTTCTGGCTCAACGTGCAGCGGCGCAGCGATCTCTGGGAGGTGATGAACACGCCCAAGGAGCGCGAACGGGTCGAGCGCGCGCGTCCTTTGGAGAAGGCTGCCTGAGCGCAGTCATCCGGCCCGATGGTTGCGGTCGAGCCATAATTGAGAAGGAGACATCGCCATGACCGCTTCCACCGTGCCGCTACGCGCTGCCCTTTACCTGCGCGTTTCGACGGCGCGGCAGGCCGAGCATGATGTTTCCATTCCCGACCAGAAGCGGCAGGGCGAAGCCTATTGCGAGGCGCGCAATCTGCAACTGGTCGAGACCTTCATCGAACCGGGCGCGTCGGCCACCAATGACCGCCGCCCCGAGTTCCAGCGGATGATCGAGGCGGGCACGTCGAAACCCGCGCCCTTCGACGTTGTGGTGGTCCATTCGTTCAGCCGCTTCTTCCGCGATCACTTCGAGCTTGAGTTCTATGTCCGCAAGCTGGCGAAGAACGGCGTGAAGTTGGTTTCGATCACGCAGGAAATGGGGGATGACCCCATGCACGTCATGATGCGGCAGATCATGGCGCTGTTCGATGAATACCAGTCCAAGGAAAACGCCAAGCACGTCATGCGGGCCTTGAAGGAGAATGCGCGGCAAGGCTTCTGGAATGGCTCGCTTCCTCCTATCGGCTATCGCACCGTCGCCGCCGAGCAGCGCGGCGCGAAGGTCAAGAAGAAGCTGGAAATCGACCCGCTGCATGCCGACACAGTGCGGCTGATCTACCGGCTCGCCCTGGAAGGTGACGGCACCACCGGCCAGATGGGCGTCAAGAACATCGTCTCCTATCTCAACAGCCGCCGCATCTTCACCCGCGACGGCGGGCGTTGGGGTATCGGTCAGGTTCACCGCATTCTGACCCGCCGCACCTATATGGGCGAACACGAGTTCAACAAACGCAGCAAGACCAAGGAACTCAAACCCAAGACCGAGGTCGTTGTGGTTCCGGTTCCGCCGATCATCGACCACGAAACCTTCGACGCGGTTCAGAAGCTGCTCAAGGCCCGCAATCCCAAGGTCATGCCCGCCCGCGTCATCAGCGGCCCGACCATGCTGACCGGGCTGATCCATTGCGCCAAGTGCGGCGGGGCCATGACCATCCGCACCGGCAAGGGCGGGCGTTATCGCTACTATGCCTGCTCGATGAAGGCGCGGCAGGGACCGACCGCCTGCACAGGCATGGCCGTTCCGATGCAGAAGCTTGACGATCTGGTGGCCGATCACCTTGAGAAGCAGTTGCTCCAGCCCGAACGGCTGGAGGCCATCCTTACCGCCGTTCTCGACCGCCGAGAGGAACGCTCCGAGCGCCGTCGCGAGCATATCGCCGAACTCAACAAGCGCGCCACGGAATCGGAATTGCGCCTCAAGCGGCTCTACGATGCCATCGAGGCAGGCGTGGCCGATCTGGACGACCCGGCGCTGAAAGACCGCATCGACGGCCTCAAGGCCATCCGCGATCAGGCCAGGGTCGATGCCGAACGTGCCCAGGCTATGCTCCAACACTCCGGGAGCCAGGCGGTGACGCCGCAAATGCTCAGGAAGTTCGCCAGGGCAGCTCGTCAGCGCATCCGGCTCGACGGCGGCGGCTATCGCCGCGACCACCTCCGCGCGCTGGCCCAACGCGTCGAGGTTGCGGAGGGCGAAGTTCGTATCATGGGATCGAAGTCCCGGCTGCTACAGACGCTTGTGGCGAATAATGGCGTAAACTCAGTGCCCACTCAGGGACTGAAGTGGCGGGACAAGCACGGGTGCTGGTGCTGGAGGCGGAGGATCGTCCCGGTTACCACACCACCGGTCGCTCGGCCGCATTCTGGACCGAGAGCTATGGTGGGCCGGATGCCCAGCCGCTCACCAGCGCCTCGGGGCCGACGCTGGCGGCGTTGGGCTTCTTGACGCCGCGCATGGCGCTCACCATCGGCACCGCAAACCAGGCGCGCGAGGTCGAGGCTTTCGCGCAGACGTATTCTGCGCTGGGCATCGAGATGCGATTGCTCGATCGCGGCGGGCTGGAGGCGCAGGTCCCCGGTCTGAAACCCTGTTGGACGCTCGGAGCGCTGGAGCCGAGTTGCTGCGACATCGACGTTGCTGGGCTCCACCAGCACTATTTGGCACAGATGCGATCGGACGGCGCGCAGCTGTGGTGCGATGCGCGCTTGGCTGCCGCGCATCGCGTGGAAGCCAACTGGCGATTGACACTGGAGG
>CAZWEY010000072.1:0-10305 GCA_964632055.1 uncultured Sphingomonadaceae bacterium
TGGGGAAACATCACGGGTGGCCACAAGCAAGGCAAAAACGTCATTGCCGTAGCCAACGTACAGGCCAACGACGCCATCGCAGGTTCGAGCAGCCGAGGCCCCGCCCACGACGGCCGCATTAAGCCCGACGTGTCTGCACTCGGAACCAACGTCTACTCGTGCGTATCCCCCAACGGCTACGGATTCAAAACCGGTACCTCTATGGCATGCCCCGGTACCGCCGGAGTACTTGCGCAACTCTACGACGCCTACCGCCAAACCCACGGCGGCCAAGACCCCCACGGTGGACTCATGAAGGCCATCCTCATGAATACCGCCGACGACCTCGGTCAAAACGGACCCGACTTCATCTACGGCTACGGCCGAATGAACGCGCTGCGCGCCGCCCGGGCCATCGAGGAAGGCCGCTTCAAGAGCCAGATTCTCCCCGTCGAGGTCAAGAGCCGCAAGGGCAGCTTCATGTTCGATACCGACGAGCATGTCCGCGCCGACGCTTCTGCCGAACAGCTCGGAAAGCTGAAGGCTGCCTTCAAGAAGGACGGTTCGGTGACGCCGGGCAATGCGTCGGGCATCAACGATGCGGCGGCAGCCGTGACCGTGGCATCGGAAAAGGCTGTAAAAGAGCGTGGGCTCAAGCCGCTCGCCCGGATCGTTTCGTGGGGCCATGCGGCGGTGGAGCCGGAAGTGATGGGGGTGGGGCCGATCAAGGCTGTGCCGATCGCGCTGGGGCGCGCGGGCCTTTCGGTTGCCGACATGGACGTCATCGAATCGAACGAAGCTTTCGCGGTGCAGGCCTGCGCCGTCGCGCGCGAGCTGGGCTTCGATCCTGAAAAGGTGAACCCCAATGGCAGCGGCATTTCGCTTGGCCATGCCATCGGCGCCACGGGCGCAGTCATCACCGTCAAGGCAATCTATGAGCTGGAGCGCATTGGCGGGCGTTATGGCCTCGTCACCATGTGCATCGGCGGCGGGCAGGGCATCGCCATGGTGATCGAACGGGTCAGCTGATCGCGGGTGCCGCCGCCCGCAGCCGGGCGGCCTGAGCGATCAGCTCTGCCAGCAGGATCTCTCCTGCAGGGGCGAGCGGCCGCACTCCGGTATGGCAGATGATCGCGGGTATCGGGAAGTTCATCTCCTTCAGGCGAATTGCGCTGAGGCTGCCTTGCGCCAGATCGTCGGCGACGACGGATGGCAGCATCGAGGATATCGTCTCGGTGGTTTGCACGATGTGCCGGATCACCCCCAGATCGTCGCTCTCAAGAAAATAGGAATAGATGTCGCGCCCCTCCGGCGTGGTCGGATCGCCCACCTGCCGGCCTAGCCAGTCGAAATACCATTGCGGCAGAATCGGCGCCGCGATGGGGTAGGACAGGCAATCGCTGGGGCTCGGGTCGGCAAGGGCGAGCAGCGGGTGGCCGGGCCGGCACACCAGAACCATCGGCGGCAGCGCTATGTCATGCCAGTGCAGCCTTGCATCGCGCGCTTCGGGCGGCGCGCCCAGATAGAGGTCGATGCTGCCGGCAACCACTTCGTCCATCATCGCATCGACCAGCCCGACCCGCACGGAAAAGCGCAGTTCTGGATAGCGTTCGAGCATCCGCGCCAGGGTGGGTGCGACAAGCGCCTGGGCAACCCAGGCATCGCAACCCACAATCAGGCGCCCCGATTCAAGGTTCTTCATCAATTCCAGCTCGCGGCGCAGATTGGCGATCTGCCCCACGGTCTGCCGGGCCGACTGGATCACCGCGATGCCATAAGTGGTCGGGCTGACATCGCGGCGCGAACGTTCGAACAGGGCGACGCCGCATTCCTCTTCCAGATTGCGGATGCTTTGCGTCAGGGCCGGCTGCGTCACGCCGATTGCTTCTGCCGCGCGATGGAAGTTGCGATGCTCTGCCAGAGAGAGCACATGTTCGAGTTGGCGCAGGTTCATTTGATAAAAATAGATTATCAAAAGCCAGAATACAATCGATTGGACTGAGAATTTTGAACCGCTAGAATGCGCCAAGATCGATTGTCCTGTTCAGGAGAGATGCCATGGCGACCCAGCCAGTCCAGTCAGACCCTTACAGCGTGCCGCTTGAAAAGCTCGACCCGAGCGATCCGATGCTGTTTCACACCAACCAGCACTGGGCCCTGTTCAAGCGCCTGCGCGAGGAAGATCCGGTGCATCATGTCGAGGACAGCGTGGGCGGCGGTCCCTTCTGGTCGATTACGCGCTACAAGGACATCCTTGAGGTCGACTCGAACCACAAGGCTTTCTCCTCCGACAATGCGCTGACCATCGACGAGACCATCCTGCGCGGCCCGAGCGAGGATTCGACCGCGATCACCTCGTTTATCGCGATGGACCCGCCCAAGCACGATACGCAGCGCAAGATCGTCAGCCCGGCTGTCGCTCCGACCAATCTTGCGCGGCTGGAAAACCTGATGCGCGAACGCACCAGGGGGGTTCTGAACGAGCTGCCGATCGGCGAGGAATTCGACTGGGTCGACCGTGTGGCGATCAAGCTCACCTTGCTGATGCTCGCTACCCTCATGGATTTCCCGCTCGACCAGATCGACAAGCTCAAGCGCTGGTCCGATGTCGTCTCGGGCGTTCCGGGCGATGGCATCATCGAAAGCTGGGAACAGCGCGATGGCGAGCTGAAGGAAATGGCAGGGGCCTTCATCGCCCTGCTGCAGGAGCGCAAGGGCCAGCCCGAAGCCTCCAACCTCGTTTCCATGCTGGCCCATTCGCCCCATGCCGCGGAAATGACGATCGAGGAATATGTCGGCAATATCGGCCTGCTGATCGTTGGCGGCAACGACACCACCCGCAATTCCATGTCGGCCAGCATCATCGCCTTCGACAAGCACCCCGACCAATGGGCCAAGCTGATGGCCAATCCCGAGCTGGTCGACAGCACCGTGCCCGAAATCATCCGCTGGCATACGCCGGTGCTCTATCAGGGCCGCCGCGCCACGCAGGATTACGACATCGGCGGCAAGACCATCCGCAAGGGCGACAAGGTGGCGATGTGGTATATCTCCGGCAATCGCGATGAAAGCGCGATTGCGGACCCGGAAAACTTCATCATCGACCGCGAGCGCCCGCGCCAGCATCTTTCCTTCGGCTTCGGCATTCATCGCTGCCTTGGCAATCGCCTGGCCGAGATGCAGCTGCGCGTGCTTTGGGAAGAAATCATCAGCAAGGGCTGGAGCCGTATCGAGGTGACCGGCCCGGCCACCTATGCCAAATCGGCCCAGCTGCGCGGCATCGACTATCTCCCCGTCCGCATCCACGCCTGAGCAGAGAACAGACAGGAATTCCCATGGCAAAAGTTACCTATATCGAAGCCAATGGCACAGAGCATGTGGTCGACGTGGCTGATGGCGTGTCGGCAATGGAAGGCGCATTGCAGAACGGTGTTCCCGGCATCGATGGCGATTGCGGCGGCCAGGCGGCCTGCGCCACCTGCCATGTCTTCGTCGATCCGGACTGGCTTGAGCGGGCCGGCCGCGCCGATCCCGAAGTGGAGCTGCCGCTGCTCGAACTGGCCGAAGGTATTCAGGAAAACAGCCGGCTTGCCTGCCAGATCATGCTCAGCGCCGCGCTGGACGGGCTGATCCTCAGGATGCCCGAAGCGCAGTTCTGACGCACACCATTAAAACTGTTCAGGCGGCTCCATCCCCGCCTGGCGGCGCAAGGTTACGCATCACCTTGCGCCGCCACCCTTCCTGAACCTTGCCCGATTTACAAGTTGGCAGCGCCGGTCATTCCTCAAGCTTCCGGTTTCGGAATGGTGATATGTTCGCGCAGGTCCGGCTCGCCCGTCCATGCGGTCAGCGCGCCGTCGATGACGAGGTTGTGCCCGCTGATATAGGAGGCATCGTCGGAGGCGAGAAATGCGATGGCAGCGGCGATGTCGTCCGGCTGGCCGAGGCGCTTAAGCGGGATGTTTTCCAGATATTGCCGGTGCAGTTCGCCTTGGTCGAGCAGGCCCGGCCGTGTGTTGACCGGCCCCGGACAGACCGCGTTGACGCGGATACCCTCATGCCCATGCTCCACCGCAAGATAGCGGGTGAAGTTCACCACCCCGCCCTTTGCCGCATAATAGGCGCTGAGGCTCTTGTTCGCGCCAAGGCCCGATATCGAGGCGGTGTTGACGATGCTTCCGCGTGTCTTGCGCAGATGCGGCAGCGCGGCCTTGGCGCCATAGAAGATCGAGGACAAATCGACATTGATGACCCGGTGCCAATCCTCAAGCGACAGCTCCTCCACCGTCGCGATCACGCCCGTGCCGGCATTGTTGACCAGCGTATCGAGCCGGCCAAAGCGGGAGATGGTGAAGTCCACAAGATCGCACACGCTGTCATAGGAAGCGACGTCGGTCACGTGGCTCGCCAGCCGGTCCCCTGCATTGGCCTGACGCACGAATTCCTCGAGCGCATCTGTTGCGATGTCGGAGGCGACGACGGATGCTCCTTCGGCAAGAAAGCGCATCACCGTTGCAGCGCCAATGCCGTTGGCGCCGCCTGTTACGATGACGACTTTCCCCTGATGACGGCTCGTATCCATGGTCAGGCTCTCCGTTTTGCTTGCCGCAAGGCAGCCCGCGCCGCCTCGGCGATGTCCTTCGTATCCATGCCGAGAATGCGGACGAGATAATCGAATTCGCCAAAAGGCGGGAAGGTGTCGCGGATGCCGATGGGTTTCACCACTGCAGGGATGCCCCGCTCCGCCAGCGTCTCGGCCGCCGCCGAGAACAGCCCGCCTGTGACGCTGTGATTTTCGACCGTGACGATGGCCCCGGTCCGCTCGGCAAGTTCGGCCACGGCTTCTGCGTCGAAGGGCTTGATCGTGGGCATGGAAAGCAGCGTTGCATGGATGCCCTCTGCCGCCAGCAGCTGCGCCGCAGCAATGGCGCGGTGAACCATTGCGCCCGTCGCGATGATGCCAACGTCGCCCCCTTCACGCAGGCGCACCGCCTTGCCGATGCGGAACGGCGCGCGGCCCGCGATGGCATCATCCTCGCCCCGGTCGAAGGGCTGGCGCATATAGACCGGCCCGTCATGGTCGAGCGCGGCGGCGATGGCTTCGCCGGTTTCAGCCGCGCAGGTCGGATCGATCACCACCATGTTCGGCGTTGCCCGCATGATCGCGATATCGTCATGCGAGGCATGCGAAGGCCCGAAGCTGCACAGCAGCCCCGGCACCGCACCCACCAGCTTGACGTTGAGCCTTGGCAACGCGACCTGCATCACCGTGAAATCATGCGCGCGCCGCGTCATGAAGGCGGCAAAGCTTGTCGCCACCGGAACCAGCCCGGCATTGGCAAGACCCGCTGCAACCATGACGAGGTTCTGCTCGGCCATGCCGATCTCGAAATAGCGGTCGGGGAAGTGCTCGGCAAAAGCCGAAAGGTCTGTGTATTTCTTGAGATCGGCTGACAGCGCGACGATCTCCGCCCGCCGCTCAGCCGCATCGATCAGCGCCTTGCCGAAGCGGCCGGCCTGAACCTGCAGGCCCATGCTGGCCGCAGCGCCATCCACCAGCTCTGGCGTTTCATCGGCGGCGCTCATGGGTTCATCTCCACTTCGGCTGCGATCAGATCCCATTGCTCCGGCTCGACCCGGACGAAATGGGCCGCCTCGCGGTGCATCACGGTCGGGGAGCCGAAGCCCAGCTGCGTATGCGCGATAAGACATTTGGGCTGGTCGGCCACTTGCGCCGCCGCGGCGAAAGCGGCGAGCAGGGCCGGAAGGTCGTTGGCGTTCACATCCATCGCCCACCAGCCGAAACTGCGGAACTTCTCGGCCAGCGGTTCGATCTCGATCACCAGCGGGCCATCGGCCTGGGTGCGGTTGACGTCGATGATGTTGACGAGATTGCCGAGCTTGCGGTGGCCTGCGAACATCGCGGCCTCCCACGTCGAGCCTTCCTGCACCTCGCCATCGGACATGTAGTTGAACACCCGCGCGGGCGCACCGCGATGCGCAAGCCCCAGCGCCGCCCCGCAAGCAACGCCCAGCCCCTGCCCCAGCGATCCGCCCGCAAATTCGACAGACGCAATCTCGCCCGGCTCCGTCCCCATGGTCAGCGCGCTGCCTTCTGCGGCGTAGGTTTCAAGCTCCTCCTCGGCAAGGTGCCCCAGTTCCACCAATGTCGCGTAAAGGCCGATGGCGTAATGGCCGACTGAGAGCAGAAAGCGGTCGCGCCCCGGATCGCCCACGGGCAGGTCAAGCCCGCGCAATTCTGAGAAATAGAGCGCCGCGAACAGATCCGCCGATTGCAGGCCTTGCCCGACATAGCCTTGGCCCAGGGGCCGCGCCTGGCGGATCACGTTGCGGCGGATCGCCTTCGCCCGCACGGCAAGTGCCGCTACCGCCGCGCTCATATTGTGGCCTTCGCCGCTCATGGCCTCTTCTCCCGACCAATCGTTTGATTTAAGGCAGGCGTAATGATGAGGCCGAGTCCCGTCAACCGGCCCGGAGGAAGGATGCGAAGATGAAGGCGCGCAACCCCAGGATCGACTTCAAAGAGGCGCTGCCGCACTGGAGCGACAACCACGAATTCGCCCAGATGACCAATGGCGGGTCTGTTACCCTGCCTTACCTCGAGCCTTACCTGAACAAGGTGATGGCAATGGCGAGCAAGCAGCTGGCCCATCGCCCGGACCTGCAGTCCGACATCGCGACCTTCATGGAGCAGGAAGGCCACCACTATCGCCAGCACAAGCTTTTCAACAAGGTGCTGGCCGGTCGCTACCCAAAGCTCGCCGAGCTGGAGCGCGAGATGAAGGCGGATTACGACCGCTTCCTCGCGACGAAATCCCTCAAGTTCAACACCGCCTATTGCGAAGGCTTCGAATGCCAGGGCGTGATCTACGGCCAGTTCTTCTTCGAAGGGATCGACGATCTGCTCGCCGGTTCAGACCCCAAGGTCGCGCGGCTGTGGCAATGGCACCTCGCCGAGGAGTTCGAGCACAAGACCGTGTGCTATGACGTGTTCCACGCCCTTTATGGCGGCTACTTCATGCGGCTTTACGGGCTGTTTTATGCGATGAAGCATCTTGGCGGCTTCACCAAAAGGGCCGCCGCGATCCTGCTTGAGGAAGACCGCAAGGGCATGAGCCCTGCCCAGCTCAAGGCCTCGAAGGCGCGTGAAAAGGCGTTCCGCAAGCGGCAGGGCGCTTACATGCTCCCGCAATTGCTGAAGCTCTTGTCCCCTTTCTACAACCCGCGCCAGCGCCCGCTGCCGCGCGGCAGCGCAGAAGTGCTGCGCGAGGTGGACGCATTGGCCCTCTAGTATGCCGCGCCTGTCGCTTGCCTGGGGGCGGGGAGCGCAGTCCGATATACGACCGGCCTCAGGGCGAAGCTGGAGGTGACCTGCGAAACGCCTGGAATGGTCGTCAGCTTTTGCCGCAGGAAATCCTCGAACCCGGCAAGCGAAGGGACCACGACGCGCAATTGGTAGTCGCTCTCACCGGTCATCAGGTAACATTCCATTACCTCTTCAAAGCCCGATATCTCCTGCTCGAACACCGCCAGTCGATGGTCATCCTGGCTGCCAAGGCGGACGCGGACAAAGGCGGTAACCGGCAAGCCCAGCGCATCGGGGTCAACAAGACCCACATAACCCTTGATGACGCCGGCCTCTTCAAGAAGCCGCACTCGCCTTAAACAGGGGCTTGGTGAGAGGCCTACCCGTTCTGCCAGTTCGTTGTTTGTGATCCGCCCGTCGACCTGAATCTCGGCGATGATGCGGTAATCGATATTATCCAGCTTCATTGGCATGAAATTCCAAAAAAAATCATAAATAATATTAAGTATACTAATCTGATGCAGAATATAAGCAAAAAACGCAAGGACGCGCCATGCCTCATCCAGCTACATTGCATGCGGAAAGGGTGGCAAGGCCATGCATCAATTCGCAAAATTCGACCGCGTCGGAACACTCAGCTCGCTGGAAATGCTTGATAAGCGTCTGCGCTGGTTGTCCACCTGGATGATCCATAATGCAAACCACCTGCGCGAGAGCCGCGACGGGCTGAAAGTTGGCGGTCATCAGGCTTCCTGCGCTTCGATGACCACGATCATGTCGGCGCTCTACTTCCATGCCCTTGGCCCGAATGACCGGGTGGCGGTGAAACCCCATGCGGCGCCGGTTTTGCATGCGATCCATTATCTTCTGGGCAACCAGTCACTGGACGATTTGCAGCGCTTCCGCGGCCTTGGCGGTGCGCAGAGCTATCCCAGCCGCACCAAGGACAAGATCCCGGTTGATTTCTCGACCGGCTCGGTCGGCCTTGGTGTTGCGATCACCGCCTTTGCCAGTCTCGTGCAGGACTATCTTATTGCGCATGGCCAGCTGCCGCCCGAACAAGCGGGCCGCATGATCGCGCTTATGGGAGATGCCGAACTCGATGAAGGCAATATATATGAATGCCTGATCGAGGCCTATAAGCACGAAATCCGCAATTGCTGGTGGATCGTGGACTACAATCGCCAGTCGCTGGATTATGCGACCGCAGACCGCATGTTCGGCCGGTTCGACGACATCTTCCGCACCTGCGGCTGGCGCGTGATGACGCTGAAGCACGGCAAACGCCAGAGAGAAGTCTTTTCCCGGCCCGGCGGCAAGGCCATCGCAGACTGGATCGACCAGTGCCCCAATGCGGAATTTGCTGCGCTCACTTATCAGGGCGGGGCTGCCTGGCGCGAACGGCTGGTCAAGGACCTTGGCACGACCTCGCGCACGGCAAAACTCATCGCATCCTTCAGCGATGATGACCTCGCAGATCTGATGACCAATCTTGGGGGCCATTGCGTCGAAACGCTGATTGACGCTTTTGCCGAGGCCGAGGACGACGTCCCCACCTTGTTCATCGCCTATACGGTCAAGGGCCATGGCCTGCCCCTTGCTGGCCACAAGGACAACCACGCAGGGATGATGAACCCCACCCAGATCGAGGGCCTGCGCGAAAGCATGGGCATCGCGCCGGGCGAGGAATGGGAGCCCTATGCCGGGATCGGCGATAACAGCGCTACGACGTTGCGCGATTTCGTGGCCCATTCGCCGCTGGGCCACATCCGCAAGCAGCACGAGCCGCAGGCGCAGGCCGTGCCAGTCCCGGCCCGTCTGCCGGTGCCGGAAGGCAAGGAACAATCCACTCAGTCCGCCTTCGGGCGCATACTGCTGGAACTTGCCAAGTCCAGCGACCCGGAACAGCGGGGCATCGCAGACCGGATCGTGACCACCTCGCCCGACGTAACCGTTTCGACCAATCTCGGCGCTTTCGTGAATCAGCGCGGGCTGTTCCGGCGGCAGGAGTTGCAGGACGTGTTTCAGGCCGCGCGCATCCCTTCGCCCCAGAAATGGGCAGCCCATGCAGCAGGCCAGCATATCGAACTGGGCATTGCCGAAAACAACCTGTTCCTCAATCTTGCCGCGCTCGGCCTTGCCGCCCCGCTGTTCGGCACGCGGCTGCTGCCTGTCGGCACGGTTTATGATCCCTTCATCTCACGCGGGCTCGATGCTCTGAACTATGCCTGTTACCAGGACAGCCGCTTCCTGCTGGTTGCGACACCATCAGGCATCTCCCTCGGGCCGGAAGGCGGTGCGCACCAGTCGATCAATACGCCGCTGATCGGCATGGGGCAGCCGGGGCTGACCAGCTTCGAGCCAGCCTTTGTCGACGAACTGGCGCTGTTCATGCGCCATGCGTTCGAACATATGCAGGCAGAAGATGGTGGCTCAGTCTATCTGCGCCTTTCGACCCGTTCGATTGCCCAGGTCGAACGCAGCGATGAAACTTGGCAAGACGATGCTGTGAAAGGCGGTTACTGGCTGCGCCCGCCCGCACCCGGCGCGGAAGCAGCGATTGCCTTCTGCGGGGCCATTGCACCGGAAGCACTGGCCGCGTGGGAAACACTCAGCGAAGATTTGCCGGGCCTGGGCCTGCTCAACATTACCTCGCCTGACCTGCTCCATCGCGGCTGGTCCGCCGGGCGCGCCGCCCGCTGGGCCGGGAAGGAGGCATCACCCTCGCATGTGGAGTCCTTGCTCGATGCGCTGCCGCGCCATGCGGGTCTCGTCACCGTGATCGACGGTTCGCCGAGCGCCCTTTCATGGGTTGGAGCGGTCAAGGGCATGCGTGTCAGCCCGCTTGGGATCGATCGCTTCGGCCAGAGCGGCGACCTTCCTGACCTGTATCGCATCTATCGCCTCGACAGTGACTCGATCATCGAGGCCGCGGCCGAACTTTTCCTGGAGGCCTGACGTGAACGTGCATGTTACACTGCCTGCCCTTTCCCCGACCA
>CAZWEY010000073.1:0-10215 GCA_964632055.1 uncultured Sphingomonadaceae bacterium
CTGCTGATTCCGCTGGCGGTGCCACTGCTGGTGTTCGGTGCAGGCAGCCTTGCGCCGGGTGGCGAGGGAGGGCTGGCGCTGTGTGCTGCGGTCAGCCTTGTGCTGCTGGCCATTGCCCCCTTTGCCGGAGCCGCCGCCATCCGCGCCGCGCGCGAGGGCTAAGCTGGCTGGTTCAGCAACCGGGCCAGCGCATAGGCCTGACGCGTGGCAAAGGTGAGCTTGCGCGGAGCATAGGCATCGCCCAGCACATGCAGCCGGGGGTGCCTGCCTGCCAATTCATCGAACAATGCACTGTCGGATACGCCGCCGCATGACAGGACCACGCTGTCGAAACAGGTAATTTCCCGCTCGACCATCGAATAGGCATGGCGGACAATGATCCTGTCCCGGTCGATCCGCAGCACCTGCTCCATGGTCCTGATGGCCACGCCTTGCGCATCGAGCCGCGCCAATATCGCACCGATAATATAGCGCCCCACATTCTGACCCGGTGACTGAGTGCCATAGACCATGGTGACCTCGTGGCCCCTGCCCGCCAGAAAATCGGCGAGCGCCATGGGGGCCATGGTGTCGTCCATGGCGACGACCACCACCCGCCTGCCGGGAACGGCGCGTTCTTGCAGCACATCGCGCGCTTCCAGAACATCGGGGTCCTGTGCCCCCGCAATCTCCTGGGGGCGTCTGGCCTTTGCTCCGGTTGCAATCGCGATAACATCCGCTCCTGCCGCAATCAGGGATTGCGCGCTGGCGGTCTGGTTGAGCCTGATTGCGATATCCAGCCCCGCAAGGCGATTGCGCTGCCAGTCGAGATAATCGGCATAGCGCCCATGGCCCGGAGCGCGCGCTGCCGTGGCGATCTGTCCGCCCAGCGCGTCCGATGCCTCCCACAGCTCGACCGCATGGCCGCTTTCGGCCGCAAGAGCCGCCAGCTCCATCCCCGCCGGGCCGCCCCCCACGACAAGCAGCGATTGCGCTGAGCTGGAGCGAACAGTGCCGGCATGGGGCCATGGCCCGTCGATTTCATTGGCCGTATGCGGGTTGACCGGGCATCCAAACGGCAGATTTTCGGTGTAGCGGCGGCTGATGCATTCATTGCATCCAATGCAGGGGCGCAAATCTGCAAGGGCCCCGCTGCGCGCCTTGTTCAGCACATCGGGATCGGCGATGAAGGGCCGGGCCATGCCGACCGCGTCGGCCTCGCCAGCCGCCAGAACGCGCGCTGCGATTTGCGGGCTGTTGACCAGCCCGGAATAGATCACCGGCAGCCCCAGCGCCTTGCGATACTGGCCAGCCATGCCCGACCATTGGGCCGGCTCGAAGAAATGGGGCTGAACATAGCTGGGGCTGCCCCATGGGGTGCCAATGACGGGGTGCAGATAATCGACCAGCCCGCTTTGTTCGAGATAGCGGGCAATAGCGATCCCGCCTTCGACATCATAGCCTTCCGGCGCGTATTCCGCCATGTTGAGCCTTACGCCAAGGGCCATCTCAGGCCCGGTCTCCCCGCGGATGGCGGTCAGCATCTCGATCAGGAAACGGCAGCGCCCTTCAAGCTTTCCGCCATAGTCATCCTCGCGCAGATTGGTCATGGGCGAGAGGAAATATTGCAGAATATCGTCGTGGTTGGCGTGGACCTCGATCGCATCCAGCCCGGCCTCGCGGGCCTTTATGGCCGACCAGCGATATTCCTCGATGGTCCGCGCAATATCATCGCGGGTCATCACATGGGGAGGATTGTTGAATACCGGCGAACTGAGCCTGCGAGACGGGGCAAAAGGATGATTGCCGATCATCGTCATCTGGACGCCGACCTTGACCCCGCGCGCATGGGCTGCCTGCCTGAAAGCGGTCGCGCGCTCCTTCCAGACCGGCAGGCGGAAAAAGCCCACCGGGTCCGCGCTCATCCCGGTTGGCTCGAAGCCAGGGATGAGATGATGCGCAATCCGCCCGGTCAGGACGATCAGCCCCAGGCCATCGTTCATCCGACGATCCCAATAGGCCAGGGTCCTGGCCGCGTCCGTCCCGGAGCCCCAGAGATTGCCGATCGCCGAGAAATGGGGCGGCGACATGACCCGGCTCTGCAAGCGCATCGGCCCCAGCGAGACCGGCTCGAACAGCCTGTCGAGATCATCCGCACGCGTCAAATCCAGCGCCATTTCCCCACTCCCTCATGCGCCCCTGCATCAAGCGCGGGGCTGCAAATACCAGTTCCGGAGAGTCTCTAAGGCAAGATGGCGCCAAAAAGAAACGCCATTGCCTCCCTATTCGCTGTAATGCGCCGTGGTCTTTTCGCGCACCTCTTCGGCGCTCACTCCGGGCGCCATTTCCATCAGGCGGAAGGGCGACGCATGGTCTGGCCGCTGGAACACGGCGAGGTCGGTAATGATCATGTCGACCACATTGCGCCCGGTGAGAGGCAGGGTGCATTCGGGGATGAACTTGGGGCTGCCGTCCTTGCTGGTATGCTCCATCACCACGATGATCTTCTTGACGCCTGCGACAAGATCCATCGCGCCGCCCATGCCCTTGACCATCTTGCCAGGGATCATCCAGTTGGCCAGATCCCCATTTCCGGCCACTTCCATGGCGCCCAGCACGGCAAGATCGATATGCCCGCCGCGGATCATGGCAAAGCTTTGCGCACTATCGAAATAGGCCGAATGGGCAAGCTCGCTCACCGTCTGCTTGCCCGCGTTGATAAGGTCGGCATCCTCCTCGCCTTCATAGGGGAAAGGCCCGATGCCCAGCATGCCGTTTTCCGACTGGAGCGTCACCATCATGCCCTGCGGCACATGGTTTGCGACCAGCGTGGGGATGCCGATACCAAGATTGACATAGAAACCATCGCGCAGCTCCTGAGCGGCGCGCGCAGCCATCTGGTTGCGGTCCCAGCCTTTGCTTTCAGCGCTCATCAGGCAGCCTCCCTCTGGCGCGTTGTGCGGAACTCGATCTTCTTGTCGTATGGCGCGCCCATAACAATGCGCTGAACGTAAATCCCCGGCAGGTGAATATGGTCTGGGTCGAGACTCCCGGCAGGAACCACTTCCTCCACCTCGACCGCGCAGAACTTGCCACAGGTGGCAGCGGGCACGTTGAAATTGCGCGCGGTCTTACGGAACACGACATTGCCTGTCTCATCCGCCTTCCAGGCCTTGACCAGGCTGAGATCGGCAAAGATACCGCGCTCCAGGATGTAATCCTGTCCTTCGAAATTCTTCACCTCCTTGCCCTCGGCAATGAGCGTGCCGACGCCGGTCTTGGTGAAGAACCCGGGAATACCCGCCCCGCCTGCCCGCATCCGCTCGGCAAGAGTGCCCTGCGGGGAAAACTCGACCTCCAGCTCGCCCGAAAGATATTGCCGCTCGAACTCCTTGTTTTCGCCAACATAGGAAGCGATCATCTTCTTCACCTGTCGCGAGCGCAGCAGCTTGCCGATGCCCTCATTGTCGATCCCGGCATTGTTGGAGGCAAAGGTCAGCTCTTTCACCCCGCTCGCCTGAACGGCATCAAGCAGACGTTCGGGGATTCCGCACAGGCCAAAGCCTCCGCTGGCAATCAGCATCCCGTCATGGAGCAGGCCGGACAGTGCCGATGCGGCGTCAGGATAGATCTTGTTCATGAAGCAGTCTCGCGTTTGGAAGGCCAGTAGATCACGAAACAAAAATCGATACTAATGATTTGAATTTTGAATTATTCATTACCCATGGTGATGAATCGCATAGCCCTCTACCATCTGGAAACCTTGCTCTGGATCGACCGGCTGGGCACCTTTGGCGCGGCGGCCGAACGGCTCAACACCACCCAGCCTGCGATCTCGGCACGCGTGCGAGAGCTGGAATCCCATCTCGGCGCTGTCCTGTTCAAGCGCGAGGGGCGTTCGATGGCCCTGACCCCTTCGGGCAGGCAATTGCTGCGTGAATTCGAGCCGATCTGGGGCAAGCTGCAGGATTGCCTGCTTGGTTGCGCCGGCCAGCAACAGGCATCGGGCGTCATTCGCATTGGTGCGGGCGAAATCGCAGCCGCCAGCTGCCTGCCGGGTTTCATTGCCCGGCTCAAGGCCGACATGCCTGCGGCAACGCTGGAAATCGAGATCGACCTGACCGCGAGCCTGATCCAGCAATTGATCGACGGACGCAGCGATATCGCCTTTGCTGCAGGTGCCATTGCCCATCCAGCCTTGGTCGCAAGCCCCATAGGCGCCGTCGAATTGCTATGGCTGGCAAGCCCCGGGGTCGCTCAGGACATTGCGACTGCCGGCCTTGCAGAGCAGGCGGTATGGTCGCTTTCCAACCGCTCACCACTCTATCATATCATGCGCGAGGCAATCGCAGCAGCCAGCCTGCCCTATCGCGCCGTCAATCTGTGCAACAATGCCCGCGCCATGATCGATATCGTCTCGCAAGGCTGCGGGATCGGCCTGTTCCCGGCCTCGATGGTGAAACGCGAGATGGAAACCGGCCAGCTGCATCCGGTCGCCCTGGCCTCCCGGCCCGAGCCCATTACATTCAGCGTGGCAAGGCGCGCCTCGGAGATCGACCCTCTGGTGCTGGAAACCTATCGCCGCTCCGCCATGCTGGATGTCTCAAACGCTAACCTTGCCACTCAATGAGCTTTGGTCAGTCCGCCATCTTGTCCACTAATGATCGGACGAAGGCGATAATCACAAGGAATATTTCGCAGCCTGGGGCCAGAGCCGTCCTTTCGACCGATGATTTCAAGCTCGTTCGTCAAGCGATCCTGTTCTACATGCAGTCACACAGCGACCAGCCGGAGGTGGAAAAGTTTTCCCATCTCTACCATCGGCTGGGCAGCGCGGTTAGAGATTGATCAGGGCGCAATTGCCGAGGGTATGATGTCGACCCGCCGCGCAGGACCGGGGCGAGAAGATGAGGGACTGATGAACGATTTCGTGGACCATGCAGGTTTGCGCGTGGACAAGGCGCTTGGCGCATTCGTGGAGCAGGACGTACTTGCTCCGCTTGGCATCGCGGCCGATGGCTTCTGGCAAGGTTTTGCAGCTCTCTGCGCCGATCTTGCGCCGCGCAATCGCGCGCTGCTGGCCAGGCGCGATGCCTTGCAGGAGAAGATCGACGCCTGGCACTCTGAACGCGCCGGACACCCGGTCGATCCTGACGCCTACCGGGCCTTCCTTGAAGAAATTGGCTATCTTGTGGCCGAACCGAAGGCCTTCACCATCGGCACGCAGAACGTCGATGCCGAGATCGCTTCGATGGCCGGACCGCAGCTGGTGGTTCCCGTGCTTAACGACCGCTTTGCCCTTAACGCCGCCAATGCCCGCTGGGGGAGCCTCTATGATGCGCTCTACGGCACCGATGCGCTTGATGTCCCTCCCGCGCGCCCCGGAGGCTATGATGCGGATCGCGGCGCAGCAGTCATCGCCTATGCCCGCAAGTTCCTTGACGAGACCATACCCGGCTGGAAACTGGCGCTGACCGGCGGCGATTGCCCCCTGCCCTTCGCCACGAAGGAAGGCGGCGTGCTGTTCAGCCATAACGGCCTGCATATCGAGATCGTGATCGACCGCAACCATCCCGTCGGCCGGACAGACCCGCTAGGTATCGCCGACGTGATCCTTGAAGCGGCGCTGACCACAATTATCGACCTTGAGGATTCGGTCGCCGCCGTGGACGCCGAAGACAAGCTTCTGGCCTACCGCAACTGGCTGGGCCTGATGCGCGGCGATCTTGTTGCCAGCTTCGCCAAGGGCGGCAAGACCGTAAGCCGGGCCATGGATCCGGACAGGCAATGGGTGGCGCCTTCAGGTTCGAAATTCACCCTGCCGGGCCGTTCGCTCATGCTGGTACGCAATGTCGGCCATCTGATGACCAACCCGGCAATCCTGCTTCCCGATGGTTCCGAAATCCCGGAAGGGATCATGGATGCCGTCATCACCAGCGCCATCGGCGCGCATGATGTGAGGGGCCTTGGCCAATACCGCAACAGCCGCGCCGGAAGCATCTATATCGTCAAGCCCAAGATGCACGGGCCGGAAGAAGCCGCCTTCACCAACACCCTGTTCAATGCGGTGGAAGACCTGCTCGGCCTGCCGCGCCACACCGTTAAAGTGGGCGTGATGGACGAGGAGCGCCGCACCAGCGCCAATCTTGCCGCCTGCATCCATGCGGTGAAGGACCGGTTGATCTTCATCAACACCGGCTTTCTCGATCGCACCGGCGACGAGATCCACACCTCGATGCGGGCGGGCCCGATGATCCGCAAGGCGGCGATGAAGGACACATCATGGATTGATGCCTATGAAAGGCGCAATGTCGGGCTTGGCCTGCGCCATGGCCTGTCCGGCAAGGCGCAGATCGGCAAGGGCATGTGGGCTGCACCTGACCGCATGGCGGCGATGGTGGCCGAAAAGATCGGCCACCCGATGACTGGCGCCAATGCCGCATGGGTGCCCTCGCCCACCGCCGCGACGCTTCACGCGATGCATTACCACAGGCTCGATGTGTTCGCCCGCCAGCAAGAGGTTGCGAAAGAGCCAGTTCCCGGCCTTGCCCCCCTCCTGTCCATTCCGCTGGCGCAAGGCGCCAACTGGTCTGAGGATGAAGTGCGCGAGGAGCTGGACAACAACGCCCAAGGGCTGCTCGGCTATGTCGTGCGATGGATCGATCAGGGCGTGGGCTGCTCCAAGGTGCCCGACATCAACGATATCGGCCTGATGGAAGACCGCGCCACGCTGCGCATCTCCAGCCAGCACATGGCAAACTGGCTGCTACACGGCGTCTGCACGCACAAACAGGTGATGGACAGCCTGAAGCGCATGGCCGCAAAGGTCGACTCACAGAACGAAGGCGATCCACTCTACGAGCCGATGGCGGACAACTGGGAGGAGAGCTTAGCCTTCCGCGCGGCCTGCGATCTCGTGTTCAAGGGCGCAGAGCAGCCCAACGGCTATACCGAGCCACTGCTGCACGCCTGGCGGTTGAGGAAAAAGGCGGCGGCGCGTTCTGCCTGAAGCGAACCGGCTGCAATGGCGCGCCCTGCAGGATTCGAACCTGCGACCCCAAGCTTAGAAGGCTCGTGCTCTATCCAGCTGAGCTAAGGGCGCCAGCCACGCTCCCGCTTAGCGTGGTTTTCGCATTTGGCAATTCTTGCATGGGGAGAGGCGCGCCCCTGCCGCTTTGCCAGGTCGTGCGGCTGGGCTATGGCTCTTGCGCATGGCGGAGCGGCCAGAACGGGGAAGCTGAGCAATCATGGACGAGCCAGGAAAGATCGAAAGGGTTGCCGCAGGTCATTCCCGTTTCCGCTATTTCGATCTGGTGATGGCGGCATTCGTGACCATCCTGCTGCTCTCCAACATCATCGGCGCTTCCAAGCCCTCCTTCATCACCCTGCCTAATGGCGTGAACTGGTCGTTTGGCGCGGGCGTGCTGTTTTTCCCTGTCAGCTATATCATCGGCGACATCCTGACCGAGGTTTATGGCTATGCCCATGCAAGGCGCGTGATCTGGACTGGCTTTGCAGCACTTCTTTTCATGGCCTTCATGGCCTTTGTGGTGGTCGCACTGCCGCCTGCGCCGGGCTGGCCGGGGCAGGCGGCCTATGATTTCGTCTTCGGCAACAGCGCCCGCATCGTCGCGGCTTCGATAATCGCCTTCTGGGTGGGCGAATTTGCTAATTCCTATGTTCTGGCCCGCATGAAACTATGGAGCAGCGGCCATCATCTATGGGCTCGCACCATCGGCTCGACTGTGGTCGGGCAGGGGCTGGACAGTCTGATCTTCTATCCGCTCGCCTTTTACGGGCTGGCCGGCTGGCCGGTCGATCTGCTGGCTCAGGTGGTGGTGTCGCAATGGCTGATCAAGGTCGCATGGGAGGCGGTTCTGACGCCTGTGACCTATCTTGCCATAGGAACGCTCAAACGGCGCGAAGGGGTAGATGTGTTCGACAGCGACACCGATTTTTCGCCCTTTGCCAGAACCCGTGAAGCCACCCGCTGAGCCTTGAGCCTGCCCGGAACCTCTCATGCCGCTTGACCGCATCACCCTCAGCCATTTTCGCAACCATCCAGCAAGCAGGCTCGATGCCACGCGCCATTTCAACCTGCTGGTGGGGCAAAATGGCGCAGGCAAGACCAATATCCTCGAAGCGCTCTCCTTGCTGGCGCCGGGCCGCGGTCTGCGCCGGGCGGGGCTGGCGGAGATGGCAGCCCAGGGCGGCAGCGCCGGCTTTGCGGTCAGCGCCGAGCTTCATACAGGCGATGGAGAGCCTGTCCTGCTGGCGACCGGCACCCGAAGCGAGCGTCCGACCCGCCGACAGGTCAGGATCAACGGTGCCGATGCGCCCGCAATCACGCTGGGCGAATGGCTTTCCATCAGCTGGCTCACCCCGGCGATGGACCGCATCTTTGCCGATGGCGCGGCCGAGCGGCGCCGCTTCATGGACCGTCTGAGCCTGGGGCTGGACCCCGCTCATGCGCGCCACTGCGCCCTCTATGAAAAGGCGCTGAGCGAGCGCAACCGGCTGTTTGGCGCAGAGGACGAACCCGACCCTGTCTGGCTGGATGCGGTGGAAGGCCAGATGGCGGATGCCGGCGCGGCGGTATGGGCTGCCCGCGCGGGCCTTGTCGCAGCATTGGAGACCGAATTGCAGGCGCAAGGCGACGGCCCCTTTGCCCGGCCCACGCTGGCCCATCTTGCGGCCGCAGATCAGGGGCGCGATGCATTGGCGGCAGAGCTGCGCGGCACCCGCACTCGTGACAGGGCGGCGCGCCGCACTCTGGCTGGCCCGCATCGCGACGATCTGGGGGTGAGGCTGGCGCAAAAGGACATGGCGGCAGCCATCTGCTCCACCGGCGAACAAAAGGCGATGCTGATCGCCATCATTCTGGCTCATGCCAGCCTTGCCGCGCGAGGCCGCAGCGGGATCGTGCTGCTTGACGAGATTGCAGCCCATCTCGACCCCGAACGGCGCGCCGCACTGTTCGATCGATTGCGCGACGGGGCGGCGCAAGTCTGGATGACCGGCACCGAACAGGCTCCGTTCGAGACGATTGCTGACGAGGCAGCGATCTGGAGGGTTGCAGGCGGGCGGGTCGAGCGGCTCGGTTGAATCAGAGAATATATTTGGAGAGATCGCTGTCCTGCGCGAGGCCGGACAGGCGCTCTTGCACATAGGCGGCGTCCACGCTCACCATCTCGCCCTTGCGGTCTTCGGCCTCGAAGCTCACCTCGTCGAGCAGCTTTTCCATCACCGTCTGCAAACGCCGCGCGCCGATATTCTCGACGCTTTCATTGACCTGTGCAGCGATTCTGGCCACTTCACGCACCGCTTCGTCGGTGAAGTCGAGCGTGACTTCTTCAGTTGCGATCAGCGCCTTGTATTGCTCCACAAGGTTCGCCCGCGTGCTGCTGAGGATCGCGACGAAATCCTCCTCGCTCAGAGCCTTCAGCTCCACCCGGATCGGCAGGCGGCCCTGCAATTCGGGCAGCATGTCGGAGGGTTTGGCGACATGAAACGCACCTGACGCGATGAACAGCACATGGTCGGTCTTCATCGGGCCATATTTGGTGGCGACCGTGGTGCCTTCGATCAAGGGCAGCAGATCGCGCTGCACCCCTTCGCGACTGACCGAGCCGCCACGCACATCGGAAACGGCAATCTTGTCGATTTCGTCAAGGAACACGATGCCGTTGGCTTCCGCATTGGCCAACGCCACGCGGGCCACATCGTCATGGTCGAGGCGGCGTTCGGATTCCTCGTCGACCAGCTTGTCCCATGCATCAGGCACCTTCAGCTTGCGGCGCTTCATGTTCTGCTTGCCGAAAGCCTTGCCCATCATGTCGGAGAGGTTGATCATCCCGATCCCGCCGCCCATGCCCGGGATTTCCATGGGAGCGGCGGGGCTGTCTTCCACCTCGATCTCGACCTCGATCTCGTTCATCGCATCCTGCACGATGCGCTGGCGGAAGCTTTCGCGCGTCGCCTCGCTGGCGCTTTCGCCGCACAGCGCATTGAGCAGCCGCTCCATCGCGGCCTGAGATGCCGCCTCGCGCACCGCCTCGCGGCGGCGTTCCTTTTCGAGCCTTATCGCTTCTTCGGCCAGATCGCGCGCGATCTGTTCCACATCGCGTCCGACATAGCCGACCTCGGTGAACTTGGTCGCCTCCACCTTGACGAAAGGCGCATCGGCAAGCCTGGCCAGCCGACGGCTGATCTCGGTCTTGCCGCAACCCGTCGGGC
>CAZWEY010000074.1:0-10138 GCA_964632055.1 uncultured Sphingomonadaceae bacterium
ACCGCTCAACTCTGCCAGATTGCTTGCTCCGGTCGAGAGGCCAGGAAAGTTTCTCGCCATCGGGATGAATTTCCGCAAACATGCTGAAGAAGGTGCGGCTTTAGGTTTTGAAAAGCCAAAGCAGCAGTTCTGGTTCAACAAGCAGACCACCTGCTTATCGGGGCCATATGACGACATAGATCCCGGCGTAACCGAACAGCTTGATTACGAGGTGGAATTAGGTGTCGTCATTGGCCGGACGGCTAAGCGCGTGAGCGAGGCCGACGCCCGGAATCACGTATTCGGCTATACCGTCGTGAATGATGTGACCGCCAGGGATTGGCAGTTCCACTCTCCAAGTTTTACCATAGGGAAATCGTTCGATACTCACGGTCCTATCGGTCCGTGGATTGTTACGGCCGATGAGATCGCCGAACCGCACAAGCTATTTTTGCGTTGCCTCGTAAACGGTGAACTGCGGCAAAATAGCGATACGAGTCAGCTAATTTATAATATCTGGCAGCAAATCGCGTACCTCTCGACCGCTTTCACGTTGGAGCCGGGTGACCTTATCGCCACCGGCACTCCTGAGGGCGTCGGTATCGCACGTACTCCCCCCGTGTTTCTCAAACCCGGCGACGTCGTTCGTTGCGAAGTAGAGCAGATCGGCTTCATCGAAAACATAGTCGCCGAGCCAACAATCTAAAAATTGGGGAGGCAGGGTCATGCCGGTTCTCGGTCCGCTATCATTCACCCTTGAAGTGCCTTCCCTTGATGAGGGGGTCCGGTTTTACACAGACGCCGGTCTCCAGGTCGTTAGGGAAACAAAAATTGCGAAATTTCGCTGTGGCTCCCAGCAGCGAGATTCAATTGTCCTGATCGAAAGCGGCAGGCGAAAAACATTTCACCACCTTGCGCTCCGCGCGTCTGAACTGGACGTGATAGCTGCCCATGTACCAGCCGCAGGCGGTAAGGTCATCCCGTCGCCCGCTGGATTTGAAGAGCGGGGGCTTTGGGTCGAAGACCCATTTGGCATTGTTTATAACCTTGTCGACTTGCCGGCGGACAACGAAGCAGAAGCTCGCTCGCCTTTTGCGATCAACGCTCCGGGCCGAATAGTTCGCACGCGTCGTCCGGCGGTTCTGCCGGCCCACACATATGCGCCAGTTCGACCAGAGAAGCTTGGTCACGTTGTCCTGTTCACGCCTGACGTGATGACAAGCGTTCGCTTCGTGGTCGAGGCCCTCGGCATGGGACTTGCCGACCATGCTCAGGATTTTGTCGCTTTTACCTGCGCAGTTAAAAATAGCGATCACCATGTAGTGGCGTTCGCTAAGTCTCCTGGCATCGGATTTCATCACGCAAGCTTTCAGTTGCACGATCCCGACGAAGTTGGCCGCGGCGGTAACGAACTCCTCTCAAAAGCCGGGCGCGGAGGCTGGGGCTTTGGCCGTCACACGGTGGGATCGAACTACTTTTATTACGTGCAGGATCCTTGGGGCAGCTGGATCGAATACTATTCCGACATGGATTATATCGACGATCATGCGCAATGGACGCCAACAAATTATGGACCATCCGACGGCATGGCCAACTGGGCGCCACAAGTGCCCGACGACTTCATCCGCAACTACGAAGTCGAAAGTGAGTCCGCGTGAGGGATGCTCGGACCGATGTGTTGGTAGTTGGCGCAGGACCGGTTGGCCTCGCTCTTGCCATCGAATTGGGTAGCCGCGGCGTCCGCGTCACCCTGATTGAGCGCAACGATCGTGGCGGGAGTGCGCCCCGCGCCAAGACGACCAACGTGAGGACGCGGACACATTTACGTCGCTGGGGGATAGCTGACAAGCTCGCAGCAGCGTCGCCCTTCGGTGTAGACTATCCTAACAACATGGTGTTTGTCACTAGGCTGGCCGGTCCCGAGCTTGCCCGCTTTACCGACGCGTTCAATGCCGCGCCAGCTCGAGATAATCGCTACCCGGAACACGCCCAATGGGTCCCGCAATACACGCTAGAACGAGTGATGCTCGAACATGCGCGGACGCTGCCGGGCGTAGATATTCTGTTTGGGGTGACGCTGACGGAGTCGGAACAGGACAACAATCGCGTGCTTTCACGTGTTGTGGATATCGATGGTCGCGAGCGCGAGATTGTTTCCGAATATCTGGTGGGAGCCGATGGCGCGCGTAGTCGGGTCCGCGAGCTAATTGGCGCCAGGATGGTTGGCCGAGCTGGCCTCTCTCACCACTACAATATTATATTTCGCGCGCCCGGTTGGGCGGGAGCGCATCGACACGGCCCTGCCGCAATATATTGGCAGATCGGCACAGATGGCCTCAGTGTGATCGGCCCAATGGACCAGGGAGACCTTTGGTATTTCATGCCGGGGGGCGCAAAGCCTGGCGACAGCCTTTCGAAGGAGGAAGCGGCCGCCTTGATCCGGCAGCGCTGCGGCATAGATCTGCCTGTTGAAGTTCTGAGTGCTGATAATTGGACTGCGAACGAATTGCTCGCAGACCGCTATCGCGCTGGCCGTATTTTTCTAGCGGGCGATGCATGTCACCTCCACCCCCCTGCGGGTGGTTACGGCATGAATATGGGGGTCGGCGATAGTGTAGACCTTGGGTGGAAGCTCGCAGCGACACTCAACGGTTGGGGTGGCCCCGCGTTGCTGAACAGTTATGAGATTGAGCGACGGCAGGTCCACCAGGTCGTCATTGACGAAGCGATGGCCAACTACGCAATCTTTGTTGAGCCGCCACCTGTGGAGATCGAGGATGACACGGCTGCAGGCGAGGCAGCTCGCACAAAATTGGGTGCCGCCATCCAGGCCTCAAAGGGGCGTGAATTCGCAACACTGGGAACTGTTCTGGGTCTTTGCTACCAGTCGCCCTTGATTGCCAAAGAGAGCGAACCCTGCCCAGAGCACATTAGCGAAGTATACAAACCCTCCGGCCACTCAGGCTGTCTCGCACCACATGCGTGGCTAGATGACGGAAGCTCCCTATACGATTTGTTCGGGCCAGACTTCACGCTTTTGGTCGCTGCCGGTGCTAATCGGTGTGAAGTCGGCAAGGCTTTTGAAAACGCAAAGGCGCTCGGCATTCCTCTAAAAATTTTGGATGTTCCGTCCATAAGCATCGCCGAACTCTATGGTGCGTCGCTTGTCTTGATCCGCCCCGATCAGCATGTCGCCTGGAGAGGTAATCATTGGGAGGATGCACTGGCGCCGGCGGCTGGTCACGAACTGGCACTCGCATGACGAACATAAAAGCCCCGTTCGAAAATGCACCGATGAGCCGGGCGCAATTGATCATCATTGCTTTGACAATCACGCTTTCTGGGCTCGACGGATACGATGTGCTCTCGGTGACGTTCGCAGCGCCCGCCATCGCTCAGGATTGGGGGGTCGGTAGGACGGCATTAGGCATCGTTCTATCTGCCGGATTGGCAGGGATGGCGGCCGGATCTTTTATAATCGCGCCTCTGGCCGACGTGTTCGGCCGCAAGCTTATGGTGCTCATCGCTTTGTGCCTGATGGCCACCGGCATGCTTCTGTGCACATACGCAACGTCTGTTGAGGCGTTAGTCGCGTGGCGCGTTATTACCGGGCTAGGCATCGGCACTTGCGTCGCCGTGATTAATCCAATTGCAGCTGAATTCTCCAACAGGCGGAGACGGCCCCTGGCCATCGCGCTAACTGCGGTCGGCTATCCGTTGGGCGGATTGGTGGGAGCGCTGCTCGCTACCTATCTTCTTCGGCAGCATGGTTGGCCGTCCGTCTTTTTCTCCGGCTTCCTTGCAGCTGTCGCACTTCTCCCTCTCGTCGCATGGCAGATGCCCGAGTCGGTCAGCTATCTATTTGCATGTCGCGGCAAGAACCGCCTCGAGCGGATTAATGCAGTGCTCCGGAGGTGCGAGCAGCCTTTGATTGAACGGCTTCCCGAGCGAGCCCTGACTCACCGCAGTTACGCGGCTGTATTTTCATCTGGGCAGCTTTCAAGGACGCTGTGGATAACGGCCGTCAACGGACTCATGGTCGCGACGGTCTACTACATCATGAGCTGGATGCCGCAAATGATAGCTGATGCCGGCTTTCCTCCCTCGACAGCAAGCCTTGTAGCGTCAGTTTCGAGCTTTATGGGCGTAGTCGGTGGGCTCTTGTTCGGATGGCTTGCACAGCGTGGTGGGCTGCGGAGGCTTACCGCCGGCGGCCTGATCGCCCTCGGCCTTGCGACTATAAACTTCGGCGCAACCCCGCCCTCGGTCGTGTTACTCGTTATAGCGGCGGGCATCTGCGGCTTTTGCATCTTCGCTTGCGCCTCGGGCGTCTACATCACGCTCGCCAGTAGTTTCACCGACGAGGCACGGGCAGCCGGAAGCGGTTTTGTGATCGGGGTGGGGCGGGTCGTCAGTGCAATCGCTCCGTCCCTAGCCGGCCTTCTATTCGCCGGCGGCTTTAGTCGGATGCAGGTCTGTCTGTTTTACGGCGCTCTGTCGGTCGTTGGGGGCATCGTCTGTCTGTTCGGCTGGCAGCGGTTCAGCGGCGTCGCCTCGCGATAGGCATCTGCGCTTGAGAGTTCACTCGCGACAATAGATGGAAAAATCCCGCCGGTTATGCGAGGGCGCAATTATAGATTCGAGGTGAAAAAGTATATTATGGAGCGTGCTATCCGCGTCGAGGACAGTGGACCGCAGATTTCGCGGAGCCAGGCGAGTGACGCTTACGAGGCAATTCGCGGCGGCATCGTTTCAGGACGTCATGCCCCAGATAAAAAATTGAAGATTCAGGATCTAGCGAATGAACTCGCCGTGAGCCCTGGCGCAGTCCGTGAAGCCTTATCTCGGCTTGTTCCAGAGCAACTGGTCGTATCTCGTGATCAACGAGGTTTTTCGGTCGCCCCACTTTCGATCGGTGATCTCGAGGATTTGACAGACCTGCGCTGTGAGATCGAGACGATATGTCTCCGGCGATCGGTCGCATATGGCGATGTAAACTGGGAAGTCGGGATCCTGGCTTCTGCGCATCGCCTGCGCGTCACCCAACTAATGAAAGGTGAAGGGGAACTTCTCGTCAATCCCAGCTGGGTAAAGGCTCATGCGACGTTTCACACCGCGCTTGTTGCGGGATGCGGAAGTCGCCGGCTTATCGCTTTACACGCTCAGCTTTATGAACAATCGGAGCGTTATCGCGGTCTTGCCGCTCATTACGAAACCGGACGCGACATTGATCACGAACACCAAAGAATCGTGGATATGGCACTGGCACGCGATTCTGAGGGGCTGGTGGATGCAACGCTTTCGCACATGCGCGCGACAACTCGGTCGATCGTTCAGGCAGTGAAGGCAAAGGATTCAACTGTAGGTCCGGCCTGACGCCAAGCTTCGGCAGCGCTGCGCGGCACGCTACTTATACGTCGTCGACCTTTGTCTCCACCTGTACGAGGACGTTTTTGCGGCCCCCGGTTTATGGGCGGCCAGCGACTGTGCTGCTCCCTCGATCGACACTTCGCCCCTCTCGACTTGCGCAAGCATCGCCCTCGAGGGCTTATCGCGTAGCGCGAGGACATGTCGTTTGGTGTTTGCTGCTGCCGCTTCGGCAACAAGTCGACGAACTCGCTCGCTTCGTCGCGCACGGTGCTCGGTCGATGTCGGCGGCGACAACTCCAAAACAGTTTCCAATAGCTCAGCGACGCCTTTGCCCGAGCTGGCGACAGTCTGAAGTACCGGTACGTTCTGCCGGTTCTCACGGCGCAGAGCGAGCATGCTTCTTAGCTGCCGAACCGTCCGTGCAGCTAAAGGCAGATCTGCTTTGTTCACAACGAGAATGCTGGCAATTTCTAGAATCCCGGCTTTGATCGCCTGGATGTCGTCGCCAAGACCAGGAGCGTTAACCACAATTTTGATATCGGCGACCTCGGCGACCTCGACTTCCGATTGCCCCGCTCCAACGGTCTCGATTACAACAACATCGCGACCGGAAACGTCGAGAACGTCGACTATGGCCTGAATACTCTTGTTGAGGCCGCCACTGTGACCACGAGAGGCGATGGAGCGGATGAAGACTCCCGGGTCCTCTGTATGCCGCCCCATCCTTATGCGATCTCCTAGAACCGCGCCGCCAGAAAAAGGACTGGAAGGATCGACAGCCGCCACCGCCACGGTTCGGCCACTCTGCCGCAGCTCGGTGATGAAGGCGTCAATCAGGGTCGATTTGCCAGCACCGGGCGGACCAGTAAATCCAATGGTGAGCGCAGTGCCGGTCAGAGGCAGCAGAACCCGGTGCAGGTCCGCTGCCGCTGTTCCACCCATTTCCATGATCGTAATCGCGCGGGCGATAGCCCTTGTATCGCCGGCTCTGATTTTCTCGAGCATCCCCTGCATGTCGCAACCCTCACGTCTTCAAGCAATGACCAGCGGGTGACCGAAGCCAAGCTCTCGTCGGAGACATGCAATCACTTCGCCATGCGTCACCCCGACGTCGACCGCCTCGACGACTTTTTCAAAGGTGTTTTGATCGGTGCTATTGGCAGCGCGAGCCAGAGCATCTAGCGCTTGTGAAACTTGATGTTGACTGCGCTCTTGCTTGAACGCCTTGAACTGTTCGATGTGGCGATTCATGGCATCTGGGTCAGGACGCTCAGTCGGAGGTGCTGCTAGATATTCATCAGCCTGATAACAATTTACGCCGACGATTTTGCGTTGACCGGAATCAATCTGCTCCTGGAATGCCAAGGCCGATTCACCGATCATTGTCTGCACCAGGCCAGATTCTGCGGCGTTATACATCCCTCCTACCGCGTCTATCCTTGAGATGACCTTTTCGATCTGCTCTTCCATGTCGTCCGTCAGACGCTCCACATAATAAGAGCCTCCCAAGGGATCGATAACGTCACAAAGCCGCGCTTCTTCGCGGAGGATATTCTGCGTAGCGACTGCAACCCGTGCGGTTTCCTCGCTCGGGCACGCGATGGCCTCGTCGTACGCATCGGTATGCAGCGATTGCAGGCCGCTCAAAATTCCCGCGATCGCCTGAACCGAGACTCGCGCAATATTGTTGAGAGGCTGCTGCTGCGTGAGATCGACACCCGAAGTCTGACCATGAAACTTGAACCGCCAGCTAGCAGGATCCCTGGCTCCCAGTCGATCGCGTGCAACTCTCGCCCAAATCCTTCGGGCAGCCCGAAACTTTGCGACCTCTTCGAAGAACGAAATAGATATATCAAAAAAGAAAGTGAAGCGGCGTAATACGTCATCGATATCCATCCCGCGATGAACACAGTCCTCCGCGTACTGAATTGCTGTCGACAGCGTGAAACCCATAGTTTCTGCTGGAGTCGCCCCAGCTTGTTGCATGTGCTGACCCACCACTGACATCGGGTTCCAGTTGGGTACATGACGACGACAGAATTCGATATGGTCGAGCAGCACGCGCCGCGATCCTGGAAGGGACAGCCGATAGAACTGGTGGTTGGCGATAAAATGAGAAAGGTAGTCGCTCTGGTTGGACGTCCCTGTCACCTTGCTCCATGCGATACCGCGCCGACGGGCGACGCCGAGCGTGAAGGCAAGCAGGGTGAACGGTGATGGGTCATTCATCGCGGTTGAAATCTGGTCGATGGGGACGCCGTCGAGCGCTCGATCCATATGATCGGTGGTATTGATCACCGTTCCACAGGTGCCGAGCAGAACCGGTTCTACCTCGTCACAGTCGATGCCGCGAAAGCCAGAGCAGCAGGGCAGGAGGCTTATCGCCGAAGATCCGGCATCCAAGATGCTGCGAACGCGCTTGTTGTAATCTTCAGGTGTTCCCAGACCGATGAGTTGTCGCTGCGTCCAAGTCCTTCCGCGATGCATCGTGGGATAAATCCCTCGCGTAAGAGGGAACTGCCCTGGGTAGCCAAGATCTGCAAGATAGCGATCGCCCGACCAGTCACTTGGAGTGTAGAGTGGCTTTATCTCGATCCCCGATCGGTTGCGAATAGGCGCCTCGTCGCCAATCTGGCGCGAATAGTCCGTATGCCACTGCTCCTGCGGCTGCTTTTTTGGCTCAGATTGCAGCTCGGTGAGCGTCATCACCTTGTCTCCGAATATATGTGGGATCGATCAAGGCGCGATTGCTCGCCCGCCATTGTGACATATTCGACAATTTCGTCGCGCGCGGAGCCCGGCCCGAAAATGCGGCTAACGCCTGCGGTGAGCAGCGCTTCCTTCTCTTCGTCCGGCACAATCCCGCCTAAGACAACGCGAACATAGACGAGCCCGGCCTCGCGCAGAGCGCCCATCAATTTCGGAACAATGAGGTGGTCCGTTGCCAGGGAGCTTATCCCTATGACGTCCACATCTTCCTCGGTGGCTAGTTTGACGACGCCGGAGATGGCTTGCCACGGCGGGGTGTAGATCACCTCCATTCCGGCATCGCGAAGATAGGCCGCAACAATGCGGCTGCCTCGGTCATGACCATCAAGGCCAATTTTTGACACAAGAACGCGGAGCGGCCGCGTATCAATATTAGCCATAAGTGATTATCCGCGAGCAGTTAATTGTTTGAGGGTTTCTCAGCGCCGAAAATTGCGACGAACTCATCGACAATCTTGTCCAGTCCCTGTCGCGAAGGGCGGTACCATATCGGTGTCGCGTTCAGCGCGCCTAGGAGTAGGATGCGGTGCAGGGTGGGGGAGCGATCTTTGGGAAGATCGAGCCGTTCGACGACAGCATGGAAGCGTTTCTCGTAACGATCGCGATGTGCCCGTAATTCGGCGGCGGCTTCAGGCACGTCGTCCGGAAGGACGCGCACAATGACACGTGCAAAAGCGCTCGCATCCAGTATCGAGGTGAGATGCGCCCGAATAGCACGCCGAAAGCGTGCGGCCGGATCCGTTTCGTAACTGAGCGCGGCTTCGAGATTGCCGATGATGCGATCAACGCCCTCAGCGTACACGGCGACGAGCAGCGCCTGTTTGTTGGGCACATGGAAGTATACGGCGGCCGGCGTGACGCCGGCCGCCTCGGCCACGTCCCGAAGACTTGTGTCGTGATAGCCGCGGTCAGCGAAGCGTACAGCGGCCGAATCCAACAAGGTGGGCCACCGATTGGCCTGGAGCTTTGCAGCAGTCGCCGCCATATCGAACCTCATAGCTATCTAAACGCTCATTTAGCTAACTCCGCAGAATGTGCAAGTGGTAGTTCGTCGCGCCCTACCGCGTTCGTCAAAACCGGACCGTATGATGAAGGTATAGTGCTGATTTATGCTATATCCTGCGCCGGCGAAAGCCCTACCTTGACGCCGACTTTTCGCAGAGCTAAGTGATCGTTAAGTTAGCTTGGTGGTGTGCTGGCGAGCGCGCAAGCCGAATCGAGGGGCAAACTTAGTCGCATGCGGAATCGGATGGCTGCCAAATGAGGCAGGCCTGCCAACAAGGAGCGCTCAATGACCGAAATTATACTGGCTCGGGGCGTGCGCACTCCGTTTGGAGACTTCGGCAAGTCGCTGCGTGACACCTCTTTAACGGAACTCGGTGTGCATGCAGCGAGGGCGGCAATAGACCGGGCAGGACTGAACCCGGGAAAGATCGATCATCTCGTGTTCGGTAATGTGCTGCCCGTCGACGGCGATGGCCATTTTATATCGCGTCGGGTTGCTCTTGGTGCGGGGCTTGCTGTTGAATCGAGTGCTCTTGGTGTTAATCGCGCCTGTGCGTCTGGATCAGAAGCCATTGCGGCTGCTGCGCGATTGATATTGGCAGGCGATTCCGCGATCGGCCTCGCCGCAGGCGGAGAGAATTTCAGCCGGGCTCCCTACGTGCTTCGTTCATCCCGCTGGGCGACGAAGCGAGGCCCCCTTTTGCTCGAGGATGGCTTAGACAGTGTCTATCGCTGCGCCTTTAGCGGCGCATATATGGGCGAGACCGCGGAACTTCTTGCCGAGCGTTTTGGGTATCAACGCAGTGAGATGGATGAGTGGGCTCTTCGCAGCCAGATCCGCGCCCGTCACGCAATCGAGAACGGCTTTCTCGCGAAGCAGATTGTGCCCATCACCGTCAAGGAGAAGGGCGAGGATCGCTTGTTTGCGGTAGACGAATATGTTCGCCTTGATACGTCTCGTGGGCTCTGTTGCAAAAATCGTGAAGCTTGAGCATGCTTGGCGGAGATTGGACGG
>CAZWEY010000075.1:0-10002 GCA_964632055.1 uncultured Sphingomonadaceae bacterium
CGGCACCGTGTTCCGCCCGCAGCGCAAGGATGGCGCGCGCAAGGGCTGGCTCGGCGGGCGGTTGCGTCTCAAAGGCGTGCTGGTGATCGACGATGGCGCTGCGGCCGCGCTTGCTTCGGGCAAGAGCTTGCTGGCAGCCGGTATCATGGCGGTGGAAGGTGAATTTATGCGCGGCGATGCGGTCGCTGTGCATGATCGCGCGGGCAATCGGCTGGCTCAGGGGCTGGTCGAATATGATGCGGATGAATGTGCGCGGCTCAAAGGCAAACCCAGCCGCGAACATGGCGATATTCTGGGCTATGCGCCGCGCTCGGCGGTGATCCATCGTGATCAGCTGGTGCTCAAATGACCATTGCCCTGACCGGCGGGACGGGTTTTGTCGGCCAGAGCCTGATCGAATATGCGCCACGCCAGGGTATTGGCTTGCGCGCCCTGGCTCGCAAACCCCAGCCTCCCGTTGGCCATGTGGAATGGGTTTCTGGTGATCTGGCCGACCGCCCGGCGCTGGACAGGTTGCTGGCCGGTGCAGAGGCGGTGATCCATGTCGCAGGGATGGTGAAAGCGCGCGATCCTGACGATTTTGAAGCGGCCAATGTCACCGGCACGCTGGAACTGGTCGAGGCGGCGATCAGGGCGGGGGTTCCGCGTTTCATCTTCGTGTCTTCGCTCGCCGCGCGCGAACCGCAACTCTCGGCCTATGGTGCATCCAAGGCACGCGCAGAAAAGATCGTCGCGGCGAGCGGGCTGGACTGGACGATTATCCGCCCGCCCGCGGTCTATGGTCCGCGTGACGGCGAAATGCTGGACCTGTTCCGAGCTGCGCGCTGGGGCGTGGTGCCCATGCCGCCGCGCGGGCGCACATCGGTCATTCATGCGGCCGACCTTGCCCGTTTGCTGCTGGCGCTGATCCCGGGTGGTGAAGAGGTGAACCACGAGATTTTCGAACCGGATGACGGGCGCAAAGGGGGCTGGTCGCATTATGAGCTGGCCCGCGCTATCGGCCGGGCTGTGGGCCGCCGGGTGTGGGTCCCGCATTTGTCGTCCGGGTTGCTGGAGTTTGCTTCGCGCGTGGATGGAATGGCGCGGCGCGGCAAGGCCAAGCTGACGATGGACCGGGTGCGCTACATGATCCATCCCGACTGGGTTGTTCGCCCGCAAAACCATGTCCCGCCTGCCATCTGGACCCCAACCATCGCCACGCGCGAGGGCTTGCGCCAGACCGCTCGCTGGTATCGCGAGCACGGCTGGCTGGGCGGGGTGGAACACTAGCGCGCTTCCCGATCATAAGCATCAGCATTATTGCGACAGGCAGGTCGCTGGCAGTGCGCAATGCAGTTGCTGAAGTGCATGGATCACGCGCAGCATTTGCCCCGCCAGTTCCGTATTTTCGCCTAGGCCATAAAGCGGATTTCCATCTCATGTGAATTGTGCAGAAGATGAGGCAAATTCATGGAGTAAAATAATTGATTAAAAAACACTTTGTTGCAGCATCTGCTGCCTTTGCTCTGTCCTCTCTTGCTTCCCTTTCTTCTGTTGCTCACGCAGGAACTACGCCCTTCGTCGGCGAGCTGATGCTGGTTGGATATGATTTCTGCCCGCAAGGTTGGCTGGAGGCTCGGGGGCAAATTCTGCCGATCGCAGAGCATCAGGCTTTGTTTGCCTTGCTGGGAACACGTTATGGCGGGGATGGCAGAACCACTTTTGCCCTGCCAAACATGAGAACAGGTGAAGGTGCGAACAAGCGCTGGTGCATTGCCATGAACGGTCAATTCCCCTCACGCCCGTAAGGCTGGACTTCGCTGACCAGAAAATTCAGGCTAAGGGCCTTGCATGGTTCTGGTTCGAATCTCCGATGATTCTGTGGCCCTGGCTTGCGGCGCAGACAGGGTGGCTGCTGCATTTCTCTCGGCGGGCGCCGAAGTGGAGCGGGTTTCGGGCTGGGGAATGCATTGGCTCGAACCGCTGGCAGAGATAGAAGGGCAGGGCTTTGGCCCCCTGATGCCCGATGATGTGGCGGCGGTGCTGGAAGGGCGTTCGGGCAAATCCATTGGTCCTGTCGCCAGCCACCCTTTCCTTGCCGCGCAACGCAGGATCACCTTTGCCCGTGCTGGCAAGACACGGCCGCTCAGCCTTGCGGATTATGAGGCAAGCGACGGCTGGGCCGGACTGCGCAGGGCGAAGGAAATCGGGCCCGCGCGCATTATCGAAGAGGTGACGGCATCGGGCCTGCGCGGCCGCGGGGGTGCAGGTTTTCCGGCCGGCATGAAATGGCAAACAGTCGCGAAGGCGGCCAGCACAGGTGCCGGCCAGCCAAAATATGTCGTGTGCAATGCAGACGAGGGCGATAGCGGCACCTTTGCCGATCGCATGCTGATGGAGGGCGACCCCTTTGCCCTGCTCGAAGGAATGGCCATCGCCGCCCATGCCGTCGGTGCACAGCAGGGCTATGTCTATATCCGCAGCGAATATCCGCATGCCATTGCCAGGATGGAAGCCGCGATCGCGCTCGCTGCAGGGCTGATAGCCCCTTTCAAAGCAGAGGTCAGGGTCGGTGCGGGCGCCTATGTTTGCGGCGAGGAAACGTCCCTGCTCAACAGTCTGGAGGGCAGGCGCGGCGAAGTAAGGGCCAAGCCGCCGCTCCCGGCGCTGGAAGGGCTGTTTGGTTGTCCGACAGTGGTCAACAACGTACTGAGCCTTGCGGCCGTTCCGCATATCCTGCGCGATAGCGGAGCCGGCGACTATGCTGCGCTGGGCATGGGCCGTTCGCGCGGGACCATGCCGATCCAGCTGGCCGGCAATATCCGCCATGGCGGGCTTTACGAGACCGGTTTCGGCATCACCCTGCGCGAGCTGATATACGACATTGGCGGCGGCACCGCATCGGGGCGCCCGGTCAAGGCGGTGCAGGTGGGCGGGCCATTGGGGGCCTATATTCACCCCGGCGACTTCGACCTGCCATTTGATTACGAAGCCTATGCAGCGACCAATGCGCTGATCGGCCATGGCGGCCTCGTGGTGTTCGACGACACTGCCGACATGGGCGGACAAGCCCGTTTCGCCATGGAGTTCTGCGCGGCGGAAAGCTGCGGCAAATGCACGCCCTGCCGCATTGGCGCGGTGCGCGGGGTGGAGCTGATCGACCGCTTGCGCAGCGGCCCACGCGAGGCAGACGCGGTGGAGGCGCTCGCCCAGATGCGCAATGCGGGCAAGGCCGGCCGCAGCCGCGCCGATGACATCGCCCTGCTTGAGGAACTGTGCGAGACGATGAAGCTTGGCTCGCTTTGTGCGCTGGGAGGGTTCACCCCCTATCCCGTCCTTTCGGCCCTCGCGCACTGGCCTGAGGACTTCGCTCCCCCGGTCTGAAACTGGCCTTGCCTCGCGTTGAGCAGGTTATCTTGTCTATTCAACTGGACCATTGCCCTTTTGTCGGCCTATAGCCTTGCCAGGCGCAAATGGCGCATCGCTATGGGACTGGATCATCGAGAGGGCACTGCCAATGTTTGCCGGGGCACCGCGAACCATTGCTGATCTTGTTGCCGCGATGCCGGGCCATGGCGCGGCGGAACTGCTGATTTTCCCGGATTGCCGGCGATCCTTTGCCGATGTGCACCGCGCCGCCATGCGCTGGGCCAGATTGCTGCTGGCGATGGGAGTGAACCGGGGCGACAAGGTCGGGCTGCTGATGCCCACCTCACCCGAATTTGTCGATATCCTGTTTGCCACCAGCGCGATCGGGGCGGTGCTGGTCCCGCTCAACACCCGGTTCCAGCCGTCCGAGCTGGCCTATACGATCGACAATGCCGATGTCGTGGTCCTCATCACCACCTCGCGGATCGAGGATGTGGTCGATTTCGGCGAACGGTTGCGCGCCGCCCTGCCTTCGCTTGCACAGGGCGACGGGCGGCGGGCGCTCGATCTGCCCGAAGCGCCGCTGCTGCGTCATGTGGTGGCGGATGGTGGCACATCGTGCCCCGCATTTCTTGCGCTGGAGGAGGCAGGCGCGCTTTTCCCTGCCGCATCGGATGAAGAGCTGGCCCGGCGCATGGTGACGGTGGAGCCCGGCGATATCGCGGTGATGCTCTACACTTCGGGCACGACCTCTCACCCCAAGGGCTGCCTGGTCAGCCACGATGCGCTGCTGTTCAACACGGGCAACATGGCCGGGCGCTATCACATCACGGGCGAGGACCGGCTGTGGGCGCCTTTGCCGATCTTCCACATCGCCGGCATATTGCCCGTTCTCATCGCGCTTCGGCTTGGCATCCCGGTATGCCTGATGCAGCAGTTCAACGGCGCCGATGGCCTTGCGCAGCTGCGCGACGAAAAGATCACCTGCGGCTGGCCCTGCTTCGTCACCATCCTTCAGGATGTGATCGACGCTGAAGGGTTCCATGCTGCGGACTTCTCCAGCGTGCGCATCCTCATTTCCAACCCGGCGGTGGTGCCGCCCGCGGTTTCGGCCGTGCTGGAAGAGCGCATGCCCAACATGGTCCAGATCGGCAATTTCGGGATGACCGAAAGCATCGGGCCATGCACCGCATCAAAGCCTGAGGAAGACCGCGAAACCCGGCTCGCCCGGCTGGGCACGCCCTTTCCCGGCTGGGATATCCGCATCCGCGACGCCGGGACAGGGCAGGATCTGCCGACTGGCGAGAAGGGCGAGATCGTCTTCAAGAGCCGCGGCATGATCAGCGGTTATTACAAGGCTCCCGAAAAGCAGGCGGAGGCCTTCACCGCCGATGGTTTCCTGCGCACCGGCGATATCGGTTCCTTCGACGAGGCCGGGCAGATCATGTTCCATGGGCGCTTGAAGGACATGATGAAGGTTGGCGGCGAAAACGTCGCGGCGGCCGAGGTCGAGGCGGTGCTCAATGCGCATCCTGCGGTCAAGCTCGCCCAGGTCGTGCCCCTGTCGCATCCGCGCTATCAGGAGGTGCCGGCGGCCTTCATCCAGCTCAACGAAGGGACAAGCGCCACCGAAGACGAGCTGATCGACTTCTGCCGCGGCAAGATCGCCAATTTCAAGCTGCCGCGCGCGGTGCGCTTCATCGAGGAATGGCCGATGTCGACATCCAAGATCCAGAAATTCCGCCTGCGCGAAATGGCCGAAGAGATGATCAATGCTGACTAGTGCGGATATCATCGAAAAGGCCCGCGCCAGGGCCGGGATTGCCGAGTTCGACTCCGAAAGCTTCCGCGAGGGGCTGGATATCATCGTGGCGGATGCCAATGATTCGAAGGACCTCTCCGATACCGGGCGGATCGGGCTGGAAAAGGTCTTTGTCGGCATGCTGGCGAGCCGGCTGCGCGTGGCGCAATATCTGCGCGATCATCCCGGCCTGCTCGATACGCCGGTTGAAAAGCCGGTTTTCACGCTGGGCGCGCCGCGCACCGGCACCACGCTGATGTGCAACCTGCTGGCCGCCGATCCGGCGCGGCGATCCTTGCTGCGCTGGGAAATCAGCAGCCTTGTGCCGCCAGCCGGGCCGGGCGAGCTCAAGACCGATCCGCGCTGCCTCAAGCGGATGAAGGTGGAGGAGGAGCGGCCGGAATCGCGCTCGGCCAGCCTCAAGCTGCATTACGAGGCGGCCGACGGCCCGGCCGAATGCACCATCCTTCACGGGCAGGATTTCAAGGCGCAGTCGATCGAGGCATTCTTCCCCGCACCGCGCTATTCCGAGTGGATCCTTACCTGCGACATGCGCTCCACTTACGAATATCAGAAGAAGGTGCTGCAGATCCTGCAATCGACCAATCCGGGGGTGTGGAACCTCAAGATGCCGTCCCATGCGCTGCACATCAAGGCGCTGCTCGACGTCTTTCCTGATGCAAGGCTGATCTGGACTCATCGCGACGTTTTCAAGTCGGTCGGATCGTTCCTGTCGATCATCGAGGCGGTGCAGTCCGGTTTTTGCGTCAAGCCGGACCGGGACTTCGTGAGCCGCACCTATCCGCGCCAGTTTGCCGAGCATCTGCTGCGCCCGCTTGAAGAGCGCAAGCACCGGGGCCGGTTCTACGACCAGCCCTATGCCGATCTGGTGCGCGATCCCATCGCCCAGATGCGCGCGCTTTATGAATGGCTGGGCGACCCGTTCACGAGCGAGGCCGAGGCCGGGATGCGCGCCTGGCTCGCGGAAAATCCGCAGGGTCGCTTTGGCGCGCATCGCTATTCGCTGGAGCAATACGGCCTTTCGGTCGAACAGTTGCAGCCCATGCTGGCGCCTTATCTCGACCAGTTTTCACCGGAAAAGGAGGGCGCCGCTTGAGCAAGTCCATGTTCGATCTCACCGGCAAGTCTGCCGTCATCACCGGCGGCAATGGCGGCATCGGCCTTGCCTATGGCAGGGGCCTGGCCAAACATGGCGCGGATATCACTCTGTGGGGCCGCAACCCGGAAAAGAACGCCGCCGCCGAGGCAGAACTGCGCGCGCTGGGCAGCAAGGTCACGGCGCAAGCGGTGGACGTGGTGAGCGAGGAGGCGGTCGCCGCCGCCATGGCCGAGGCGAATGAGCGGCACGGAAGGCTCGACTGCGTGATCGTGAATGCGGGGCAGGTGGTCTATGCCAATTCCGTGTTCGACATCGACGGCGCGACCTTCCGCGGCATCATGGATAGCAACTTGAACGGCGCCTATTACACCATGCGTTCGGCAGCACAGCACATGGTCGAACAGTTCAAGGCGGGCCGCGGCGGCGGCTCGATCATCGTTTGTGGCAGTCTTTCGGTGTTTTGCGGCTATCGCGGCATGGAGCATTATGGTGCTGCCAAGGGCGGGCTGCATTCCATCGTCAAGGCGATGGCGAGCGAGCTGGGCCGCTACCAGATCCGCGTCAACATGATCGCGCCGGGCTTCATCACCACCGAGGGCCGCAACGAGGCCGAGGCGGACGCCAAGCTTGCCAAACGCCATCCGGTCGGCCGGGTGGGCCAGCCGGAGGACGTCGAGGGCGCAGCGGTCTATCTCGCCAGCGACGCTTCCACCTTCCACACCGGCGACATCCTCACTATCGATGGTGGCTGGATGGCGAGCCTGTTCCGCTAGGGGTTGGCAATGGCTGACGGCAAGAAATCGGGCGTCGACGATCTCATCACCGCGGGCGAGCGCGAACCGGGAGCGATCCCGGTCAACGACTTCATCTGCATGACGCGCGATATCTCGAACAGCTATCTCGTGCTGACCGATGAAGGCAATGTGCTGATCAACGCAGGGGCCAGCTATGCCGCCCCGCGCAAGCTGGAGGCTTATGCCAGTTTCAGCACGGCTCCTGTCGTTGCCGCCATCGTGACGCAGAGCCACCCCGATCATTATGGCGGGTTGAAGGCGCTTCTGCCGGAAGGGGCGGACCTCATCACCTCGGTACGCTATCCGGCGGGCATGGCCGAGCGGCAGGCGCTGGCGAGCTTCTATGCGCCGCGCACCAACAAGCTGTGGCACGGCGTGGTCGGCGACAAGATGGACCGCCCCGCCGGCAAGCCCAAGGCTGAGATTGCGCCCACCGTGCTGGTGGACGACATCCACGCCTTCACGCTGGGCGGGCGGCGTTTCGAGATCGTGGCGCTGCCGGGCGGCGAGACGCTGGACGGCATCGGGGTGTGGCTGCCGGATGACAAGGTGGCCTTCATCGGAAACCTGCTTGGCCCGGCCTATTTGAACGTGCCCAACCTCAACACCTTGCGGGGTGACCGGCCGCGTTGCCCGCAACGCTATATCGATTCTGTTTCGCGCATCCGCGATCTGGGGCCGGAACTGCTGATCACCGGCCATGGCGACCCGATCCGTGGCGCGGACCGCATCCGCGAGGATCTGACCCGGATGATCGAGGCGGCGCGCTGGCTGCGCGATGCAGTGGTGGACGGCATGGCGTCGGGCAAGGACGTCTACACGCTGATGCGCGAGATCCGGCTACCCGCCGAATTTGGGCTAGCCGAGGCCTTCGGCAAGACTGCGTGGAATGTGCGTTCGATCTGGGAGCAGCTGGCGGGCTGGTTCCACTATGATTCCACCACCTCGCTTTACCCGGTGCCGAGGAGCGAAGTGTCCGCCGACCTGGCCGAGCTTGCGGGCGGGGCGAGCGCGCTGGCGGCGCGGGCGGACAAGCTGCTGGGGGAGGGCAAGCCTGTCCACGCATTGCACCTCATCGACATCGCGCTTCAGGCCGAACCCGGCAACGCGGATGCTCGCGGGGTGAAGCGGGCGGCGCACCAGTATCTGCTCGACCACGGTGGCAAGGCCAACCTCAATGAATCGATGTGGCTGAAGTCGGAATTGAAGATTCTGGATGCAGGTGAAGGCTAGCGCAGCTTGCGTTCGTCGAGGCCCAGTCCGCGCCCGATGATCTCCTTCATGATTTCCGAGGAGCCCGCAAAGATGCGGGTGATCCGCGCGTCGGTGAACATCCGGCTGATGCGGTATTCCTCCATATAGCCCGCGCCGCCGTGGAGCTGGACGCATTGGTCCATCACCCTGCCTTCGAGCTCGCTGGTCAGGAGCTTGGCGGACGCAGCATCCTCCGCTGTCAGTTCCTTGCGGTTCAGCATCAGCACGCACTGGTCGACATAGGTCTGGAGCGCGTCGATCTCGGCTCGCATCTGGGCCATGGCGAAGCGGCTGTTCTGGAAGGCGCCGATCGGCTTTCCGAAGGCGCGGCGCTCTTTCACATAGTCGAGCGTGAGATCGAAGGCGGTCTGTGCGCTGGCGACGCAGCCGATGGCCGCGACGAGACGTTCCTGCGCAAGGAAGCGCGAGAGATAGCGAAAGCCTTCGAGCGGATTGCCCAGCACGTTGGCCGCGGGCACCCGCACGTCGTTGAAGAACAGTTCTGCTGTATCCTGCGATTTCATGCCCATCTTGGTGAGGTGGCGGCCGCGCTCGAAGCCTTCCATGCCGCGCTCGAGGAGGAACAAGCCGAGGGAGTGGCTCGCATCCGGGTCGGTCCGCGCCGCGACCAGCACGCAATCGGCAAGGATGCCGTTGGAGATATAGGTCTTGGAGCCGTTCAATATCCAGTCGTCCCCGTCACGCACGGCGCGGGTGCGCATCCCGGCAAGATCGCTGCCGGCGGAAGGCTCGGTCATGGCGACGGCAAGGATGGTGGTTCCGGCAACGATCCCCGGCATCAGCCGTTCGCGCTGCTCCTCGGTGCCAAGCTTGTCGATATAGGGCGCGACGAGATCGGCATGGAGGTGGACGTAGAAGCCATTGTCGCCGTGGCGCACATTTTCTTCGATGATGACCTGCTCGAAGCGGAAATCATCCAGCCCGGCGCCGCCGAAGCGTTCCTCTGCCCAGGTGCAGATGAGGCCCGCCGCGCCCGCCTTCTCATAGGCCTCGCGATCGACCAGCCCGGCCTCGCGCCAGCGGTCCCTGTGGGGTTCGATCTCGTCCTGCATGAAGCGGCGGACGCTGTCACGGAACTGTTCGTGTTCCGGCTCGAATATCAGGCGTTGCATCGGTCTTCCAATCAGAGGTTCATCAGCCCGGCAAGATCGTGCCGCATCGCCGCCGCGTTGAAGCGGGTGGCGATGGTGGAGACAGTCTCCTCGGTCTGCATGGTCGGCGGCACCACGTTCCAGATCAGGCCATACATCGTGTGCAGGCGGTAGCGATAGTCTGCGTCGGCGCGGTCAAGCTCCGGCCCGCCCGCCTCGCGCAGCGCGTTGAGGTAATGTTCCAGCAGGTCCGCCTCGCAAGCCGCCGCCTCGCCTGCGTCCATGGCCGAGACGAGGAAATAGTTCACGTCATGCGCCCAGTCGCATTGCATGAAACGCTGGAAATCGAGGAAGCCGGGACGTCCGTCCTGCTCGAAGAACATATTGCCGGTATGCGCATCGCCATGGACCATGCAGCGCTGGTCGGAGGCGAGGTCGAAGGCCCAGAGCCGCTGCATCGCCTCTCGCACGGTCGCGATGTCACGCAGGGCCGGGGGGAGGGCGGCTGCGGCAGGCTTGACCATGGCCGCGCCCCAGGCCTCCGGCGTCAGCAGGCGGAGCACGATGCCGTCG
>CAZWEY010000076.1:0-9918 GCA_964632055.1 uncultured Sphingomonadaceae bacterium
GGGGTCGAGCGCAATTGCTGCGTGATATCCTGCATGCCGATCGGGTAATGGCCCGGCGGAAGTGCTGCCAGTGGCATGCCGGCCGCAGCCAGCGCATAGGGTGAAACCCGGTGTCGGGTGCACAATCCGCCCGCCCCGTCACTGACCAGCGGAGTTTCGAATTCCAGCCCCTGTTCGGCTTCGCGTGTGCGGCGGACTATGGAAAGCACCAGCTGCCCTTCGCCCAGATCGAGCACGAAGCGCGTGCCGACGGGAACATCGAGCAGGCCTTCGATCCGCGCGCCGCTCTTCGAGAGATCGCGCATGACGACATCATAGCGCTGGTCCTCGTGGATCACGCCAACCTTGCGATAGACCGTGCGCCGAGCCTGGCGGTAATGATCGGGCCCGTTGGGTTCGAACTTGATCTTGCCGTTATCCAGCCGCTCCAGCAATTCATCATTGGGAATGGCCTGCGAATAGACGAAGCCCTGCACGTAATCGGCGCCCAGCTTGTGCATCATCTTCAGCTCGTCCAGCGCCTCTGCCCCTTCGGCAGTGGTTTCCATGCCCAGAGCCTTGGCCAGGCTGACGATGGCGGTGATGATCGAGGCATTGGTGTTGTCGCGCTCGGTGCAGCCGCGCACGAAGCTCTGGTCGATCTTGATCTTGTCAAAGGGCGATTTGCGCAGATAGCTGAGCGAGGAATAGCCGGTGCCGAAATCGTCCAGCGCCAGCCTTATGCCCAGCCGCTTCAGCGCATTGAACGTCGCCTCGGTCACATCGCTGTCGCCCATGAACACGCTTTCGGTGATCTCCAGCTCCAGCCGTTCGGGCGCAAGCTGCGATGTCGCCAGCGCATTGGCGACCAGCGCCGGGAGTGCGGCAGTGGCGAACTGCACCGCCGAAACATTGACCGCCACCTTGATACCGTCCGGCCATCCGGCGGCATCTTCGCAGGCCTTGCGCAGCGCCCATTCGCCCAATGTGTTGATCAGGTTGGATTCTTCAGCAATCGGAATAAACAGGCTGGGGCTGATGGGGCCGCGTTCGGGGTGGTGCCAGCGCAGCAGCGCCTCGAAGCTCACCGCGACATTGTCCGATCCGCGCACCACCGGCTGATAGAACAGCGCAAGCTGATCATTGGCCAGCGCATCGCGCAGTTCTTCCTCGATCTCGCGCCGCTCATCCGCGCTGCTTTTCAGATCGTTGGAATAGAATCGGAACTGCCCGCGCCCGCCACCCTTGGCGGCATAGAGCGCAAGGTCGGCCGACTGGGTCAGTTCGGAGCTGTCGATGCCATCATATGGCGCGATGGCAATGCCGACCGAAGTGCCTATCACGGCCCGGCTGCCATTCAGAGAATAGGGCTGCGAAACCATCTGGATGATCTTGCTGGCAAGATCGCCCAGCTTGCCGCGGTCGTCGATATCCGGGATGATGACCTGGAATTCATCGCCCCCCAGACGGCCGATTTCACCCGTCTTGCCGATCACCCGTTCCAGCCGCTGCGCCACCTGCTTGAGCAGTTCGTCGCCCGCCGGATGGCCGAGCGTGTCGTTGACATGCTTGAACCGGTCAAGGTCGAGCATCAGCAGCGCGCAGGACCGCTTGGCAGCCTTGTAAGCAGTGAGCACAGATTTCAACCGCTGGGTCATGCGGTGGCGGTTGGAAAGACCGGTCAGCGAATCGAAATGGGCAAGCCGCGAGGCATCCAGCTCCTTGAGCCGCGCGGCGGTGATGTCCTTGGCATAGCCGCGATATCCGGCAAACTGGGAGTTCTTGTCAAAACAGGGCTTTGCCGCGATCGACCACCAGATTTCGCGATCCTTGCTGGCGGCGCGCACGGCCAGATCGACAATGGTGTTGCGGGCGGAAAGCAGGAAACCGAGCGGTCGCTCCGCGCTGTCTTCTGTCTCGTCACGTTCCATCACGAAGAGGCTGGAGAGCGGTGCGCCGGCCAGCTCTTGCGCGCTCGTGCCAAGCAAGGCCGCGACAGAATCGGTCACATAGGTGAGGCGGCCATGGCTATCTGTGGACCAGAACCAGCCCAGCCCCGATTTCTCATATTCGTCGAACAGCCGGGTGCGCTCGGCAGGGTCGAACGCGAATTGCCCGCCCCCTTCGCCCCTGCCATTGCCGGCAGGCTCGCCTCTGCCCGTGAGGTCCCTGAAAAAGCCACCGATAGCCATCAGTTGCTTACCTTGCGCTCCACTTAGCCTTAATACAGCTCTGCATTACGGCCAAGCCCTGATAAAATGGTTAATGCCAGCTTGCGTTTCATCCGCCTGGCTGCCGCGCGACCTTGCGGATGGGCGAGGGAGGAGAAAGCGGTCCGAGGTCGGAAAGCGCCGCGACATGGCCATTGCCATCCAGCTTGAGCGGTTCGAGGAATTCGAGGCCGATGTTGTCCTCCTTGCACCACCGCGTCAGGGCCGGAACCGCCAGCTTGTTGGACAGACGCAGCGTGAATGGCGTGCCGACCGGAACATTCCACAAGCCCTGAACAAGGGCGCCGGTGGCAGAGATGTTCCTGATCGTCCCATTATACAGCGCGCCGTCATGATCGAGGATGATCTTGCGCAGGACTTTCTGCCGGGCGGCGCGCGCCGCCTTGGGGCCTTTCGCAACCACCTTCAGCCCGCCCCGCAAACGGGCGAAGGCAGCCTCGGCATTCATCGGTTTGTCATAGATATAGCCCTGGACATGGCTGCATCCCAGCATGCGGATCAGGTCCAGCTCATCCAGTGTCTCCACGCCTTCTGCGGTCGTCTCCATGCCCAGCGCATCGGCAAGACTGGTGATCGACGCGATAATCGCGCCATTGCGGCTGCCCGGCTGGGTTGCCCCGCGCACAAAGCTCTGGTCGATCTTGATCTTGTCGAACGGCGCGTTGCGCAGATAGCCGAGCGAGGAATAGCCCGTGCCGAAATCATCCAGCGCCAACCGCACCCCCACCCGCTTGAGCGCCTTGAACATCGCGTCGGTGCTGGAATCATCGTTGAGGAAGACCGACTCGGTGATTTCCAGTTCCAGCCGATCGGGCCGCACGCCAGACTGGGCCAGCGCATTGGTGATGATCGCGGGCAGCTGGGGATTGGCGAACTGCAGCGGCGAAACATTGACGGCCACGCGCACATTGTCGGGCATGCGCGCCAGATCCTGGCACGCGGTGCGCAGCGCCCATTCGCCGATATTGGCGATCAGGCCGGTATCCTCGGCAATCTGCACGAAACGGGACGGCGACAGCGGACCATGCACGGGATGGGTCCAGCGCAGCAGCGCCTCGAACCCGCTGATCTGCTCGGTCGCAGTGTTCACCACCGGCTGGTAATGCAGTTCCAGATCGCCATTATGAATGGCGTCGCGCAGCTCGTGTTCGAGCTGGCGGCGCTCCTCGGCCTCCCGATGCAGGTCCTGTGCATAGAAATGATAGCGCCCGCGACCGCTATCCTTGGCAGCATAAAGCGCAAGGTCGGAATTGCGGATCAGGTCCTCGCTGTTGTCGCCATCTTCAGGCGCAACCGCAATGCCCACCGAAACGCCGATCACCACCCGGTGCCCCTCGATGGAATAGGGCTGCGACAATGTATCGATGATGGTCGAGGCCAGTTCGGCCAGGAATGAGCGCTGGCTGCGTCCGGGGATGATGATCTGGAATTCGTCGCCGCCCAGCCGCCCTACACGCCCGCGCGAGGAAACGACCCTCTGGAGACGCTGCGAGACCTGTTTCAGCAGCCAGTCGCCTGCCGGATGCCCCAGTGTATCGTTGACCTGTTTGAAGCGGTCGAGATCGAGCAGGAAGATGGCGCATTCGCGCGATTTCTCAGCCGGAGAAGCAAGAATTTTCTCCAGCGTCGAAGACATCTGGTGGCGATTGGCAAGCCCGGTCAGCGAGTCGAAATGCGCCAGCCGCGAGGCCTGTTGCTGCGAGCGGCGTTTTTCGGTCAGATCATGGCCCGAGCCACGAAACCCGACAAAATTGCCGAAGCCGTCAAAGGCAGGCCTGCCGCTGATCGACCACCAGCGCTCATCCTCGCCCACGCCCGCTGCGGCCCGCACCGCCAGTTCCTGAAAGGCCGAGCGCGCGGAAAGGTGGAACGCCAGCGTGCGCTCGCCTTCCTGCCCGGCATTGTCGAGATCGAATATATCGCTGAACGGACGGCCGAGAATGGATTTCATGGGCTTGCCAAGTGCCTTGGCAACCACCGGAGAGACATAGACGATGCAGGAGCGCCGATCGGTTTCCCAGAACCAGCCCTGCCCGGTTTCCTCGAAATCCCTCAGGATTTCGCGGGCCCTGCGGTTCACGCGCGCCTCGGCATCCTCCCGGTCCTCCAGAATGCGCAGCGCGGCAATCTGCCTGCGGCTGACGATCCAGGCAATCGGCAGGGCAAAGCCAATCGCCACAAGCGCATGCACCTTGCCATAAGCAAGAGTGACGCCAAGCCAGCAGGGAAACTGCACGGCAAACATCATGTGCCTGCGCGCCGCCTGGATAACCTCGGCTGCCCCCGACACCACGACAAGCGCAGGCAATACCGCCGCCCATGTCAATATTGCATCGCTGGCAAGCCCGGCCATGGCAAAGCCGAACAGGAACATCGGCAAGGCGACGATGGTCGCAATGATCAGAATGCTGCGGATCGGCGATGCATCTTCATCCGCCTCGAAGGGAGCAGCCCATCTCGCGCTCAGCGCAAGAATGACGGCCGCGAGCAAAGGCAGTGCATAATGCAGCGGAGGCAGGCTCAGATGGCCCAGCAGGACAAGGGTCGTGACCAGTCCGAAGACCTGCGACATCAGCCACCAATGAGGCGAAAGGACGGGTCTGCGCGAATGCGGGAGGCTGTTCGGCTTGCTGCGCGACTGGGCGGGCCGGACGCGCATGCCCTCGCCATGCAGCGGACGCCCGGCACCCGCCGCGCGGCGCGAGAGGTCTCTGCGCGCCTCAACCCTTATTGCCTGCTGCCCGTGCATGCCGCCTTATTGGGCTATTGCGCTTGAAAAACGGTTAATGGCAGGCCCCTGCCAGCTGCGCCGGTCAAGCTTGTATTAACCAGCCGCACAGGGCATGAATGCGGCCATTCCAACCCCTCTGCCGACACTGGCCTTGCCAGTGTCGGCAGAAAGACTGCAGAGCGTTCTTGCCCCCCATTTTTCGCCACTTCCCGATGAAACTAGGCCAGCGCAGCTTGAATGTGGGCGTCTGGGAGAACCCGGCCGCATCACCACAAAATTCACAGCCCCCTGTCGTGATCTGCAACGGGCTCGGCATCAATATGGATGTGCTGAGCCCGCTGGCAGGATTGCTCGACCGGCGCACCGTGCTTGCTATCGATCCACCCGGCATCGGCCGCTCGCCCGAATCATGGCTGCCCTACTCCGCTGGCATGGCGGCAGGCTGGATCGCGCAATTGCTCGACCAGATGCAGATCGAGCAGGCCGATCTGCTCGGCTTCAGCTGGGGTGGCGCCATCGCCCAGCAATTCGCCATACAGCACAAATGCAGGCTCCGCCGTCTGGCGGTTGCCGCCATCGGGCCGGGCTGGCCGATGATCCCCGGCAAGGCCTCGATCCTCTCAGGCCTGGCCGACCCGGCATGGCTTGGCCAGCTGCGCGACGATCCGCGCCGTGCCGCCTTCCTGGGGATTGGCAAGGCCGATGCCAAAGCACTGACGTCCGATTTCCTCGAACGCCTGAGCCTGCCAGGGCCGCGCGGCTATTTCTTCCAGATGGCAGCACTTGCCGGATGGACCAGCGCGCTCGCCCTGCCCTTGCTCGACCGGCCGGTTCTGGTGGTCGCCGGGGAAAACGACGAGGTCGTTCCCCCCGCCAATGCCCGGCTTCTGGCAGCACTTTTGCCTCATGCCCACCTCGAGATCGTCAAGGGCGCAGGCCATCTTCTGATGTTCAGCCACCCGGAAGAATTTTCCTCCCTCTTGCGCAGCTTCCTGGCTTCGGACAAACATGAGATGGAAAGCGCAGCCTGAAGGCGCGCATCGGGAGAATGGATCACATGCGGCACATCGCCATCATCGGCTCCGGGCCTGCCGGATATTACACCGCCGAAGCTGCGCAAAAGCAGTGGGGCGATGAAGTCCGGGTCGACATCTTCGATCGCCTGCCCGTTCCCTATGGCCTGATCCGCACCGGCGTCGCCCCCGATCACCAATCGATCAAGGGCGTTTCCAAACGCTATGAATCGGTTTCCATGGAGGCCAATTCCCGTTTCCTCGGCAATGTGACCGTAGGGCAGGATATTTCCATCGCGGAATTGCAGGAACTCTATGATGCGGTGGTGCTGGCAACCGGCGCGCCCAATGACAAGATGCCGGGCCTGCCGGGCGAAGATCTCGACAATGTTTTCGGCAGTGCGGCTTTCGTCGGCTGGTATAATGGCCATCCCGCCCACGCCAGGCTCAATCCGGATCTCTCGGGCAAGACCGCGGTGGTCATCGGCAATGGCAATGTCGCGCTCGATGTGACCCGTATCCTTGCCAAGACGCGCGAGGAATTTGCCGGCAGCGACATCGTCGCCCATGCCCTCGAACTGCTGCAAGGCTCCCGCCTTGAACGGATCATCATCCTTGGCCGGCGTGGTCCGCACCAGATCGCGATGACGCCCAAGGAACTGGGCGAGCTGGGTCATCTGTCGCGCGCCTGCCCCAGGGTCGACCAGGCCGACCTTCCGCCCGAGGAGGAAGACGCCCTGCTGGAACCGGGCCAGCGCAAATCGGTCAATCATTTGCGCAGCTTTGCCGCCATCCCCGAAAGCCACCGCGCCGACATGGCGATCGAGGTCGAATTCGACTTTTTCGCGGCCCCCAAGGCCATCCTTGGCGAAGGCGGCAAGGTCAGGGCCATGGAGGTGGAGCGCACACGGCTGGAAAATGGCCGCGCCGTGGGCACCGGCGAACATTATGAAATCCCTGCCGATATCGTTGTCGCCTGCATTGGTTATCAGACCTCGCCCATTCCCGGCGTTCCCTTCGAGGAAAATGCCGGCCGATTTGCCAGTGACGAGGGGCGCATCCTTCCCGGTCTCTATTGCGTGGGATGGGCCAGACGCGGGCCTTCCGGCACGATCGGCACCAACCGGCCCGACGGTTTTTCCATTGTCGAGAAGATCGCCGAAGACATCCGCCATGGCGCGGGCAAAAAGGGCGGTGCGGGCTTCGACGCGATCGCCCAGGCGCGCGACCTCGACATCATCGAATTCCACGACTGGCAGCAGATCGACCGGGCAGAAACCGAACGCGCCCGCACCGATGCACCGCGCGAAAAATTCGTCCATGTCGACGAGATGATCGGCGCAGCCAAGGAATAGCGCTTCTGCGCGCATCAGGCAGACTGATTGCACGGGTGCGGCCTGGCATGATATGATGCCTGCGCTGCAGTGATGTCGTCTCAAGGCTTTGCGGCCATGCGGCTTCGCAACATGCAACGCCGAAAAGCAGCCATCGGCGGTTGCCCTGCCCATCCGCTCTGCCAGACGAGCTGGAGAGCAACGATGAACATGATCGGTGACGAAATCCACATCGGCACGGACGAAGCGCGTTCGGGCGAAACCCCGCATATCGCGCGCTATGTGCTGGCAATCAGCCTGCTTCTGGCGATTATCGCCCTGTCGCTGGTCTGGATCACGGGCGCAATTTCGCTTTTGCCAGAGCGGCAGCCGGTAAGCGCGGTGGAGAATGCCCTTGGGGGCTGATGCAAGGAAGCGGGATCAAACCCGCATCGGCATCAGCACGTATAGAGCCGCGCTCTGGTCGTCCTTGCGGATAAGCGTTGGTGCGCCGGCATCGGCCAGATGCAGTTCCACCATGTCGCCTTCGATCTGGGCCAGAATATCCTTGAGATAATTGGCGTTGAAGCCGATCTCGAACCCGTCCGAGCGATAATCGGCAGGCAGTTCTTCGGCAGCCGTGCCATTGTCGGGCGAGGTGACGGAGAGTGTCACCCGGTCCTGATCCAGCGCCATCTTGACCGCGCGGGTCTTTTCCGTGGCGATCGTGGCCACACGGTCCACCCCTTCGAAGAAACTCTTGGGGTCGAGACGCAGCAGCTTGTCGTTGCCGGTCGGGATAACCCGGCTGTAATCGGGGAAAGTGCCGTCGATCAGCTTGCTGGTCAGCACGACGCCGCCTTCGCCGCCCAGAGTGAAGCGGATCTTGCTGGCGGAGAGATCAATCTCGACATTGCCGTCCAGCGCCTCTTCCAACAGCTTGCGCAGCTCCGACACTGCTTTTCTGGGCACGATCACATCGGGCATGCCCTGTGCGCCATCTGGCCGGGGCACGGTATAGCGGGCAAGCCTGTGGCCATCGGTGGCGGCGGCTTTCAGAACCGGCTGCGCATCGTCCGAGACATGGAAGAAGATGCCGTTGAGATAATAGCGGGTTTCTTCGGTGCTGATGGCAAAGCGGGTGCGATCGATCAGTTCGGCGAGCGTGCGGGCGCTGATTTCGAAGCTGGTCGGCAGGTCGCCTTCCACGATCATCGGGAAATCGTCGCGCGGCAGGGTGGGCAGCGAGAAGCGGCTGCGCCCTGCCTTGACCGTCATGCGGTTGTCCGCGGCATCCAGGCTGACCTGGCTGCCATCGGGCAATTTGCGGGCAATATCGAACAGCAGATGGGCCGAAACGGTGATCGAGCCGGGCGCTTCCACCGAAACGGCGGCCATGCTTTCCACCACTTGCAGGTCGAGATCGGTCGCGGTGACGCGGACCGCGCCTTCTGCGCCAGCTTCGATCAGCACATTGGACAGGATCGGTATGGTGTTGCGCCGTTCCACCACGGACTGGACATGGCTGAGACAGCGCAGCAGCGTGGCACGTTCGATGGTAGCCTTCATCGACCTCAATAACCCCCTTCAACGCGCGCAAGGCGGAACTGCCGGCGAGCGCATGGAATCCAATGCTCACCTTAACGCACAGACCCCGTGCGGCAAGCTTGAATGGGCCTCAGGGCCGATAGGTTGGGGATAAATGCCCGCAAAACCGCAAGGCAAAGCCTTGTGTCAGCTCATCATCGCCATACCGCCGTTCACATGCAGCGTCTGGCCGGTAATGTAGCCCGCTTGCCGCGAAGCAAGATAGGCGACCGCCGCACCGATGTCTTCGCCCTCGCCCATGCGCCCCATCGGAATCTTGGCGTTGATCGCGTCTTTCTGCGCGTCGTTCAGCTGATCGGTCATCGCGGTGCGGATGAAACCGGGCGCGACGCAATTGACGGTGATGCCGCGCGTCGCAATTTCCTGCGCGAGGCTCTTGGACATGGCGGTGAGACCGCCCTTGGCCGCCGCATAGTTCATCTGGCCCGGATTGCCCGCCGCGCCCACCACGCTGGTGATGGTGATAATGCGGCCAAAACGCGCCTTCATCATCGGTTTCACCGATGCGCGCATGAGGCGGAAGGCGGCTTCGAGATTGATACGGATCACCTCGTCCCATTCCTCGTCCTTCATCCGCATCGCGAGGTTGTCGCGCGTGATGCCTGCATTGTTGACGAGGATGTCGATCTTGCCGAGCGTGTCGACCACTGCCGGAACGAGATGCTCGACCTGTTCGGTGTTCGACAGGTCGCAGGTGATCTCGACATGGTCATGGCCGAACTCGTCGTTCAGCTCCTCACGAAAAGCGCGCAGTTTGGCGGGGTTGGAGCCGGAAAGCGCGAGGCGTGCACCCTGCCCGGCCAAAGCGCGGGCGATTTCCGAGCCGATGCCGCCCGAAGCGCCGGTGACCAGCGCGGTCATGCCTGTAAGATCGAACATGCTCATAGCTCCTTCACCAGCGCTTCAATGTCATCCATCGTGATGGCGCTTTTCACAACAGCTTCCTTGTCGATCCGCCCGATCATGGGGCCCAGCACCTTGCCGCCCAGCTCGACGAATTCCTCGACGCCGTGGCGTGAGCCTTCGCGCCCGAGGCCCGATTC
>CAZWEY010000077.1:0-9904 GCA_964632055.1 uncultured Sphingomonadaceae bacterium
CCGCAGCAGCACTTCGCCGCCGCTACCGTGGTCTAATTTTGCACCGCCGTTCTCATCGAATGCTCGAATCAATATGAAACAGTTTCACAGACTGATCTTGCAGAAATGTCGCGGGAGCGATCAACTTTCGACCCACTTGAAATCCCCTTAGTGCACCATATCCAGATCGATTTTTGCAGTTTCCGGCGCCACCAGCCACCAAATCAACGTAGCGATCAAGGCGAGCACTGCGAAAATGACGAAAACGATATGGATCGAACCGGTCAACGCAAGAAGCCCTCCTACCGCCAGCGGCGTGAGGAGCGCCGCTGCCCGACCGAGTGAACTGGCCCAGCCCATTGCCGTTGCGCGAACGGATGTTGGATAGTTCTCCGCCGTATACGGCCACAAGATCACCGACACGCCTGCGGTAAAGAACTGGCCAATCATCACCATCGCAACGATCGCCCCAATACCAGGCGCAATTTGGGATGCCAGAGCGGCAAATGCGAGGGCGCTCATCAGCGAGCCCGTAATCGCAATCTGCCGCCGTCCCACCCGATCGATGATCAACGCAACAGCTGGAATAACCATTACGAAAATGAACGTCCCCACTGCGCTGTAGCGCAGCGATTCACCGATCTCCATGTGGAACTTCGTGACGTAGATTGAGGGAATCCATGTGATAATTCCGAAGCTCACATACGATGTCACGAACCACAGCAGCGACAGAGTAACCGTGCGCCGCACGAAAATGGGCTGGAACAACTCACCAAACGGGCTCGGTTTGGCCGAGGGGGAGACCGTTTGAACCGTGCCTGCGGCTGCGTTAACCGTAATGGCCTGACCGCCGAGCTTTACCAATGCCTTGTTCGTCTGCGCAATGCGCCCCCGACTTGCGAGCCACCGTGGCGATTCCGGTAAAAGGAGCCCGACGAACGGTATCAGGAGCAGCGGCAAGGCACCCAGCGCGAACATGGGCCGCCAGCCGAACGCTGGAATGATTGCCGCGCTCGCTGCTGCCGTGACGGCATACCCTGAAATCGTAATAAACTGGAACGCTGCGAAGTAGCGGCCCCTGATTGCCTTCGGCGCCAGCTCATTGATGTAGGTGATGCTCACTGGCAGCGCCCCGCCAATGGCAATGCCTTGGATGAAACGGGAGATGAGCAAAGAGTTATAACCCGGGCATACAGAGCTTACCAAGGCAAACACGCTCATGACGAGGACAGCGGCCTTGAACACGGGCATCCGACCAAAACGCTCGGCCAGCCGACCGAGGAGGATTGCGCCGATAAACTGGCCTGCATAACCGCTAGACATGAGCAACCCGGCGGCCGCCGGACCGATACCCCACTCCTTCATGAGCGACGGCAGGACATAGGCGATGACGACGCTATCCCAGGAATCGAACAGCATGATGAAGCCGAGCAGCAAGGGCGCATGAACCCGCAGTCTCGCTGACCGCAGCCCATCGATCGCGGATCCGACCGCAAGGCCGAAGTCCCCGCTCGGGCCTTCGGCTTCGGAACCACCAGGGGTGTGGGGCGGGGATCGGCCGCCTGTTGTCATTTCGCTAGGCTCAGAACTCACAAACCGATCCCCTCACTCATTTTTTCGCTTGTTAGAAACGCTTGGTTATATCGACGCCAAACGTTCTGGGCGCACCGAGCTGCCCGGTGTTGATCAGCCCGAGCACGCTCGTGCCAATCTGCTGACCCGAGTAATAGTCTTTGTTGGTCAGATTTCGTACATAGCCTGCAATCGAAAAGCCGGAGTCGGGCCTTTCGAACCGGACCCCCAGATTGACCAGTGTGTATGCAGCCTGCGAAACATTCGGCAGATTGAACTGCGAAAACTGCACGCGTGACGTATAGTTCACCTCCATCCATGGTACAAAATCGCCGACGGCCGCATGCACGATATATTCGGCGCGGCCACTCGCCTTGTACTTGGGCGCATAAGTCAGCTGATTCCCATCGAGATTTAAGGGGCCCAACGCGGCGCGGGACGGGTCAACACTTATGAAGTCCTTATAACGCCCATCGAGATAGGAGAAGTTTGCACTCAGGGTCAGATCCCGCACGGGGAGTGCAGTAAGCTCAAGCTCGCCGCCATCGATCGTTGCCGAACTCGCATTCTCTGTCAGGAGGAGCGTGCCGCGCGCGATGTTTACCTGTAGGTTGGTATAATCATAATGGAAGGCTGCAATATTGGCGCGCAGCTTCCTGTCAAATAGGTCCGCCTTGAGGCCGACTTCGTAGTTGCGGAGCTTTTCCGGCGCAAAGGGCGGCTGAACGCTGCCGATGTTGAACCCGCCGCTCTTGAAACCCTGCGAGAAGGTCGCATAGGCGAATATGTTGTTAGGGAATTGATAGTGCAGCGTCGCCGTCGGATCTACAGACGTCCACCGGCTACTCCGATTCGCACTTGAACGGGGGATGAGCGGATTGGAGGGATCGTAGAGCCGCCGAAAATCGAACTGGTTCGTCTCGTTGATGGATTTTTTCTCATCGCTGTACCGGATCCCAACATCAAGGCCTAGGCGGTCAGTCGCATGGATGGTCGCACGTGCGAAACCGGCAAAAGCATTGGTGCGGACCGTGCCACGTGCATCCGAGCCTTGGAACAGGGCCTGATTGCCAGGGATGCCCAACGCCACGCCCGCAAACGGAATCGTGTTCTGGGCGTAGTTCTTCTCATGGAAATAATAGCCGCCGAGAATGAAGTCGACGATGCCGAGCGTCGCTTGTAGCCGCAATTCCTCACTCGCGCTTGTCGAGCGCTCGCGGAGAAACTGACGGCTAAAGCCTGACGTCGTCTGATCGATATTGGTATCGAGCGAAGCCGTCAGGTGCCGGAGGGCGCTGACGGAAACCAGTTGGATATCATCGCTAAGTTTCCATGTCAGCTGCGCAGTCGTGCCATAGGTTTCGATCCGGTTTTGCGGACCAAGGCCAGCGGCGTCACGCGGGTCTGAAGGCGCGACATACCCAAATGCGAAGGGCAGCGGCGTAACGGCGGGATTGCCCCGGCCGACGAAACGACGCCCGTAGCGGTGGTCCTTTTCCCAGGAATAGTCTCCTTCGATCCGGACGGTGACGTTGCCCACGTCCTGCATCAGCGTTCCGCGAATCGACCGGATGTGCCCATCATCCACGTCTTCCCCGGTATCGATATTCTTGCCGTACCCCGACTGGTCGAGCGTTTGAAAGGCGAGGCGGCCGCGCAGATCGCCGGCTATCGTTCCACTGACCGCGCCCTCGGTCCTGATAAGGCCATAATTGCCCACGCCCAATGTCGCATAGCCGCTGAGTTCGCGGGTCGGATCATTGGTCAGAATGTTGATGGCACCGGCAGTGGCGTTGCGCCCATAGAGTGTACCTTGTGGACCGCGCAGCACTTCGACGCGATTGACGTCGAACATGCCAAGCAGAACGCTTTGCGATCGCGGCAAATACGCGCCGTCACTATAAACGGCGACCCGTGTTTCACCACCAGGGGCGACACTGTCATAGCCAACACCCCGGATGAAGATCTTGGCGTCGCCTGTGTTGCGGGCGAACTGAACATTGGCAAGGCTCTCTGTCATGCCTTCGATATTGACGACATGGTTTGCCGCGAGGGCGTCGCCGCCAATGGCGGAAATGGAAATCGGCGTGCTCTGCACGCTCGCCGATTTCCGTTCTGCCGTGACGATGATCTCTTCAAGCCCGGCAGGGTTGGCGCTGTCATCTGTTTGCGCCGCGCCCTCTGCCGCCTGGGTGTCACCTTGGGCCAGCGCCAACGAAGGCATGAACCCCATGGTTCCGACTGCAGCGTACAGCAGCGATGAGCGAATACTGTTGCTCTTAATCACAATTCCCCTCCTATGGATTACTATTATTCACGCATTGCTCACAGATTTACGCAAAAATGCGGTAGTCACTTTGGAATCGAATAGCTCCGTTCGTCTGCAAGTTGTCGCAGTGAGGCCTCATCATTTCCCGTAAGCTCAGCAATGAAATCGAGCGGAATATGAGTGCCATTGTCACCGGCGGTCTTCATGATCCGAAGTGCGTTCATTGGGGTCACCTGAAAGTGCCGCCTGATTTCTGGTCCGATCTCATCGAGGCCGCGGGACCACATGTCGCCTGACTTCAAGCGCAACCATGCCTGCGAATAGTCGACCCCGTCGCAGTCTGCGACCACGTTGACGACGGCCGGCTTACCGCTTTCAAAAGCGCGACGCATCGCTGGCGCCAGGTCTTCGGATTTCTCGACGAATTCGCCATGAGCCCCAAACGCCTGGAATGCGAGATCCCAGCGATTGTTCTTGCCCACCGACCAGTCGATATTCGGATGAATGTCATCTCCTTGGAGGGAATTGCCGCCCCAGGAACTATTGTTCAGCACCACCACCGTCGCTGGCAAATTATAGTGGATCATCGTCTCGATATCCGGCGCCGCGATGCCCATGCCGCCGTCACCGACCAGCGTGACGACCTGCTTGCCCGGTCGTGCGACCGCAGCGCCGATCGACATGCCGATGCCTTGGCCGAGCGCCACACGCGGACCGGCATCGAGAATCTGACCCGCAAACCTCGCCCGCACGGCATCGGTCAGGTAGAGAGAACCCGAATAGGAGTCGTAGATGATCGAAGCGTCGTCATCGACAACGTTCGCCAGAACATCAGTGAGCTCATATGTGTGGATCGGAGTCTGGCCTCCGAACTTAGCCAGCAGCTTCGCGCGATTGGCGATGTTCTGTTCGCGCAGGTTTGAAAGATGGGCCAGCCAATCATCGCGTGCGATCTTCTTCGAACCCAGTCCGTCGATGCAGTAAGACGTCAGCTGTTCAATGACTATGCGGCTCGCGCCGACGACCATCTCTTCGGTAGGCAAGGCGTACCAGAGATCCTGTGCGGTCTCGTTGATCTGGACATATTTGACGTCGCCGCGCGGCCAATCCGGCGCCTCGAACCAGGATTCCAGTTCGCCCGCGCGCATGCCGACGAGGACGATCAGGTCTGCCTTGGCAAGCATCGCACCCCGCAGCGCCGAAGGGACGCTGAGTGGATCCAGCTCTGACACCGCGCCGCGCGCCGTACGACGACAGTTGACCGGGATTTGCATCAGGTCAGCAAAATGCTGCAACGCTGCCATGCCATCTGACCAGTAGATACCGTCGCCGACTACGATAATGGGGCGTTTCGCGCCGAGGATGAGGTCTGTGACTTTCTGAACCCGCGTCGGATCACCGGCCGCCAATATTCGGTCTTGGCACTTCGCCAGAAGGCAGATATTTGCGTTGCGGGGCCGAACCGAAATTCCACTGATTGTTCAGTGGAACCTCAAGGCAGACTGGCCCGGGCGGGTAGCCGATGGTATCCCGGATCGCCTTTTGCGTCCAATAAGAATTCAGCTCCCAGTCGGTGAGGCGCTTAGTCCACTTCGTTACCGTCTTGAAGCACTCCGCAGCGTAGCCCTCTTGAAGGACTTCGAGGCCATCGCCTGCGGTTCCGTGTTGCCCAACAAGAAGCAGCATCGGGCTGAGTGCGCCGATGCCCTGTGAAAGCGGGGCCAAATAGTTCGACATGCCACCAGATGAGGAAGCATAGCAGACACCAGTCTGGCGCTTCAAACGGCCATAGGCGTCGGCGGCGAAGCCGGCGGACTGCTCGTGCCGGAAATGGTAGTTGTTGATGCCGAGGCGAAAGGCCTCCTCCAGCACGTTGTTGATATAACCGTGCACGCCGAACATGTCGGTAACGCCATTTTCGACCAGTGTGCGAGCAATCGCACGCCCACCCGTTAGTCGCAGGTCGTTGCTATCGTCACCCAACACTCCATCTCCTCCTGAATTATAACCCGACTCGCTTGACATAACGATCGTTACGACTTTGCACAAATCAAACTAGCCCGCTCTGTCAAGCTGCTGCATGCTTCGACGCGGCGTAGCCCCAAAAAAAGATAACAATCGTAGCGCATGAAATTTGCTAGTCGCCGAGAATTGGCGCAGTTGCCAGATATGGGTACTGAAAATGCTACGGATCGCTGCGGAAAAGGCCGATAAAATATCGGCCGCTCCTTCACTCAGAGGCCCGGCGCAACGTAGAAAAACACACCACGGCGTCCATCTTAGCGGGGAGCGGCCCTTCCGATTGATAACGAGCGTTATTCATGTTAGAGGCGCGGGCATGACCAGTGGAGCGTCAGGTTCAGGATCGAAGGAGAGGTAGATGGTTGAGGTAGTGTTGGCCCAGGGCGCGCGCACGCCGTTTGGCGATTTTGGAAAGTCACTGCGGGATACGCCCCTCACGGATCTGGGCGTCCATGCGACGACCGCGGCCATCCGTCGCGCTGGAATTTCGCCTACCCGCATCGATCATCTGGCTTTCGGCAACGTCCTTCCGGTCGACGGCGATGGCCACTTCATTAGCCGGCGCGTTGCCCTGGGCGCCGGTCTGCCGATCGACTCGAGCGCGGTCACCGTCAACCGCGCCTGCGCCTCGGGATCCGAAGCCATCGCGACGATCGCCCGGCTGATCATGGCGGGGTCATCACGGATCGGCATTGCCGGAGGAGGTGAAAACTTCAGTCGCGCGCCTTTCGTCCTGCGCAGTTCGCGCTGGACGCCGAAGCGAGGCCCACAGACCTTGGAAGACAGCCTCGACAACGTCTATCGCTGTTCCTTCGGAGGGGAGTTCATGGGCGAGACGGCCGAATTGCTCGCCGAGGAAAATGGCTACACACGTCCTGCGATGGACGTGTGGGCGCTCGAGAGCCAGATGCGCGCACGCAAGGCCGTCGAAAGCGGCTTCCTCGCTCGTCAGATAGAGCCGATCCTGATCAAGGAGAAAGCAGGTGAGCGATTGTTCGCGCAGGACGAATATATTCGGTTCGACGCAACGGCGGATAAGCTCGCGAAACTTCGGCCTGTCTTCAAGGCTGGCGGCCACGTCACGGCCGGAAACGCAAGCGGGGTAACCGACGGCGCCGCTGCGATCATAGTTGCCAGCAGTGACGCCGCTGAGGCGGAAGGCCTGCGACCGCTCGCCCGTATCGTGGCGATGGAAACGGTTGGCGTACCGCCTGAACTCATGGGTGCTGGCCCGGTTCCCGCCATTGCCAAGCTGTTGGAGCGCCAGTCCCTGACGGTGGGCGACATTGACTATTGGGAAATCAACGAGGCGTTTGCAGTCGTCAACATTCACGCTGAGATTCAGCTTGGGATCCCGCACGAAAAAACAAATCTTTATGGCGGCGGCATGTCCATCGGGCATCCACCTGGCGCGACCGGCATCCGCATGACTCTGACTGCAATCGACCATCTGCAGGACAGCGGCGGCCGCTTTGCCATCATCAGCATGTGCATCGGCGGTGGCCAGGGCATGGCCACGCTGATCGAGCGCCTTTAATGTCGGGCATCGACAATAGTCCTGCCGCGGAGAGCGCGCGTACGGTCTACGAGATGTTTGCGGCAGCCGCGGCGACCTCGCCCGATCGTCCCTTCCTCGTCGTACCGAGTTGCTCGGAGCGGGCGTATCTGCAGGATGGCGCAGAATTCACCTACGCGCAGGCCTTGGCCGAAATCAACGCGGTCGCTGCGCTCTACCGGCAGGCCGGATATGGGCCGCGCCACCGGGTCGCATTGGTTGTCGGCAACCGGCCCGAGCATTTCTGGCACTTTCTCGCACTAAACGCGCTGGGAGCCTGTGCAGTCCCGCTTAACCCCGACTACCTCCCGCATGAGTTCGCGCATGGGCTGCGTCAGGCCAGCGTCTCACTGGTGATTATGGCAGGTGAAGCCGGCTCGCGCGTGCGTGCGGGCGCTGCGGAACTGTCCCCCGCTCCTGCGGTCGTCGATCTGGACGCAGGCGAATTTGTCATCCCTGCCCCGTCTTGCCCTGCGGTGCCGGCGGTCGACGATGCCGAAGAGCGTGCTGCGCTGATCATTTACACCTCGGGCACCACCAGCCGTCCGAAGGGCTGCATGATCAGCAACAGCTCATGTCTCGCATCTGGGCGCAGCTATGTCGATGTCGGCGGCCTGTTGACATTGGAACCCGACGTGGAGCGCCTCTACGTTCCGCTGCCGACTTTCCATATGAACGCATGTGTCTTGGCGCTAAACGCAATGTTGCGGCAACGAGGATGTCTGATCGTGACGGATCGCTTTCGCGCCTCGCGCTGGTGGGCAGAAATTCGCGAGACACGTGCCACCGGCGTGCACTATCTCGGTCTCATTCCGCCCATCCTGTTGAAAATGCCGCATGCCGAGAATGAAGGCGCGCCGACCGTGAAGTTCGGGCTGGGTGCCGGCGTTGATCCGGTCTTACATGCGCCGTTTGAAGAACGCTTTGGCTTTCCCCTGATCGAGGTCTGGGGCATGACTGAAACCTCCCGGCTGATTGCCAACGCCTCGGAACCCAGGCGCACCGACACACGCGCTTTCGGCAAGCCCCACGCTCCCTTGGAGGTGCTTGTCGCTGACGACGATGATCGGCCCGTTGCGGTAGGACAGAGCGGGCAGTTACTCGTACGATGCGCCGGGTCCGATCCCCGATCCGGCTTCTTCTCCGGCTATGTCAACGATGCGGCTGCCACCGAGGAAGCCTGGCAGAACGGATGGTTTCATACCGGCGATGTCGTTCGCCAGGACGACGACGGCATGCTCTACTTCGTCGAGCGGCGAAAAAATATCATTCGACGTAGCGGGGAAAATATTGCCGCAGCCGAAATCGAGGAAGCGCTTATCGGCGATCCGTTCATCAACGGCGTCGTTGTGCTGGCCGTCGTAGACCCAATTCGTGACGAGGAGCCCTTGGCTTGTGTTGTGCTCAGCGAGGGACGGACGCCGTGTCTGGATGAAGCCAAGCGTATTTTCGATGAAAGCAAAGCTACTCTAGCCTCACACAAGCTGCCCGGATGGATCCAGTTTATTCAGGACATTCCTGTGACCGCGACTCAAAAGGTCCGGAAGGATGTGCTGCTGGCGAGTTTTGATCCGTCGAATCCCAATGCCTTTGACATGCGTCCGTTTAAGACGCGAAAGAACACTTCGAATCAGGCATGAATTTCACGCGAGGACGAGTGTGTTGGCGAAAAATGGGCAGGCATCGGCATCAAAGGGAAGTGGCAGGAAGATCGATGGATCCGCGCGCATGCGCCTGATTGAGGCTGCTGCAGCTTTGTTCCGGGCGCGAGGCTACGCTGCGGTCTCCCTACGGGAAATCGCCGCTGTGGCAGGGGTAACAACCGGGACCGTCTATCATCATTTCGGATCAAAGGACGACACAGTCGAAGAGGTGCTGCAGCTCGCGCACCGTCACATCCTTGAGTGTGTCAGGAACAGCGTCGAAAGCCTGCCGGCCGACGCTCCTCCTATCGACCGGCTTAGGGCGGCCATCAACGCTCATATTGCCGCCCTCTTCGGGGAGAATAGCCTGCCAGCTGCAACCACGCGTATCTTTTCGCAGGTGCCACGCTTCGTGCGGACGGCAGCGTTGCCAGCGCGTCACGAATATGAGGATTATTGGTTCGCGTTACTGTTGGAGTGCCAGAAGGACGGGGTGATCGACGCACGATCCCAGATCGAGCTTGTGACGCCTCTCCTCTTCGGTGCCATGAATTGGCTGCTGGAATGGTACAAACCTGCGCGGTTCAGCAACCAGGCAATCACGGATCAATTGATTCAGATGCTTCGCTGATCCTTTCCGAAGCAGGACACGGTGCGCCGAGCGACAAAATCAATGTCAGAGCGCGGGAAAAGCGCCTTCTCGGCCGTCAATGAAATGGTCTGGTACAAGGATATCAGCTTTCGAGGGTATGGATCGGATTTTCGAGTACTCCGATACCCGTGATCGAAATCACAACAGGTTTTGTCGCGCCGTTTAAATTAGCTTTGAGGACCGCTGGAATACCGGCCGCTGCGCGCTCGGCG
>CAZWEY010000078.1:0-9899 GCA_964632055.1 uncultured Sphingomonadaceae bacterium
GCAGCACTTCGCCGCCGCTACCGTGGTCTAATTTTGCACCGCCGTTCTCAGTCTACGCGACAAACTGACGGAAATTAGATCCCCGGAAGTGTTGCATGCTGAGCCTCGGTACGACAACCTCAGCGAACTTGGGGTGGTAAATCGGGGGCGAGATGATTCTCACTGACAATGAGACAAAAGTCGACCTCTTGAACAACGAGGCGATCGCGAAGACCATCATCGAGCTGCTGCGCGAGAAGCCGGAGCGCGCAGTAACGATAGGGGTTCACGGTGACTGGGGGGCAGGAAAATCTAGCATCCTTGAAATGATAGAGAACGGTCTTAGTCCCGATGAGGACGTGCTCTGTATCAAATTCAACGGGTGGCGCTTTCAAGGATTTGAAGACGCAAAAATTGCGCTGATCGAGGGCATCGTCACCGGGCTGATTGAAAAACGCCCGTTGCTCACTCAGGCCGGCATAGCCGTGAAAGATATCTTCCGGCGGATCGACTGGCTCAAGATCGCGCGGCACGGAGGCGGGCTCGCGTTTACCGCGTTTACTGGCATCCCCACAGCCGATCAGATTGGTGCAGTGGTCGGCACCTTGAAGGGCATCTTCTCTGATCCCTCGAAGCTCGCCACGCAGGAGAATTACGACAAAGCGATTGACGGGGTGCAAGGCCTGCTGAAGCCGGGAGAGTCGAAAAATGTACCGGAAGAGATCGAGGCGTTCCGGAAAGCCTTTGACGACCTGCTCAAGCAGGCGGGCATTAAGCAACTAATTGTTCTAATCGACGATCTCGACCGCTGCTTGCCGGATACGGCGATCGAAACGTTGGAAGCAGTTCGCCTGTTCGTTTTCACCGCTCGCACCGCGTTCATCGTCGCGGCGGACGAGGCGATGATCGAGTATTCGGTGCGTAAGCACTTTCCTGAATTGCCGGACACGACCGGCCCTCGGGATTATGCGCGCAACTATCTCGAAAAACTGATCCAGATACCGTTTCGGATTCCGGCTTTGGGAGAGACCGAGACCCGCATCTACGTCACTCTGCTGCTCATCGGCGCCGAACTGAGCGAGGATGATCCAGCCTACTCGGCGCTCATTAGTTCGGCGCGAGAGTTGCTCAAACGCCCCTGGCAAACGGCCGGGCTTGACGCGCAAACGGTTAAAGCCGCGCTGGGCGACAAGCTTCCCGATGTGCAGAACGCGCTCACCTTGAGCGATCAGATCGGCCCGATCCTCGCCAGTGGTACGCAAGGCAATCCGCGGCAAATTAAGCGATTTCTGAATACCCTCCTGCTACGTCATCAGACCGCGCTCGCCCGCGGTTTCGGGGAAGACGTGAAGTTGCCCGTTCTGGCCAAGCTCATGTTAGCCGAACGGTTCCTTTCCAGATTGTTCGACCAGATCGCCAGTGCCTCCGCCCGCGAACCGAACGGTCACTGCGCGGATTTGGCGGCGCTCGAAGCCGCGGCGTTAGAGGAGAAGCCAGCCCCGAAAGCGAAGCGGACCGGGCCGAAAATCAGTTCCGCCGATGACACCAAACCGACCGCTGTGCCGGAGTCCAAGGAAAGTGCCATCCTGACGGAATGGAAAGCGGCCGATGCAATACGGGCTTGGGCGCGGCTGTCACCGCCCTTGGCCGAAGTCGATTTGCGCCCTTACTTGTTCGTGACCAAGGATCGGAAGGACTATTTCGGCGCGGCTTCCGTGCTCGGGCGCCTCGCGGCAGTGGTCGAAAAGCTACTCGGGCCGAAACTGGCCGTCCAAGCGTTTGAAGGCGAACTTAAACAACTCGTTCCGGCCGAGGCGGCCCAAGTCTTTGAAGAACTGCGTGGGCGCATCATGGGCGGCGATGCCTTCGACACCGCGCCTCCGGGCATAGATGGGCTCGCAGTGCTGGTTCGGGCTCATTCTACATTGCAGGCGAATCTTCTCGACTTGCTCGAAGCCGTGCCAGCTGATCGGTGCGGGCCGTGGCCCGCGTCAGGTTGGGAGGGTGTCTTAAAGGATTCCGATGCGCTCGCGCGCTTCGAGAAGTTACTGCAAGGATGGGCCACCTCCGGTTCGACCTTCTTGAAGACGACGGCGAACGCCGCGCTCCGCACGCGGAAAGGTGGGCGCTGATGGGCACGTCGAGCGCTTACAGCGGTGCAGGCGGTGGCACGCCGCTCATTCCGAGCTGGTTGCAGGGCGATGGCGACGGTGGTGCGGGTGCAGGAGGCGCGGGTGATAGCGACGGGGCGAAGCCGGCGCCTGGCACCGAAAAGCCCCCGGCAGTCCCTCCCGCGCCACCGCCCCGTCCGTCCGCGACCGCAGGAGCATCTGATAGGTTCACATCCGCCCGGACCAATTTCACACGCTTCGCAAGTTCGGGTGGCAGCGACCGCAGGAGTCTCGGTCGGGCAGTCTCGCAATATGTATCGAAAACGGCTGGCGGCTCGCGTCAAGCCGCGCAGCGCATGGGCTCGTCGAGGGGCGCAGGCGCAGGGCTCATCAGATTTCTCAACGACGCGAACGCTATTGGCGTTCGTGAAGCCCTGCGGACGCTCAATCTTGAAAGCCTAGCCGGGAGGCCAATCGAGGAAGTATTCGCGGGGCTCGCCGATTACATTTGTCCAGAAGGAGGGTCGATTGACGAGGGGATCGCGCGAGACGCGTTCGTCGAGACGATCGCGGATCTCGCTGGTGCCGGCATTACCGACATTGACGGACTGACGTCGGGCCAGATCCAGACAGTCTTCGAACTATATGCGACGCACGCGATTGAGGCGCGCATCTGCAACGACATCGGCACCAAGGTCGTAACCTTGCCCGCCGATCCGCGCGCGGCCGAGAGGGTTCAGGCGCAATTGCGTGATTTCATCCAGCGGGGTGTCAGCGACGCGATCAACGCCGCAGGCGTCAACATTCAGTCTCTCACCCCGGATGCGGTGATGGGCTTCGTAACCAACGTCTATCAATCCGCCTTCGACGCGTTGCAGACGATGGGCGATGGGGAGGCAGCGAAATGAGGCGCCATGTCATCATCGGCCGTTTCGGGGAAGACGATAAGATCCGCGTCCCGAAGGCGCGCGATGAGGTTGCATCAACCTTGCAGTTGGTGGCCGGCAAACGTCTCCTTCATGGGATCGGTCGCGCCTTGACCGACCTCAAGGCGCTGCACCTGACTCCAAGCGAGATCGGTGCCGACATGCTCGTGCTCGCGGCCCATGTTCACGCGGCTGACACCCGCATCTCCCGCTCGACGGAATCGCAGGATGCTTGGACGCGGGAGATTCGGTTGGTCGTCCCAGTGAGTGATCCGGTGCGATGGACAGCCGCCGCGCCAATCTTGGTCCGTGCCCTGTCCTTCCTGACCGGTGACAGATGGGATGTCGGATTCCGCAAACGGACGAAGGGCTACTCGAACCTAGTTTCTCCTGCCGCGCCCTCCCTCATTCCCATACCGTATGATGGCGTCAGTCTGTTCTCCGGTGGCTTGGACAGTTTGATCGGCGCGGTCAACAGCCTGGAAGCTGGCGAGACGCCACTTCTGGTCAGCCATGCCGGCGAAGGACTAGTGAGCAAGTCGCAGGAGCAGTGCTTCGAAGGCTTGAAGGCTGCTTACAAATCATCCGCTTTCGGTCGATTGCGAGTATGGATGAACTTCGACAGCGGGCTCGTCGAGGATGTAGGTTCGGAGGACAGCACTCGCGGTCGCTCGTTCTTGTTCTTCTCGCTGGGCGTCGCCGCTGGCACAGCGCTCGGCGGCGACTTCGTCCTCAAGGTTCCCGAGAACGGCCTGATCGCCCTCAACGTGCCACTCGATCGTCTTCGGCTCGGCGCACTGAGCACCCGGACGACGCATCCATTTTATATGGCCCGTTGGAACGATTTGCTCCAGGCGCTCGGCGTCGGAGGCAAGGTGGAAAATCCCTATTGGGACAAGACCAAGGGGGAAATGGTCGCCCAATGCGCCAATCCGGCTCTATTGAAGCAACTCGCCCCTTTGTCGCTATCGTGTTCATCACCGACAAAGGGGCGTTGGACCAAGAAGCCGCAGGGGCACTGCGGTTATTGCCTGCCATGCCTCATTCGACGGGCCTCCTTGCGAGGCGCAGATTCGACAATTTACGGCGTTCCGGATCTCAAGGCGGCGACTCTGGACACCAAGCAAGCCGAAGGTCAGCAGGTGCGATCCTTCCAGATCGCCATCGCTCGGCTGTCAAAGCGACCGGAACTAGCCAAGGCGTTGATCCACAAACCAGGACCGCTCTATGATGATCCCACCCGTCACGACGAACTGGCCGATGTATATCGGCGTGGATTGGAAGAGGTTGGGCGACTGCTGACTGGCGTTCGCGCCGCACCGTCGTAAGAGGTCCTATGCGATCAGGCCTCGTCGATTTTCATTGCCATCTTGATCTCTACCCCGACCACGCGGCCGCGGTGGAGCGTTGCGAGCGCGATGGCGTGTTCACTCTCACTGTTACCACCACGCCCAAAGCTTGGTCGCGGAACCATGAACTGGCATCGGCCACTCGTCATGTTCGAGCGGCTCTTGGCCTGCATCCTCAGTTGGTCGCCGAACGCGCACATGAGATCGGACTATGGGAGGAATTGCTGCCGCAAACTCGCTACGTGGGCGAGGTCGGGCTGGACGCTGGCCCGCGGTTCTACAAGTCCCTTGAGACGCAGAAGGAAGTTTTCGCTCGCGTGTTGACGCTCTGCGCGGCGGCCGGAAACAAAATCGTTACAACTCACAGCGTGCGAGCGACAAAAAGCGTACTCGACATGATCGAGCAATACCTACCGCCCCCACGCGGGCGCGTGGTGCTACATTGGTTTACGGGCACCGCAGCGGAGGCCAAAAGGGCTGTCGATCTGGGCTGCTATTTCTCAGTGAACGCGGAAATGCTCGCCAATGAAAGGCGCGCCGCAATAACAAAGGCACTGCCTTTGGATCGTGTTCTGACTGAAACGGACGGGCCGTTCACCCGAACGGACGCCCGTCCTACCACGCCGACCGATGTCTGGATCGCCGTGGAAGGTTTGGCGCGTCTGCATCGAGTGCCGCAAACTGATATATCCACCACGATTATGCGGAATCTGAAAAGTCTTCTTGTAGAACAAGGTTAGACCGAGCGCTGCGGTGTTGCGACCCTTGCGGGGCGCCGCCAACAAAATCACGTAATTCGCGGAGAAAGGAATGCGTGTTGGCCTGACTAGCAAACCGCTTGGCACTTTTAGTTCGAACCCCAACGCGCCTTTTCACGAGCGTGTTCGATCCTGAATATCGAAATCCGGTTGTGAGAGCCCGACAATCATGTCGATGAAACGCTTCGCTTCGGCGATGACCTCGCCGGCCTCCTCCGCATTGCTGAAGCGCCCCTGATGGACGACCTCGTTGCGGACTTTGTTGATCTTCTCGGCGGACGCGATCAGCGCTTTCGCCGCCTTGCTCTTTTTGGGCCTTGCAAAATAGACCGGGACAAATAGCCGCTCAACCTTTCCTCGAAGGCCATTGGCCCACATTAGAAACTGATCAACGATGGCCGCATCGAACTCGGTCTGACGCGCCCATTCATGCCGAATGGCATAGTTTGCAGCGATTTCGGCAGCGGTTGAGCATCTCACAATCGCAGCGGATGGTTCATCTCGAAGATGAAGGCCGGACAGCTTGTTCCATTGCGATTGCAACTTTTCGAGGTCGGAGCGCTCATTGTAGGGCGTCTTCCTCTTGGCCCGATGGCCTTCATCCGGTCCTTGCATCGTGTATCTTTGCCCCCGTCGTCGCTCAGATGCCTATTTCTGCGTCGGGCTGCCCCGCGATCAAGGCGTTGATCCATGCGAGGCACAATTCCTCGCTCTTGTAGACCCCACCCCATTTGTCGCGTTCCTGTTGGGCCACGATGGGGAAGGTCGAATAGATGTAGCGGATGTCATCCCGGCTTTGCGCAGCATTGGTCGGATCGAACACGCCGTAGAGGATGAAATACAGCGCATCGAGCTTGGAGCGGAGGTTGAGTCGGCGTGCTTCGTCCCATTCGAAGGGCGGCAGGACTTCGCCGTTCGCATCGACATTCCCCATGTCGCGGGCGAAAGGGGCCATGTCGTACGCGGTGTAGGTCAGCTCCAGCACAGCCTCGCGCACAATCTCGGCGGCGGTTTTGGGGCCGAAGGCGCGGGAGTAGTCACGCGGCGACACGACAGGGAGCTGCTCCAGCAGATACCAGGCCAGATGGTTGCCATGGACCTTCTGGCGCGCCAAATAATCGAGGATCACGCAATTGAGGTTGGCCAGCAGCAACGGCGCTGACTGCACATAGCTGACCTTGTCATCACCCTTGCCGGGGAACAGGACGGGCAAGGTATGCCCCGCGCCATAGCGCGGGATAATGGCGCTGATCGTGGTGCGCGCATTGGTGACGGAGGTCACGTCCTTCATCGACACACACCAGTCGGTTGGCGCATCCCAGCCGGTGTCCTTGGCCTGCACCCAATAACGAGGACTGGGCAGGCGCGCAGGGTCGCGGTGGTCGTCGTCGCTCAGGTCTGAGCCCTGGCCGGAGCGGAAAACATTGGCTTCGGCCAGCACGATGTCCGACGCCCGGTGATCGAACGCCTGGACCATCTTGCCTTCATAGAGGGGCACCCATTCGCCAGCGGCCGACTGGAAGCGGTTGCCGCCAATCGGCCAGGCGCTCTCATTGCCCTCAAGCTCGGTCCGGGTGCGGAACTTGTCGCTGTCATTCGCCATGTGAAACATAGTGGCGTAGCGAACCGACCATACGGCTTCGCCGGACTCGCGATCAAACAGCACCGGCAGGCGCGCATAGATTCCGGAGGTGATATCCTTGTCGCGGCGGGACCGAAAAATCGGTGCGGTGCCGCTGTTGGGATTGATCCGGTTAATCTCATCCGCAGTGATCGGAAATACTCGGTCAGGGTCGGCAATCTCGGCCAGATCGCGAATGAAGAATCCGAACGATGCGCCGTCGAAGGTCCGGCCCGGTCCGCCCGCGACATAGGCGCAGAACTTGAAGCGGTAATAAACATCCGGGAAATAGAGGCTGCCGTCATAGCGACGATTGAAGAAATCGACGATGCTGTGGACCTGCTTGTCGCCAGTCACCTTGCGGAAGAACGCAGACGAACTCTGGTCTGATGCGATGCCTGACGGGATCAGCAAGCCAACCATTCCGCCGGTTTTCACCAGTGCATGGGCGCGTTCGACAAACAGCGAATTGAGGTTGGTGTCGCCGCCTGACAACAACGGATAATTGCCCGACGCCCGTGCCATCCGGGCCGTGTCTGCCGCCCGCGCGTCAGCATGGGCGAAGTCATCCCACAGCGGATCACCATCGGCTTTCAGCTTGGCGATCAGCTTGCTCCGATCGGAAGCTCGCTGTGCCAAGGCAATTTCCGGCCTGCGGGCGGCGAACCATTCCACCTGTTGGAGCTTGATCCGGTCCCACGGCGGATTGCCCACCACGGCATCAAAGCCACCGGTGCGGTCAAGGCTGCCCCACTTTTCCCACACGCCGGGAAAGGCAATCTGCCAGTTGAGGAAGCGTTCTTCTGCGATCAGCGCGCGGGCCGCTTCAAGGATCCGCTGCAAATGCTCGAACAGTTCGTCCGCATCGAAGCGCTGCTTCTTCATCCGGTCGCCGCCGCCGGAGGCGCGCTTGCGCGCCATCGGCTCCACCTTCCCCTGCATGATCAGAATGGGATCGCCATACTGGCCATCAAGCCAAGCGCGGATAGCGGCCTTTTCAGCGGGCTGTTTGAAGTTCAGCCAGTCGAGCGCGTGGAGGAAAGAGACAAAACTGTCGAGTGGGGCGATCTGCGACTGCACACCATACCAAGTGCTGGCTGACTGGTGTGCTTCGGCAATTTCGGCATCGGTCAGCCGTTCGATGATCTGCATCGCCGCAGCCGAGCTTTCCGCCTCGCGCAGCGGGCCGATATGCAGCAGTTCGCCACCCTGAGCTCCGGCCTTATCGATGGCATCGCGCACCCACAGGCCGAACAGGCTGTCTCCGGCGCGCAGATGGTGATCGATGAACGACAGCGGCGCCCCGACCGTGAAGGTGTGCAGCCACAGCGCCACCTTAGCCAGTTCGACCGCCATCGGGTTCTTGTCCACGCCATATACGCAGCGCTTCAGCACCATGCGGCGGACGATGTGGCGATCATCGAGCTGAGCTTCGTCGATTGTCCAGTTTGCAGCACGCGCATTCTTGAGAATGGTGCGGCGGATTTCTTCGATCTTCGTGGCGAGCGGAGAAGCATAGCCAAGATCGCCCGCCAGCGCAGCTGCTTCGGCCATCGCATCGAGCACGTGGTCCGCCAGCGTATCGACCAGCGACACGAGGAAATGCCCAGACCCCATGGCGGGATCGCATACGCGCAGTTTCAGGATAGCTTCTGCCGGATCGGCATCGGCCAACTCGCCGCGCTGATAGTCTTCGGAATCTTTGGGATTGAGTTTGCCGAGCGCACTGCGAAAGGTATCCAGACGTTCGGCAATCAGCGGTTCCAGCGTCTGATCGAGGATCAGCCCGACAAGTTCGTCCGGGGTGTAATAGCTGCCGCTGTTCTTGCGGGCGAACAGGTTTGGCCGGACCGCAAGTTCGCCCACATCGTCATGCACAATCTCGAACTCCAGCAGCCGTTCGTAGATCGAACCGAGCTGCTGCACGGAAAGGTCGCGGTAGTTGATGTAGCGCGCATTGCCGTCAGCGCGCAGCCAAGACAGGGCGTCGAGCGCCGGGGCCATGACGTTGTCTGGGATGCGGATGGAATCGAGCAGCGGCGTACCGTCGCCAGCAAAAAGGCCGCCATTGTAAGGCGGGATGCCGACTGAGGCATCGCCCTTGTCGATGATCCGCGCGAGATCGGCAACATGCGCCCAGATCTTGCCAGCTGAAGCCGAAAACACGTCACCATCGGACACGCGTTGCCCAACTTCCTTGCGTTGGTGGCGGAGGGCGTAGTCGTCATAGCGTTTGTCGCCGACCGGCAGCAGATCGCGGTCCTCGGCATAGAGCAAGAATAGCAATCGATAGAGTAGTACCAGAGACGCTTGGCGAACATCATCGAGCGACGCGGCCGGTGCGGCTGCCGAAATCGCGCTGGCGAGATTAGGAAAAACCTGTTCGAACACCAGCTTGGAAAGGCTGGCTGCGACGCGCTCCTCATAGAAGGCGGCAGCGGCTCGCGCGCGTTCGTGAAACGAGCGGCTGTCGGTGCCGGTCTTGATGAAGGCATCACGGCAGAACAGGGCAGCGAACACGCGCAGCCAGTGATCGCGAGTGGCTTCATCGGCAAACAGATCATCGTCACCATCCAGTGCCAGGACGCGACCAAGATTAATTTCGATGAATTCTTCGGAGACCGAACGCGCGCCAGCCCAATAGAGCCGCCATTTGGTGCCGTTGGTCAGGATGCCCCAGCGGAGTTGGCCGCTCGTCAGATCATCAATTCGACGCAGGTATCGCAGCATCTGAGTGGATGGCGCAGTGGCTTCGTCGCGGCCCGATGCGCGGTCAAGCGGGCGTGCCCAGCGCTTGCTTTCGACCACGGCTAGACCGTGAGAATATCGCTTCCATTGCTCGGATAGCGCGTTTGCGTCGGCCTTCGCTTTGGCATCTACGAATAGCAAGCCATCAGGCACATCGTCTCGACCGCTGACAGTCAAGTTTTGCTGCCGCAAGGAGTCCGTCCAACCTAGCGCACCAAGTACGGGCCAGATGAAGTCATCTTCCGTCTGGCTTTCATTCGTCTTGTGATTTTGCGGAAATGCGACGGCGATTTTTTGTAAGGTGATACGAAGGCGAACGGCATCAACCGCCAGATATGCTGGATCAGCCTTTAGAGCCTGATTCGAAAGTTCATCAAGCATAGCAGTATCTTGCGGTGCGGCGTGCG
>CAZWEY010000079.1:0-9865 GCA_964632055.1 uncultured Sphingomonadaceae bacterium
TGCATCGCTGCGCGAAGCTGCTACACAAGCGTGCAATGCAGAGGAGAGGACGCGCCATGGTCAAGATGATTTTCCTGCTCACGAAGAAACCCGGCATGAGCCGGGAGGCCTTCATCGAGCGCTATGAAGCAAAGCATGCGCCCTGCGCGCTCGATCTTATTCCCTATATGTCCGAATACCGCCGGACCTATGTGCCCGAAGACGGCATGCTCTCGGTCTCGCATGTCGGCCCGGCGGCCGAAAAACCCGATTTTGATGTCGTCACCGAGCTGTGGTTCAAGGATCAGGCTGCACTTGACGAGATGTTTGCCGACATGGCCAACAGCAACAAGGGCCAGCTTATCGCCGAAGACGAGATGGACCAGTTCGACCGCGCGAAGATGATGATGATGAGCGCCGAAGAATATATCACCCCTGCCGAGCGGCTGATGCCCAGACCCGAAGGCGTCGAGACGCCCGCAATCAAGATGGTCTGCTTCATGCGCCGCAATCCGAAATGGGACCGGGCAGGCTTTATCGAGAGGTATGAAACCGGCCATGCCGAGCTGGCGATGAAGATCCTCACCGACGAGCAAGGCCGCTGCGTGTTCGGGCAATATCGCCGCTCTTTCCCCAAGCCCGAATCGGTGATGCAGTTCGGCGAGGAAGGCGCAGCCTCATGGGGCTATCATTTCGACGTGATGACCGAGATCTGGTTCTGGACCCAGGCCGATTTCGAACGGTTTCACGCCTGCACGCAGATGGAGAGCGTTTCCGTTCCTCTCTCAGCCGACGAGGCGGACACATTCGACATGCAATACACCACCATGTTCGTAGGCGAGGAGCATATCAACACGCCCGAACAATGCGCCGCAGCCTATCGCTCGCTCAAGCAGCGCGAAACCGCCTGAGGCGCTTCAGATCATGATGAGGAGCTGTGGCTGTCTTGCAGCCACAGTCGCCCTCAGGCAGCGCGTGGCTGGGCCTGGCGGTTGGACGCTTCCAGATTGAGCATCTCGGCCAGCAGGAAGGCCAGCTCCAGCGATTGCGAGGCGTTTAGACGCGGGTCGCAATGGGTGTGGTAGCGATCCTTCAGCCCTTCATCCGTGATGGCGACGGCCCCGCCCACGCATTCGGTGACATCCTGCCCGGTCATTTCCAGGTGGATGCCGCCGGCATGGCTGCCCTCGGCGCGATGGATTGCGAAGAAACCCCGCACTTCGGCCAGAATGCGGTCGAACGGGCGGGTCTTGTAGCCGCTGGCGCTCTTGATGACATTGCCGTGCATCGGGTCGCATGACCACACCACAGGATGCCCTTCGGCCTTGACCGCGCGGATGAGAGCGGGAAGCCCCGCCTCGACCTTGTCATGGCCGAAGCGCGCAATAAGCGTGATGCGCCCCGCCTCGCGGGAAGGATTGAGCGTGTCGAGCAGACGGATCAGCGCGTCCGGCTCAAGGCTGGGGCCACATTTCATGCCGATCGGATTTTGCACGCCGCGCAGATATTCGACATGGGCCGACCCGTCGAACCGGGTGCGGTCGCCAATCCACAGCATATGAGCCGAGGTATCATACCAATCGCCGGTCAGTGAATCCTGACGGGTCAGCGATTGTTCATAGGGCAGCAGCAGCGATTCATGGCTGGTATAGAAGCTGGTGCCCTGAAGCTGGGGCAGGCTCGATGCATCGACACCGCAGGCTTCCATGAAGTCCAGCGCCTCGCCGATCCGGCTGGCAATATCTGCGAACTGGTCGGCCCAGGGCGAACGCTTCATCGAATCGAGCGTCCACTGATGCACCTGACGCAAATTGGCATAGCCGCCATTGGCAAAGGCGCGCAGCAGGTTCAGCGTGGCCGCGGCCTGGCTGTATGCCTTGAGCATCCGTTCAGGATCGATGGCGCGGGCAGCCTCGTCGAATTCAATGCCATTGATGATATCACCGAAATAGCTGGGCAATTCCTTGTCGCCCACCTGCTCGACCGGCGAACTGCGCGGCTTGGCGAACTGGCCGGCCATGCGGCCCACCTTCACCACCGGCTGCTTGCTGGCAAAGGTCAGCACCACCGCCATTTGCAGGATAACCCGGAAGGTATCGCGGATATTATTGGGATGGAATTCGGCGAAGCTTTCCGCGCAATCTCCGCCCTGAAGCAGAAACCCCCGACCGCTGGCGACCTCGGCCAGATCGGCCTTCAAGGCGCGCGCTTCTCCGGCGAAAACCAGCGGCGGATAGGAGGACAGGGTCTGCTCCACCTCGCCCAGTTTCTGCGCATCATCATACACCGGATGGTAGCGCGCTTCCTGCGCCTTCCAGCTCTCCGGGGTCCAGTCTTGTGCCACGTCAAATCTCCTTGACGATGCCCTTAGCCCCCTCGCACCCGCAATGCCAATCGCGAATTATCGCTTAGAGTGATCGGGCAAATCAGCGGTGGGCGAAGCGGGCCGTTCCTGCGGCAGCACCGCCAGCCGCCATCCGGCCCGCGAGACGAGATAGCGCCGCGCCAGCGCCTGCATCGCTTCGGGCGAGGTTTCGGTGTAATCCGACAGCAGCGAACGGATCGCCTCCACCCGGCGCGGATCGAAGCTGGCGCCGTCGAGATTATACATCCAGAAGCCGTTGCCGGTCGAAGCGCGGCTGACCATCTGACGCAGAGGCTCGGTTATGCGTTCAAGCTCATCGGAGGTGGGCGGGTTGCTGGCAAGATCACTCGCAATCCGTTCCGCTTCGGCAAAGAAGGCGGGAACGGCAGCGGGCTGGAGCTGCGCCATCGCCACGATCCGGCCGCCCCCTGCCAGATCAAGCGGCCATTTGGTGCTGACGCTGGGCGCGTAGCTGGCGCCTGCATGTTCGCGCATCGCATCGAACAGGCGATTGTTGAACAGCTGGGTCAGGATTTCGAGCTGGCGCGACTGATAGGTGCCATCGACCCCGCCTCCGGCAGGCCAGGCGATGACCGCGGCGGCCTGATTGGCATCGCCCTTGTGATGCAGCACCACCGGTTTGCTCTCGGGCCGAGGGAAGCCGACCAGCCGCCCTTCCACCTCTTTGCTCAGCGGTTCGCGCGGGGCGAGAGCACCAAATGTGCTCTTCAATGCCTCGATCGCCCCATCGCGCTGAAAATGGCCGAAAATCATCACTTCGACCGGACCTTGCCGCAAAAGCGGCTCCCATATCTTGCGGAAGGATTGCGGGGTAACTGCTTCCATTTCAGCAGGCGAAGGCGTGGCAAAGCGCGGGTCGCGGTCGGACAGCAACCATTCCAGATCGCGCTGCAACACGCCATCGGGCTGTGCGGCGAAACTTTCATATTGCAGCCGGGCGGCAGCCTTGGCCCGCAAGACGGGGTTGGCATCCCAGCGCGGCAAGGCAAGCTTTGCGGCAAACAGATAGAGCTGGCCCGCCAGATCGGCCTCGCGCGTTTCCGCGCTCATGCGGAACACTCCATCGTCGATCCTGAAATCGAAGCCGAGCTTGCGCCCGGTGGCGATGCGGTCCAGCCCTTCCTGCCCCAGCGGCCCCAATCCGGAACCGATCAGCGCCATCTGGCCCAGCAGGGCATAGGGCGCGCCATCCGCACCGAAGGAGCGATAGCCCCCGCCAAAACGGACCTTCACCGAAACGCGCCCCGGCTCCGCATCATTTGGCCACAGCAAGACCCGCACCCCGTTGGACAGCTCGATCTGCTCGATATCCATTAGCCCCAGAGGTGCCGCGGTTTTCACTGTTCCCGGCTTGCCGATGGTAGGCAGGCTGGCGAAGGAAATCGGCTCGGCCGAAACCCTGGCTCCGCCATCGGGCTCCACCCTTTGCAGCAGCGCCTGCTTCAACGCGTCGCTTCCGCCCTCAACCGGCTCAGGCGTGACCATCAGCGCACGAATCGCCACCCCGTCCAGCAATTGCCGGCTGTGTTGCAGCACCGCTTGCGGGGTGAAACGCGCCCGCATCTTGCGGAACACGTCCAGCACCACTTCGGGCGTGGCCACCGCCTCGCGGATATCGGCCGCCTGCACCACATCATCGGCAAGGTCGGAACCAGCCATCACCGTGCGCTCATCCACCCGGCTGGCAAAAGACACGTCGAGCTCGGCCACCTCGCGGGCGATTTCTTCGGGCGAAGGCGGGGTTGCCAGCGCATCGGCAATCACCGCGCGGACATCATCAAGCGCTGAACGCCAGTCGCCATCGAGCGGGGTCACGGAAATGAAGGTGCCATCGGCCGAACGGCTGACATCTTCCTGCCGCAGCTGCGCGAAGAGATAGCTCGCGCCCGAACGCGCGCGGCTTTCCAGCCTGCGGTTGATGATCGCCTGCGCCACGGCATCGATCATCAGCCCGCGATTATATTCGAGATTGTCAGTCACCTGCACATAGGGCCGCAGCACGCCATAATTGATCATGCGCGGAAGGTCTGGTTCGACCAGAATGCGGGTTTCACCCACCGGATTGGCAGGATCGGCATTTTCCGGCGTTTCGGGCTTGCCGAAATCGGGCTGCGTGCCCGGCTCGCCCCTGCCCTTCCAGTCCCCGAACCATTGCGCAACCAGCGCGGAGAGTTTGCCCGGATCGACATCGCCCGCGACGACGATCACCGTGTTTTCGGGCCGGTACCAGCGATCGTGGAAAGCCTGCAAAGCCGCGCCAGTTGCCCCGCGCAGTGTCGCCTCTGTTCCGATGGGCGAACGGCGCGCCAGCAATTGCCCGTCGAAAAACACCTCGCGCGATGCATCCGCGACGCGCGCCGAAGCACCGCCCCGCTCGCGCTTTTCCGCAAGCACGATGGGCACTTCGGCCGAAACATTGGTCTGATTAAGCACCGGTTCGCGGATCATGCCGGAAAGCAGCCGGAAGCTCTCTGCCAGCTTGTCGGGCGAGGCGCCGGGCAGGTCGATCTTGTAAACCGTCTGCGTGGGCGAGGTTTCGGCATTGGTATCGCTGCCGAATGTCGTTCCCAGCCGCTGCCAGGTGGGGATCGCCTGAGCCACGCCCAGATATTTCGACTGGCGGAAGGTCAGATGCTCCATCAGATGGGCAAAACCCTGCTCGCCCTCATTTTCATGCAGCGAGCCTGCATCGATGCGGATGCGGATGGAGACCTGCCCCGGCGGCACCCGGTTTTTGCGCACCGCGTAGCGCAGGCCATTGTCCAGCTCGCCAAAGCTCCATTCCGGGTCCTGGGGGATATCGGTCCCGCGATAGATCCATGCCTGCCCCGCAGGGCTGGCAGCAGCATTGCCGGGTGCGGATTTTGCCAGGAGGGCTGCCGGATGGCAGGCCAGCAATGGCAAGAATGCAAAGGCGAGAAGGCGAAGCGCGCGCGGCATGACTGTCATTCCTCCGCTATAGAAACGCCGCAGGTGAAGGACCAGTGAATAGAGATATCCAAATCAGCCCCGCCCGGCGCTGATCAGGAACTCCACATTGCCCTCCGGCCCCTTGATCGGGCTTTCGACGATGCCTTGCACCTGCCAGCCCTGCTCGATCAGCCAGCCGTGCACCTCGTCGCACACCCGCTGATGCAAGGCGGGATCGCGCACCACGCCCCCTTTGCCCACTTCGGCGCGGCCCACCTCGAATTGCGGCTTGATCAGCGCAACAAGGCGGCATTGCCTCGCCGCCAGCTGCAAGGGCACCTCCAGCACTTTCGCAAGCGATATGAAACTCGCATCGCACACCACCCAGCCGCAGGGCTGGTTAATCATTTCGGGGGTGAGCAGCCTCGCGCTGGTCTGTTCCAGCACAGTGACACGCGGGTCCTGGCGCAATTTCCAGGCGAGCTGGTTGGTGCCCGAATCGACCGCAAAGACATGGGCCGCGCCCTTGCTCAGCAACACATCGGTAAAGCCGCCGGTCGAGCTGCCAATGTCCATGGCGACAGCACCTGTCGGGTCGAGCGCGAAATGCTCGATCGCATGGGCAAGCTTGATCCCCCCGCGCGATACCCAGGGATGGTCCTTGCCGCGCACTTCGAGCGGCGCATCCTCGGCGATCTGCTGGCCGGGCTTGGCCAGCTTCGTCTCGCCCGAAAAGACAAGGCCGGCCATCACCAGCGCCTGCGCGCGGGTGCGGCTTTCGGCAAGTCCGCGGGTGACGAGCAATTGGTCGATGCGACATCTTGTGGCCATTGCGCCGTCGATAGCCCATTGGCCGGGCTTGAGCCAGCCGCACTGGCAGGCCATAGAAAGACCATGATTTTCAAACCTCGGCTCCTGTTTCCTGCCCTCATCTTCGCGCTTGGCTCCTGTTCGCAGCCTGCACCACCAGCTCCGGCGCCTGTCGCTGTTCCAGCGCCTGCGCCCCGGCCTGCGGCCTTGCCAGCGCCCGTAAAGGCCGAAAACTGGATCGACGCTCCGCAAACACCAGGCGACTGGAGCTGGCGAGAAGAAGGGGCTGACAGCATCGCCAGTTTCACCAGCCCCGATGGCGGGCTGCTGTTCAAGATCGCCTGCACCTCCGGGCGCAGAATTGTCCTGTCCAGAGTCGGAGGCGGCACCGGCAATGACGGACAGGGCCTGATGACCATTCGCACCGAAACCACTGCCCGCACGCTGGCGAGCACTATGAGCGGGGTCTTTGCGCGGGTGGAACTGGCCCGCCATGATCGTCTGCTCGATGCGATGGCGCTCAGCCGCGGTCGATTTGCGGTGGAAAGCACCGGTGTTGCAACGCTTTACCTGCCCAGCTGGGCCGAAGTGACCCGCGTGGTGGAGGATTGCCGTTGAGCGGCGCAGCCGATTGGCGCGAAAGAGCGATCATGACGTCAAAAAACATGATTGCAAGACTTGTGTTGCAGCGCATCATGACTCAGATTGCACCCAAGGCCGCACACCGGCCCCAGCCGCAAGGGCCCTACAGCCAGGGCGGCGCTTTCAGGCTTCAACAGCGCGAAAGGAGGTGATCCGATGTCTCATGGTCCAGCAGGGAGGTCGGTTGAGTTCCGCGCGGAGCATTATCGCCGGTAGTGATTGCGCGATAAAGGCTTCGTGAGCGGCACTTCCTGGCCGCTGACCATGCGAAGGGCCGTTGCCGGTTCGCCGGGGCGGCCCTTCTCATTTGCTGCTTTCAGCCATTCCCTTCTAAGCGGCCCTCTTGCGAAAATCATGCAGCAGCCTTAGGCGCGCGGTAAGTCAAAGAGGTAGCGCGCATGGCCGACATTTCCGGCATCGAGTTCGATATCGTTTCCCACCCGGCCCCGACCGATGCAGCCGCACGCGAGGCGGCGCTCGCCAATCCAGGATTTGGCACGCTTTTTTCCGACCACATGGTCTCGATAGACTGGAGCGAAGGGCGCGGCTGGCACTCGGCAACGCTTGGACCGCGCGGCCCGCTCAGCCTCGATCCGGCCACTGCCGTGCTGCATTATGCGCAGGAAATCTTCGAGGGTCTCAAGGCCTATCGCCACGAGGATGGCTCGATCGCGCTGTTCCGGCCCGAAGCCAATGCCGCACGGTTCAACGCCTCTGCACGCCGGCTGGCAATGCCCGAACTGCCCGAAGAAAGCTTTGTCGAAGCCATCAGGCACATTGTCGCGGCAGACCGGGACTGGTTTCCGCCAGTCGAAGGCGGCTCTCTTTATCTGCGCCCCTTCATGTTTGCGAGCGAAGCTTTCCTGGGTGTGCGCCCGGCAAAGCAATATAAATTCCTCGTCATCGCCAGCCCGGCCGGAAACTATTTCAAATCGGGCGCGCCCGCGGTTTCGATCTGGGTCAGCCGCAATTTCACCCGCGCGGCGCGCGGCGGCACGGGGGCAGCCAAATGCGGCGGCAATTACGCAGCCAGCCTCGTGCCACAAGCCGAAGCGATCGAGCGCGGCCACGATCAGGTGGTGTTCCTCGATGGCGAGGAGCACAAGTGGATCGAAGAACTGGGCGGGATGAACCTGTTTTTCGTGTTCGACGACGGCTCGATCCTCACCCCCCCGCTCAGCGGCACCATCCTGCCCGGCATCACCCGCGACAGCCTGATCACCCTTGCCCGCGAGGAAGGCCTGAGCCTGCGCGAAGAACGCTACAGCATCGACCAGTGGCAGGCCGACGCGAAATCCGGCAGGCTGGTGGAAACTTTTGCCTGCGGCACGGCAGCAGTGGTGACGCCGGTGGGCAAGCTGGCCGACGAAAATGGCGAAGTGCTGATCGGATCGGGCGGTCCGGGCCAGCTGACCCAACGCCTGCGCGATAAGCTGGTCGGCATCCAGCGCGGCACGGTCGAAGACCGGCATGGCTGGGTGGTCAGGCTGGACTGAGCAACCAGCCCTTACAACCTGTCTGGACATCTGCCGCCATTCCCGCCTAACTCTCTACCAGAGGATTCTGGGAGAAAGCCCGTGACAATCAGGAAAATAGCTGCCCGCCCGTTTCTGGCGCTTGGCGCAGCTCTCGCTCTGGCCGGATCAGGCGCCTATTGGCTTGCCAGCCCATCTCCCGCAGCAGCCGAGACGAGCGAGCCGGGCATAGGCAGTGATTTCTGGGTGGAGGTCGTTGCCGAAGGGCTGGAATTTCCATGGGGCATAGCCTGGTTACCGGATGGCGACATATTGGTGACGGAGCGCAATGGCGGCCTGCGCCGCATTCACGCGGGCAAGCTTCTGCCCGAGGCAATCCCCGGCGTGCCCGCCACTTTCCAGGCTCAGCAAAATGGCTTGCAGGACATTGTGCTGGATCCGGATTTCTCCAGCAATCAGCGCATTTTCCTCTCGCTGGTCGAGGGCAATGGCGACGAGCACTGGGCCGCTCTTTACAGCGCCCGCTATACGCAGGCAGGCCTTGAAGAGGTCAAACGGCTGTTCCGCTCGCAGGATGAAACGGCCTCAGTCGGCCCCAGCGTCGGCCCGCTGCTGTTTCTGCCCGACAAGACCTTGCTGATGGCGGTAACCGACAACCACTACATGCGCCATCGGGCGCAGCGGCTCGATTCCCATATCGGCAAGATCATTCGCCTCAATCGTGATGGCTCCATCCCGGCAGACAACCCCTTTGTCGGCCAGCAAGGCACTTTGCCGGAAATTTGGAGCTATGGTCATCGCGTCCCGCTGGGGCTGTATCGCGATCCCGACACCGGCCGTATCTGGGAAGTCGAGCCCGGCCCCAAGGGGGGCGACGAGATGAATCTGGTCGAGAAAGGCAAGAATTACGGCTGGGCCAAGGCCAGCTGGGGTTTCGACTATAATGGCGGGCCAGCGGCCAGCGGCCAGTCATTCCCCGGCATGGTCGACCCTGTCGTGGCCTGGACGCCTTCGCAAAGCCCCTCCGGCATCATCCGCTACAAGGGCGATGCCTTTCCGCAATGGAAAGGGGATTATTTCGTCGGCGCGCTGACCACGATGAAACTGTTCCGTATCCGGCTGGACGACAAAAGGGAGCTAGACCGAGAAACCCTGCTTTCCAATCTTGGCGACCGCATCCGTTCGGTAAAGGAGGGGCCTGACGGATTCATCTACATACTGACCGACATGGAGGATGGACGCGTTCTGCGCCTGCGCCCGGGCAAGCCGGCCAAAGCCCAGATAGCGCGCCTTGCCCGTCCGGTGCCGCCAGTGGATTGGGTCGCATTGGCCGCGCGCGACAATAATGGCGGCTATGCGACCGATTTCAATCCGGGCGATGCCGGGAAAGGCAAGGCGCTGTTTGTCCAGCGTTGCGCTGCGTGCCATTCGGTGAAAGGTGCTGTCGAAGGCGGGCAGATGGGCCCTGACCTGACCAATGTCTGGGCCTATCCTGCGGGCAATGTGGCGGATTTCAGCTATTCGCCAGCCTTCACAGATTTGATGGTCGCCTGGGACCGGTTCTCGCTCAATCACTTCCTTGCCAATCCCCAGGGCTACATCAAGGGCACCACCATGGCCGCTCCGCCCGTTACCGATCCCCAGCAAAGGCGTGATCTGGTTG
>CAZWEY010000080.1:0-9812 GCA_964632055.1 uncultured Sphingomonadaceae bacterium
CCAGCGGCACGCGCCAGCGCCGCCAGCCGCCCGCATCGTCATTGGCCGCGCGCAAGGGCGGACGGGCGCGGCGGGACGCGAGATCAACCACCTCGGCCGAAGCGCCACCACCAAGCCCCATGCGTGCCAGCAGGGCATCATCCACCCCTTGATCCACCGGGCCGGAAAAGGCGGCACGCAGCAGATCGTCATTGTCCATCATCCGAGCGACACGGGTCGCAAGCGCAGCATCGGTTTCCATCTCCGCTTCAAAGACGCTCTGCTCGTCGGGCTCCATCGTGCCATCGAGAAAGGCGATGATCCGCAGTTCGAGATCGTCTGGCTCAGTCATTGCCCGCTGCCCCGTTGACATGAAGGTCGATTGCACGGCGCGCCCGCGCCAAACGGCTCATCACCGTGCCGATCGGAATGTCCAATGTCTCGGCCGCCTCTTTATAGCTGAAGCCTTCCAGCACCACGAGCGAGAGCAGGCTGCGCTGCTCCTCGGGCAGGCGGGCCATGGCCTGATGCGCGCGATCGAGGTCGGAACGGCCTTCGAGGATCTGGACCCCATCCTCCCCGCTTATGTCGAAAGAATCATCAATATCGATCTCGGTCCCGCGGGTCTTCACCCGGCGGAGCTGATCGATCAGCAAATTGCGTGCAATGCGAAACATCCAGCTATCCAGTCTCGTTCCGGCGATAAATTGCCCGGAGCGCGACAGCGCACGTTCGATCGTTTCCTGGCAGAGATCGTCTCCCCGGTCGGGGCTGCCCGCAAGAGCCAGGCAAAAACGCCTGAGCCGGGGCAGAAGGGCGACAATCTCGTCTCGCAGGTCGATCGATGACGTCTCGATGCCTTGCTCCACTTCCTTCTCCCGAAACGGACCAGCCGGTGATTTATTCCGCCATGGCATGAAGGGAATAAATGCAGCCTTGCTCCGTATGCCTATGCAGAACTATCTATGGTAATGGAAGGCAAGATGAAATTCACTTCACCCTCTCGCATGATCGGCCTCGTCGCCGCATTGCTGGCAATGGCCGCGCCGCTGGGTGCGCGTGATCCCGACCGCGATATTTCACGTGCGCAGGAAAGGGCCGCCCGCGATGCCTCCCGCACCCAGGACCGAGCAGCGCGCGACAATTCCAGAGCGCAAGACCGTGCGCTGCGCGACACCTCCCGCGCGCAGGACAGAGCGGTTCGCGACACCGCCAGCGCTCAGGACCGCTTCACCCGCGACACGCAACGCGCTGCCGAAAACACCGCGCGCAATCAGCAACGCTATGCCGAGGAACGCGCCAAGATCCTGCAAGACACGGCCAATGATCCGGTGCGCCAAGCACAAGAACTGGCCAAGCTCGATGCCCGCCAGGCCGAAGATGCGCTCAAGGCTCAGGAAGAAGCCGCCAAGGTCCAGGCCGATCTTGCGAGAGAACTGGCAAAGATCGAAGAAGACCGGCAAAAGGATCTGGCCGATGCCGCCGAGGACATGGCGAGGGCTACGCAAGACAAGGCGGGCGAGCTTGGCGAAAGCGGCAGCAGCGCACAATTGCGCGATCTGGGTGCTGTGGAAAATCCGGAAGCCGACAAGCGCGGATTTCCCGTTCGCCGGGGCGAAGTGGTGGCGCTCAACCTCAGCGCCAGGGGGCTGGACGCGCTCAAGGCGCGGGGCTTTGCCGTCATCGCCCAGTCCCGCCTTGCAGCGCTTGAAAGCGAGATTACCCGACTTCAGGCCCCGGACGGGATGGACGCGGCAACGGCGCTTGCAGAAGCCCGCGCGACCGAGCCGGAAACGCTGTTCGACTATACTCATTATTACGGGATGTTGTTCGGCACTTCGGGCATGATCGCCGGAAAATCCAGACGCAGCCTGCCGCGCCGCAATGACGCTCTGACGATAGGCATGATCGACACTGCCATTGCCGGCCACCCCTTTCTGCGCGGTGCCGCCATCGATATTCGCGATTTCGGCCCCAAAGGCTCTGCCGTCCCCACCGCGCATGGCACTGCGGTCGCATCGCTGCTGGTCAGCGAAGGATCGAACCGCCTGCTCGTCGCCAATATATTTCGCGGGCAGCCGTCTGCCCCCTTCACATCGGCCGACGCCATCGTGAACGCGCTCGAATGGATGGTCGAAAAACAGGTGCCGGTGGTCAATATGAGCCTGGCAGGCCCGCGCAATGCCATTCTTGACCGGCTGGTGGACGAAGCGGTGGCGCGCGGCACCATGATCGTTGCGGCAGCGGGCAATGGCGGGCCATCGGCGCCACCCGCCTATCCGGCAGCCTTGCGCCCGGTGGTCGCGGTGACGGCGGTGGATGACCAGATGCGGGTCTATCGCTATGCCAATCAGGGCCGCTACATCACAGTGGCCGCCGCCGGGGTGGATCAGCCAGCCGCCGATGCGCGCGGCGGCATAGGCCTGTTTTCAGGCACCAGCTTTGCCACCCCTCTGGTCGCCGCATGGATGGGGCGTTGCCTCAAGACCGCCAAGCCCGCCGATTGCGCGCGCAAGCTGCGCTTGTCGGCAGTGGATCTGGGCGAGCCGGGCTATGATCCGGTCTATGGCTATGGGCTGATCCGGGGCGCGCAAACAGGCCGCTGATTCAGAAGCCGTAGCGCAATCCTGCCCACACCGTGCGAGGGGTGCCCAGATCGATAGAGCCGCCCTGATTGCGCGTCAGGATTGTTGCGTCGAAAAGGTTTTCTCCGCGCAGCACAAAGGAAAGCCTCTCGACCAGCGCGACCTGCGCGAAAGCATCGAGCGTGGTCGCCGATTTCAGCGCATCGGTTTCCAGATCATCCTCATATTGCTTGCCGACATGGCGCAGCGTTGCAGAAAACAGCCAGTTTTCGCGCGGGCGATAGCTGAGCGTGCCGCTCATCGCCCATTTCGGCGTCTGCGAGGGCCGCATCCCGTCAAGGGCCGCCGCCACGCCCGATGCCCGAACCTTGGAACTGGTATAGGCCAGCGAGCCATTGAAGCTGAACTGGCCCAGATCAACATTCGCCCCCAGCTCGATCCCCTTGGCGCGGATCTGGCCGACATTCTGGCGTTGGCGCAGATTGGTGCCGATCGTCACATTGGCGATCGCGTTTTTCAGCTTGTTGTCGAAAGCGGTGAGCGAAAGCCGGACCCCTTCCGTCGGCTTGAAATCGAGCCCGCCCTCAATCCCGCGCAGCTTCTCGATATCGAGATTTGCGTTTGCCTGAGTGACCACGGGAAAAACGGAAAACGGGCGATAGAGTTCGTTGAGCGTCGGAAGCCTGATCCCCCGGTATCCCGCGCCGCGCAATTGCACGCCCTCAGCCAGCTGAGCCACGAAACCGCCGCGGAAGCTCGGTTCCCATTCGGCGCGATTGGCATAGGAAAGATCGGCATCGGCAAAGGAATTGGTCTGGATGAAATAGCCCTTGCGGATGGTGTAACGGTCCAGCCGCCCCCCCACCGTCATCACGACCGGCCCCATGGTCCAGTCATGCTCCACGAAGAAGCCGAGATCGCTATTGGTGCCACCGGCCCGCGTCTCGCGGGTAACTGCCCCGCTGAAGGCGCTAAAGCCTGTTTCCTCCATGCGCCCGCGTGAGCGGCGGTAGTCTGTGCCGAGCCGCAGGACATGGTTTTCGCCCACAGGCGGACGGATCTCGATCTTGCCGCCAAGGCCCGATGCGGGCGTGTCATGCTGGTCGAGAACCGGGGTGAACAGGCTGGAGCTGATCACGATATTGCTGAAATCGCGCCACTGGCCATAGGCCAGCACATCGAACTGCCATTCGCCACGGCCAACCAGCCGCACCGAGACATCCTGCCCCTCGATCGAGGAATTGGCTCCTTTGAAACGCAGCGTGCGCTTGTCCTCGAAGAACAGGGCGCGGGCCTGCAATTCCATGTCATCGCCCAACGGCTGGACCAGCCGCGCACCGACAGACCAGCTGTCATATTCGGCGCGTGCCGTGGCAGGCACTCGCTGGTCTTTTGGCGTGGTGTAGAAACCTTTTCCGCGGTCCCAGCGGCCGGAGATGACGGCAAACCCGTCTCCGAGGCTCGGCGCAAAGCTGGCGCTGGCTTCGGTTTCACCGCGATCATTCACAAGCACGCCACCGCTCGCAAGGCCAAGCGTATCGGCATCCGCACTCTGCAGCTCGATGCTGCCGGCCACGGCACCTGCGCCAAATGCGCCAGAGCCTCCGCCGCGCGTGACCCGCGCCGAATGCAGCCGCTCGGGCGACAGGGCGCTGTAGGGGATATAGCCGAAGAAAGGATCGGACATCGGCACCCCATCAAGCAACACAAGGGTGCGGCTGGTGGCATTGCCGCCAAGCGAGCGCAGCGTTGCGCCTTGCGCCGTGGGGTTGGAAGAACGGCTGTCAGACCGGCGGAATTGCTGGAAGCCGGCGACAGAAGACAGGGCATCCTCGATCCGGCCCGATCCGGTTGCCACCAGGCGGTCGCGGGTGATGACCTGCACATCATAGGCCGGTGTCGCAGGGGTGACGTCAAGCCCGAAACCGGTGACCACGATCTCGGCTCCGCGTTGCCCGTCGCCTGCATCCTGGGCAAGCGCCTGACCCGAAGCAAGGCTGGCCATGGCAAGGGCCAGAAGCGACGTGTTGCGGAGCATGTATTATCCTTTCCCGGTTGGAGCCTGAGGGGCACATAGGTTGCCCAAAGCTTCGCGTCATCCTTTTCAATGCGGAAAAATCCGCTAATCGCTGTCTCAGGAAGCAATCAGGAGGTATTGGTGTCGCAGTTTTGCACGCTCAGGGTTTCATGCGAGGATCGTCCCGGACTGGTCGCCCGCGTTGCCGGGTTCCTGGCCGAACGGGGCTGCAACATCGTCGATGCCCAGCAGTTCAACGATGCCGAAACCGAGCGGTTCTTCATGCGCGTGCAATTCGACCATGACGGCAAACCCTTTGAATCTCTCAAGGGGCAATTCGCGTTCACCGCTGACGAGCTGGGACTGGACTGGACGATGCGCCCTGCGGGCGAAAAGATGAAACTGCTGATCATGGTCAGCAAATTCGATCATTGCCTGGCCGACCTGCTGTATCGCAACCGTATTGGCGAGCTTGACATGGACGTGGTCGCGATCGTCTCCAACCATCCCGCCACTGCACTCAACACCACCCTGCCCGAGAATATCCCGTTCCATCATCTGCCGGTAAACAAGGAGAACAAGGCCGATCAGGAAGCCGCGGTCAAGCAGCTGGTGGAACAGACCGGCGCTGAACTGGTCGTGCTGGCGCGCTATATGCAAATCCTGTCGGATGACATGGCCGCCTGGCTCTCAGGCCGCTGCATCAATATCCATCACAGTTTCCTGCCCGGTTTCAAGGGCGCCAAACCCTATCATCAGGCGCATGCGCGTGGGGTGAAGATGATCGGGGCAACCGCGCATTACGTCACCGCCGATCTCGACGAAGGCCCGATCATCGCTCAGGACGTTTCCGCGATCACCCATGCCGATACGGCCGACATGCTGGTGGCCAAGGGCCGTGACATCGAGCGCCGCGTGCTGGCCGCGGCCGTGCGCGCTCATATCGAGGACCGCGTGTTCCTGAACGGCTCGCGCACCGTGGTTTTTTCGGGGTGACAGACGCCCTGCCCCCTGACGATGCCAGTCATGTCGACGTCCTCATTGTGGGCGCAGGCATTTCGGGCATCAGCATGGCGGCGCATATGGGAATGATCTGCCCCGACAGCAGCTACGCGATCGTCGAGCGGCGCGCGCGGCTGGGCGGGACATGGGACCTGTTCCGCTATCCCGGCATTCGTTCCGACAGCGACATGTATACGCTGGGATTCGAGTTCGAACCCTGGACTGACAGCCAGGCCATTGCCGGTGGCGACAGCATTCTCGCCTATCTCGATCGCGTAGTCGACCAGCGGGGCATCCGGCCCCATATCCGATTTTCCACCCGCGTCATCGCCGCCGATTTCCGCGAGAGCGAGGGGCTTTGGCATGTCAGCCTCGAAAGCCCGGAGGGGCCGCGGCAGATCACCGCCCGCTTCCTTTATCTGGGCAGCGGCTATTATGATTACGACCAGCCGCACGACCCTGAACTGGCCGGGCGCGAGAATTTCGAGGGCACACTTGTCCATCCCCAATTCTGGCCGGGCGACCTCGATTTTGCAGGCAAGAAGGTGGTCATCATCGGTTCGGGCGCAACGGCGGTGACCCTGCTGCCAGCCATGGCCGGCAAGGCTGCGCATGTCACCATGCTCCAGCGCACGCCGACATGGATGGCGGCGATGCCCTCGCGCGACTGGCTGGCGCGTTTTTTGGCAAGGTTTCTGCCCACCCGGCTGGCCTATCGCCTGACACGCGAGAAGAATCTGCGTTTCAACGAATATGTCTTCAAGACAGCCCGCAAATCGCCCGGAAAGATGGCGCGGTTCCTGACCAGAAACACGCAAAAACGCCTTGGCGCCCTGTATAGTGAACGCGACTGGCAGCCGCCCTATGGCCCATGGGAGCAGCGCCTTTGCCTGGTGCCCGATGGCGATCTGTTCCGGGCGCTCCGTTCGGGCAAGGCCGAGGTCGTGACTGACCATATCGCCCGTCTCGATGCCTCAGGTATCATGCTTGCATCGGGCCGACATCTCGATGCCGATATCGTGGTCACCGCAACCGGGCTGAAGCTGGCCATGGCGGGTGGGATCAAGGTCACGCTGGACGGCGCCAAGGTCAACTGGCGCAAGCATTTCTATTATCGCAGCTGCATGTTTTCCAATGTGCCCAATCTGGCGGTGGTGTTCGGCTATCTCAATGCCAGCTGGACGCTGCGCGCCGATGCAACGGCGCGCTATGTCTGCGAAGTGCTGAACGCGATGCGCGCAAAAGGCGCCAGCGTGGTTCGCCCTGTGCTGGCCGAAGATCATCGCCTTGCAGAAGACAATGTCTATGATTTTTCATCGGGCTACATCCGGCGCGCCTTGCCGATGATGCCGAAAAGCGCGGATAGCCTACCCTGGCGGCTCAATCAGGATTATCGCCAGGATCGCGCCGACTTCCGCCAGCGGCCGGTGGAAGATGGAATCTTGCGTTTTGAAAAAGCGGGAGTGGCGGCCCGGCAGGAAATGGCCTAGTCCGCAATGATGACCGACCCCGCCCGCATCTGGACCGCAGCTCTTGTCGTCATCGGAGACGAAATCCTCTCCGGGCGCACCCATGACAAGAACATCGCCCAGATCGCCGCATGGCTTGAGGTGCAAGGGATCCGTTTGCGCGAAGTGCGCGTCGTTGCGGACGTCGAAGAAGCCATCATCGGCGCGGTCAATGCCCTGCGCGCGCAGCATGATTATCTGTTCACCACGGGCGGCATCGGCCCAACGCATGACGATATCACGGTCGACGCCATCGCCCGCGCAATGGGCGTTGAGGTGGTGATCCACTCCGAAGCGCGCGCCATTCTCGAGAGCTATTACGCCACGCGCGGCGGGCTTAATGAAGGCCGCCTGCGCATGGCCCGCGTGCCTGAGGGCTCTGATCTCATCCCCAATCGCATGTCAGGCGCCCCCGGCATCCGCATCGGCAATATCTACATGATGGCCGGCGTCCCGCATATCACGGCAGGCATGCTCGATGCGCTGACCGGCCAGCTGGAAGGCGGCGTTCCGCTCAAATCGGCCACGCTGGGTTGCTGGGTCGCAGAAAGCGAAGTGGCCGAGCTGCTGCGCGAGACGGAAAAAGCGCATGAGCAATGCCAGATCGGCAGCTATCCCTTTTTCCGCGAAGGGAAGGTCGGAGCCAATTTCGTCGTCCGTTCGGTCGACGAGACAGCCCTTGCAGCTTGCGTCGAAGCTCTGGTCGAGGGGCTGAAAGCTCTTGACAGGCCTGCCGTAGCCGGCGGGATATAGAGCGTCCGGCTCCGGACCTAAGGCGCGTGACCCTTACGCGCACCCCCGCCCGTTGATCCGCAATGTATCGGGCCTTTATTTATATACCTAAGTATAAATTGGTGGAATTTATAAAGCAAGTCTATGTTTTAATTACCATTTCCATATTATGGATAATACAAATACTAATCTGGTCCAAATTGCAAATACATTCTATATTACGGTATAATTTCAATTATTTAGGTATTATTATCTAAGTAAGGATTGGGCCGTGATACTCTCTGGGAATATGGACGAGGCAGCTTCGTCCGCAGCATCACGCAGCGGAGATGATGATCCGGGCAAGGCTGCGGAAGAATTGCTGGCAGATATCCATATCCGCTATTTGTGCCTCAATGATGCCAGCCGCTATGAGCGCGACAGCTGGTTGCACAAAACCTTCACGGATTACAGCGAATACAACTACTCCGAAGGGGATACGAGTTTCCTGTCTGCCGCGAGCCAGGACTATGATGTGCTGATCGTTGGCGGGAATGACAGTCGGCGCATTGCACGTTTGGTGCGCACCAATGAGGCGATCTTGCGCAACCGCCTCAAGATCTCTCTGGTTTCCGGTTCCAACGCGCAACGACGCTCGCAATTGCTGCTCGCCGGCTTTGATGATGTGTTCGATATCGACAAGATCGCCCCTCCCGAAGCAATCGCAAGGGTGGCCGCGATGTGGCAGCGTTATGAGCTGAAATTTGCTCAGGAAAAAAGCCGCAAGGCCGAGCGCGAAAAGCTAAATGAAATTAGCTATCTGGATCGCCTTACCCCAAGGGAGCGCGCCGTGCTGGAAGCTTTGGCCGAAGCAAGAGGGACATTTTCCAGCTACAAATCCCTGCGTCAGGCTGCGAGCAATTATTACGAAGACATCACCTTCGACAATCTCAAGGTGATCATATGCAACCTTCGCAAGAAACTGCGGCCCGGCGTCCAGATCGTGGCACGACCGCTTCAGGGCTATGAGTTGACGAGAAGCCCGGTGCTTGTCGCAGCCGAACAGGCCTGAACCACCAGAGCAGTTTCCTACATCGTATATTTGTTCCTAATATGTTCTTCCACTGATTCCGTGGAAGGAGATTGAAGTGAGCAGCAACCAGACCAGCGCGGGAGCGCGCCAGCTTGGCATACAGGGAACAGAACTGATCAAGCTCTTCGAAGGCTGTGCACGGATCAGGCCGGATGGACGGATCGAGGCCTACCCCGACCCTGGCACGGGCGGTGCGCCATGGACCATCGGCTGGGGCTCGACCGGCCCCGGAATTGTGCCGGGCACCATATGGACCCGCGAGCAATGCGAAGAACGATTGAGGCATGACCTGCAGCGCTACGCCCGCGAGGTGGACCGCGCCCTTGGCGAAGCCCCGACCACTCAGGCCCAGTTCGATGCCATGGTTTCGTTTCATTACAACACCGGCGCAATTCGCCGTGCCACATTGACGCGTCGGCATCGCGAAGGCGATCATGCCGGGGCCGCAGCAGAATTTCGTCGCTGGAATCGCGCCGGTGGCCGAGTGATGGCAGGACTTGCGCGGCGCCGCGCAGCCGAGGCCGCGCTCTATCGTTCGGGCGGCTAGGGCAGCAAGCCTACTGGCTCAGCTGATATTCGATCTCTCCGCCGGGTAGCCCGTCCTTGCCGATACCATCCTTGCCAGCGCCATCCAGCGCGGTGCCATCGCGGCGAGAGCGGGACACCTCGGCCACCAGCCTGTCCTGCTCCTCTTCGGAAAAGCGCTGCCAGCCATCGGCGGTGAGGCGTTCAAGCGGGCGATAGCGCACCTTGTATTGCATCCGCGCCGAGCCTTCGACCCAGTAGCCGAGATAGACATAGGGCAGCCCATCCGCCTTAGCTTTGCGGATATGGTCGAGGATGATGTAATTGCCCAGACCCGAACGGCTGGCATGGTCGGGATCGAAGAAGGAATAGATCAGCGAGAGGCCATCGCC